>QEVI01000330.1 GCA_003576855.1 Planctomycetota bacterium
CAGGGGTCGGTTGCTGGCGGCGCATATTAATCACGGACTTCGTGGAGAAGCCTCCGACGCCGACGAAGCGTGGCTGCACGAGCAGTGCCGCGACCTGGGCGTGCCCTTGCGCACCGAGCGGGCCGACGCCGCGGCGGCGGCCGATGAGCAAGGCGACGGCCTGGAAGCCGCCGCCCGCACGGTGCGCTATGAATTGCTCGCGCGGATCGCCGAGCGCACCGGCTGCCGGTTCGTCGCCACGGCTCATACGAAGGACGACGTGGTGGAAACGGTGCTGTTTCGCTTTCTGCGGGGCTCGGGGCTGCGCGGGCTGGCCGGCATCCCGCGCCGCCGAATCTTGTCGCCAAGCGTCACGCTGGTGCGGCCGCTGCTGGATTGCGCGCGGACGGAAGTGCTGGCCTACCTGGCGAGCATCGGCCAGCCGTACCGCCACGATGCTACCAACGACGAACTACGGTTCGCCCGCAACCGCATTCGGGGCGAGCTGTTGCCGTATCTGCGGGAGAACTTCAACCCGGACGTGGACGGGGCCATTGCCCGCACCGCCGCCTGGGCGGACGAGACGCAAGCGACGCTCGACGCCATGGCGGGCGAGTTGCTAGCAAGCTGCCGGCGGCTGCAAAGCGATGCGAGCGCCCGCAGCCCGCCGCAGCGAGGGTTCCTGCTGGCCACCGGTCCGCTTGGCGGTCATCCGCCGCTCTTAGTCGCGGAGGCGTTGCGGCAGGCCTGGCGGGAGGCAAACCTGCCGGAACAGGCTATGTCGCGGCACTGGTGGGTGGAGCTGACGCGATTTGCCCTGTCTGGCAAGTCGCCGCCGCTTAACTTGCCAGCGGATTTGCGCGCCACCAAACCGACGCCGTTGCTACTGCTGGTGGCGCCAGCACGCCGTCCGTCTTGACTGGCGGCGCACGGCGTATCTACCATCGACGGCCCAAGTTGCGCTTATTGCGCGAACAGAGCGGGTCGCCTTGCCGCGACGACGGGCAGACGCGCCCGCACAGGCGCGCCTATCGCGGCGGTTGCGCCTCGTCGGCGGCACTGGCCCGCAGTGGACCGATAGAGCAAGGAAGCTCGCCATCGTCGCCCGATTGATCAACGTTTGCTGGTACTTTTTCAAACTGGCGCTGGCGCTGGTCCTGGTCGGCGCCGTCGCGACCAGCGTCTATTTGTACGTCCGGATGGACGACGAGATTCGGCAGTACGTGGAGCACCAGCTCGCCGAGCGCTTTCCGCAGCTTCGGGTGAGCGTCGGCGGGGCGCGCCTGGTCGAGGGGCGCGGCATTGCCATTTACGACCTGTCCCTGGCGCCGTCGCATGCCGTGCGGACCAGCGAGCCGTTGTTGGCGATTGACGAACTGATGCTGGTGTGCGACGTCAGCGTGGCCAGCCTCATGCAGGGCCGGCCGCCTGTACGCCGCGTGGAAGTCAAACACCCGCGTCTTTCCGTGCAGCGAAGCGAGTCGGGTCGGTGGAACTTTGACGCGCTCGCGCCGCTGCAACCGGCCGGCGGACCGGTTCCGCCGATCGTCGTCCGCGGGGGGGTAGTCTCGCTGAGCGACGCAGGGAATCGTCCGCCCCTGGTGCTACGCGACATCGAGCTGATGGTGACTCCCGTCGAGCGACATGCGCCGTCAGCGGCGGGCGGCGCGACAACTCCCCAGGCTGCGGCGCCGGTTGAAGAGGCGACCGCAGCGGCCGGCAGTTCCCCGCCGTGGCCATCGCTGAGCGTTGAAGGCACGGCCGCGGCGCCGGGCCTGAAGCTGCTGGGCTTTCGCGCGGCCCTCGACGGCGCCAAGCGCCAGTACACGGCCGCAGTCGACATCCAGCGTTTTCAGCTTAATGAGCTCATCGCCGCGTGGATCAGGCCGGTTCTTCCGCCCATGGCCCGCGACACTCGCCTGGAAGCCGTCGTCGACGGTCGAGTGACATTGGCCGGCAGCGCCGATGCGGCGACGGCGCCCGACTTCACCGCGCGGTTGACGGTGGCTGAAGGGCGGTTGGACGATCCGCGGTTGCCGCAGCCCATCGCCGACATTGGCGGGAGGATCGCCGCCGACGCCACGCAGTTGCAGATTCACGATCTCCGCGGCCAATGGAACGGCGCGACGGTCGCCATGTCGCTCAATCGCAACGGATGGGCGGCCCGGGCGCCGCTGGCCCTTTCGGCGCGGATCGAAAACCTGCCGCTCGACGAACTGCTCCACCGCACGCTCGCCAGTGCCGCCCAGCCGCCCGCCGGCGCCGGCCTTCCCGTGGCCAACCTGCTTCGCGAGCAATTGGAGAAGTACAAGCCCAGCGGACTGATCGACGCCACGCTCCAGGCGGTCTTCGACGGCGAACGTTGGAAGCCGGCCGCGAGCATCATTGGCCGGCAGCTTGCGTTCGAATCGGACAAGTTCGCGTACCGACTGACCGGCGGCGACGGCCGCATCGACTTCCGACCTGCCGAAGCGGGGAAGCCGGCGCAGCTTGATTTGAATCTTTACGGCGTCGGCGGCGGCCAACGGCTGCACATCGTGGGCCAGGTCTTCGACCCCAGGCCCGCCGCCGCCGGCTGGGCCCAGATCTCCGGCGAAGGGCTCGAGGTGGACGATCGGCTGATCGCCGCTTGCGATCGGCGGATCGCCGAGGCCAGTCGCCGGCCCGACTGCCGCGTCCTGGCGTCGCTGAAGCCGGCCGGGAAGTTCAACCTTGCGTATTGGCGAATCAGCCGCCCGCACGCCGGCGCCGAACCGCAAACCGAATTGCGGCTCGACCTGACCGACGTCCGCATCAATTACGATTTGTTTCCCTATCCGCTGCGCGATATCCGCGGCGTGGTCACGGCCCGCGGCAACCAGTGGAACTTCACGAACCTCGTCTCCGCCGGGCGGCGGACGATCACCGGCGAAGGGTCGCTCGTTCCCGGCCCGGCGGGGCACGAGCTGCGGCTGCGCCTGACGGGGGCCAACGTACCGCTGGACAGCACGCTGTTCGACGCGCTGCAACCGCAGCCCTCGGCCGGGCCCTCGGCCGCCCAGCGGGCCTGGCTGCAGCTTCGTCCCTTGGGCGCGGTCAACCTGACGGCGGACGTGCACCACCGCATCGGCGACGTCAAGCCGCGGATCAGCGTCGTCATCGAACCGCTCGCCAATTGCTCGATCAAGCCGGAGTTCTTTTCGTATCTGCTGGAGGACGTCGCGGGGACGATCAGCTATCGAGACGGCGAAGTCTGGCTGCAACAACTCAAGGCGCGTCACGACGGCGTGGCCCTGGGCGCCAACGGCTACGGCCTGTTCAATCCCGACGGTAGCTGGCGGTTCCGATTGACCGGCCTGTGGTCCGACGCGTTCGCGGTTCGCTCGGACCTGCTGACGGCCCTGCCGCCGAAGCTCACTCGTTTAATCGACCAGTTGCGTCCGACGGGGAGCCTGCGGCTGCACAACAGCGAACTGGACTTCCGCCAGACGGCGACGCCGGTGCCGCTGCTGGAAGCCGCCTGGGACGTGCAGCTCGAATGCCACCAGACGGACCTCCACTGCGGCATTCCGCTCAACCACATCACCGGCTCGCTGCGGCTGCAAGGGGCGTACGACGGTCAGCGGAGCTTCAGCGAAGGGGAGTTGGACCTGGAAACGCTCACCTATCAGGACGTGCAGTTTACGAACGTCAAGGGTCCGCTGTGGTTCGATGAGGCCGAGTGCCGGCTGGGGAAGCACGCCACCGATCGCGCGGGCAAGCCGTCGCGGCGACTCACCAGCGGCGTTTACGGCGGCAGCGTCGCCAGCGACGCCTGGGTCCGGTTTGCGTCGCTGCCGCAGTACGGCGTGGAGGCCGACTTTCAGGGCGTCGACCTCACGCGGCTGATGGTCGAGCGGTTTCGGGCTTCCAAACCGCTGCCGGGCAAGGTCGACGCCGCCGTTTTGCTCCGCGGCGAAGGCCCAGCGATCGAGCCGCTGGTGGGCGAAGGAGCGGTCCGCATTCGCGACGCCAACATCTACGAGCTGCCGCTCTTGGTGCGGCAGCTCAAGCTGCTGCGGGCCAGCGTCCCGGACAGCACGGCGTTCAACGAGTGCGACGTCGCGTTCCGCATTCAGGGGCCCCACATTTACCTCGACAAGATCAACTTCTTGGGCGACGTCGTGGACCTCTACGGCTACGGGTACGCCCATTTCAATCGCAACGTGAAGCTCATCTTTCGCCCCGAACTCGGCCCGCGGGACTACCTGCTGCCGAGCGTCAAGCAGATCGTCAGCCAGACGAGTCAGCAAGTGGTCCAAATGTACGTGGACGGCACGCTCGACGACCCGAAGGTGACGACCGAAG
>QEVI01000331.1 GCA_003576855.1 Planctomycetota bacterium
GGAGACCTCGACTTCATCGCCGACCTGACCTGGCGCGACCTGGCCGAGGACCTGGCCGCTGTCGACGAGCTGGACCAGTAATCGGCGGACCGGGAGGCCGGAGGTCCGACTTAAGCGACGGCCGTGCCGCTATTGACGGCGAGTGGCCCCGTTTTTTCTGAACCGTACGCGGCGCCGCGACGGGCGCCCGGCCTAAGATGCCGGCGCCTGTTGATTGACAACCTCTTGCCGGCTCCGCCGGCCCTGGTTCAGAGAACCAGGGCCACCCGTCCGCTTGTTCACAGAACCAAGGCCTCCCTCGCTAAACGGGGTCAAGCGCGATGGTGAGCAAGATGATCTCGCCGTTGCTGGCCGTGGCGATCACTTTGAGGCGGAACTCTTCGCCGGTTGCTGGACTAACGACGATTCCGCCGCCGCGCACCACGGCGCGTTCGTAGGTGTAGAAGCCGGTGTCGCAGTCGACTGTCGCGCGCACCACCAGCGAGCCCTGGCCCGCGGCGAGCAAAACGCCGGCCGCGAGATCGAAGACCAAGATTTCCGCGTCGTTCGTGGTGATCTTCTGAATGCATTGGTCCCCACGCTCGACCGTAACGGTCCGCGAGGTGACGGGAAACTCGAACAACGCCAAAGTTGAGCCGTCGACTATGAGAAAGAACGACGTCTCCTCGACGGCCTGCGCTACGGCCAATTGCGACGGAGCGGCCGTCAGCCAGGCGGCGCCAGCAATGAGTAAATGACGCAAGTAGGTTTTGCGAACACGTCCGTTTTCCATGGCGCCGCCCTCCCTTGTATTTCGCGCGACGTCCGCAGCTCCTGTAGCCGCGGTGCTCGGCAGCGGGAATTGTCCCATGGGTGGCCAAGCCCCGTCCATCTTTTAGCCAAAGCCCGCCATTCCTCCGGCACGACGCCGCGCTACGCGGCGCGCAAGCGGCCGCGGTTCTCTGAACCTCGCGTGGCGCAGCCAAGCAACCAAGAGTGCTTCGAGCAGCGGGCCGATTACTGTGCGGCGTCGCGCAGCGGCAGGGCGATGCGCTTGGTTCCGCGAGAGGGCTGAAACGCGCGCGGGCCGTCGCTGGTCCACTGGAGCGGGTCCAGGCACATCTGGCGCTTAGTTCGATCGTCGTTCCACGAGTGGTAAACGATGAAGTGAGTGCGCCCGTCCGGCCCCAGGACGACGCTGTTGTGGCCAGGGCCGATCAACTTGCCCGGAATGCTTTTCAGCACGGTCGGGCCTTCGAGGTTGGCCGTATCGGCGTAGGGGCCGGCAGCTTTATCGGCCGTTGCGAAGCCGACGCCATAGCCGGGCGTCTGCCAATTGCCGCCGGAGTAGAAGCAGTAGTAGCGTCCGTCGTGCAGCACGACGAAGGGCCCCTCGACCGTGTGCCATGCATCGAACGTGCGGCCGTACATTTCGCGATTGCGCTGGTAGATCTGCCAATCCGCGTGGGCGCGGAGGACGGTTTGTGCGGGTCCGGCGATCGAGATCATGTCGTCGCCCAACGGGGCGACGGCGAGCGCCGTGCCGACGCGCTGATCCAAGAAGTCCTTGGCGAAGAACAACCACCACGCGCCGGTCTGCGGATCGTGGAAGGGATGGGCGTCGATCGAAAAGGGTTCGTCGGGAAAGAGGAGTTTGCCGGCGTCTCGATAAGGCCCCGCCGGATGATCGGCCACCGCCACGCGGAGCTTGTAGTCGCCGGCGTAATAGAGGTAATACCGGCCGTCCCGTTCGGCGACTTCGGGCGCCCAGAAGGCTTCCATCTTCGGCTCAACGGGTGTCTCGAGAGCGTTGCCGACGAACTCCCAATGAACGAAGTCCTTCGACCGCAGCACGGGGAAATGCCGTCCTTCGTGCGCCGGGCCGGTGCCGTAGGCGTAATACTCGCCGCCCGTCTTGAGCACCTGGGGATCGGCAAGGTAGCCGTCCCAGACGGGGTTGTGGTACTCGAGGGTCAGCGACTCGGCAGCGGGCTGCGCGGCCTGGGCGGCGGCTGGCGGTTCAGCCGCCTTCGCCGGGGCGACGAGTTGCAGAAGCCCGTCGCCGCTGGTGTACGCGATCGCCGCCAGTGCGAGGGCGACGCCCCGGTTCAACGCCCGTTGTTTCATACGGTAAGTCATGCGAAATCGCCGGATGGCGCCACAAACCGTGCGGATGGCCTACAGAACCGGATCATAACTTCGCTGCGGCCCGCCGCACCAGCGGATGTTGCCGTTGGCCGGAAACGCGGAAACGCAGTTGGCGATCCGTCGACAGGGCATGCCCGGCGCCAGCGACGGGGGTGATGCAAGTCGCCCAGAACGCCCATCGCAGCGCGACGTTTGGGAACACAAGCGCGTCACAATAGCGCGCTTGTTAAGTTGTACCGCGCGATGGAAGCGGCCGCTCGACAGAATCAGGCCAATGTGGGCCGTAACTCGTTGACAGCCTTCATGCGATTGATTAGTCCTCAATTCTTCAAGTCTTCAGGTTTTCGCATCACGGATCGCAGGAACGGGAGGGCTGCCATGGTAAGAAAGGCCTTGGTGCTGGCGGTGTTAGGGTGCTGCGCGTGGGTCAGCCGATCGGCGAAGTCGGACGATGGAATCGTAGTCGTTGATTGGGCCGAGCCGCTGTGCTGCGCCGAGCCGGTCGTGACAGCCGCCTGGTGGGCGCCGGTCCAGCCGGTGCTGGTAAGCGGCCCGGCCGTCGTGCGGACGCGCTATCGGCCGTTGCTGGGGGGCGTCG
This sequence comes from Planctomycetota bacterium, assembly GCA_003576855.1. GTDB lineage: Bacteria > Planctomycetota > Planctomycetia > Pirellulales > Lacipirellulaceae > Lacipirellula. Next base: position 2,726 of record QEVI01000331.1, read on the forward strand.
TCACCCGGCAGCGGGTCGTGACGTACGGCTACGCTCCCGCGGCGTACCTGGCCCCGGTCTGGTGGTGAGCAACGACGATCCGCCCCGGGGGGCGCTTAACAGCCCGTTGAAGTAACGTCCCGTCGCAAGGTCCATTGTTCAGACAGTCCGCCTGTGGGGGCTATCGACGGGCGTCAGCGCACGACTCGGAGGAACTCGCCGTTCACTCAAGCGCCGCGGCGAGCAGGCTATGACACACGCAATGTTTAATCTCGTTCGGCCGATCGTTTTCGGCGTGGCCGCGGTCTTAGCGGCGGCGGTCGCACGCGCCGACGCTTCGGAGCGACCGTTGCCCGCGGCCTTCGGGCGCCATACGGATCCGCCGGCCGAGGCCTTCACGGCGGCTCGCAGTTTTGGGGCCGACGAGCGTATTGTCGGCACGTACTATTTCTACTGGTACGACGACGCGACGAAGCTGCACGTCGTGGACCATGACGGCAGCGACGCCCTGACGACGCATCCGCCGCGCTTGGAGCGGTTCTCGTACAAGTCGGCGGCATGGCACGAGCAGCAGCTTCGCGACATGATGGCCGCGGGCATCGATTTTGTCTTGCCCGTGTTCTGGGGCGCGCCGTCGGAGCATGCGCCCGACGCGATGTTTCATTGGAGTTACGCCGGCATGGCGCCGCTGGTCGAAGCGCGGCAGCGATTGCTGGACGAAGGGCTCGATCCGCCGGCCATCGGCCTCTTCTACGACACGAGCACGCTTGAGCACAACAGTTGGGGCGTGCATGTCGATTGTACGACGCCGTACGGTCGGCAATGGTTTTACGCGACGGTCCGCGACTTTTTTTCGATGATACCCGCCAGGCATTGGGCGATGATCGACGGGCGGCCGATCGTGCTCTTGTACTCGGCGGCGTTCGCCAAGGGGTACGACCAATCGGTGATTGACTACACGAAGGAGCAGTTTGCTCGCGAGTTCGCCGGCCGGATTCCGTATATCGCGCCGGAGGTCTCGTGGAAGGTCGCCGCCGACGACAAGGTGGCCTGGGGCGGCGCCCTGGGGCTGAAGCAGCCGGGGATCGCTTCGCTGGGGCCAGGTTACGACCACGCTGCCGTACCAGATCGGACGCCGCTGGTAGTCGATCGCCGCGGCGGCGACTTTTACGGCGAGCAGTGGCAAAAGCTGCTCCAGCAGATCTCGACGATGTGGTGGACACCGTTGGATTACACGGCTGAAGATTTTCAAAAGATTATCGCGCCGACGCTCATCTTAATGGGCGACCGGGATGGAACGATTCCGGTGGAGGAAGCGGTAGAGATGTACCGGCTAATTCCCAAGGCAGAGCTGGCGATTTTTCCCAATGCGACCCATTTCACCACGCTTCGCAATGCCGAGTTATTTCAGAAGATAGCTCTTGACTTTCTGATGCGTCACAATTCTTAAGAGGAGCAGCACCATGGTCAATCTACAACGCCTGAACACTTATTTTGAACTGCGCAAGCGCGACGGGTGGGTGCTGGGCGCGTTTGGCGCGCTCATCCTCCTGATCCTGCTCCTCAACGTGATGCCGTTTGAGGTCGGTCCGTTCCC
>QEVI01000332.1 GCA_003576855.1 Planctomycetota bacterium
CTCGACGCCCCCAGCCGCTCCAGCCGCGGCGCCGCCGGCTGCGGCGACGCCCGCTGCGCCGGCCGCCCCCGCTGCGGCGGATCAGGCAGCCCCGATTATTCAAGCCTGGCGCCTTCGCGACCGGCTCCAGGCCCTGCCCGACGCCGGCAGCACGTCGCCGCACCCGGCGGATTACGCTCCTCACTTGTGGAGCACGCTGAACGCCACGCTCGTTTCGCTCCACTTGGAACAGCTCAACGCCGGCAGGCCGCCCGGCTCCTCCACGCCGAAGGCCGATGAATTGATCGCCCAGTGCCAACGCGGACTCGCCGCCTTAGCCGAACAACGTGCCAGCGGAGGCGGCGGGTTGATCACAGAACGCTTGAGCGCCGCGTGGAGCGCTTATTCTCGCAGCCACCAGTACCAAAGGCTCGCGGCGCTGGACGAGACCTACGTAGCGGCGCTGCTCGATTTGCGGCGATACCTGGAGCGTGCGCGGCAGTACGTCGCGCTGCACGCCGGCATGCTCGCCGCCGCGGCGGACGCCACGCCCACGCTGGAAGCGGCGCGGCTGATTCGCGAGCTCCTGGAAGAGCTGGCTCAACTGGACCGAGCGCTTGCCGCCCTGGAAGACGCCCGGCTGGCATCCTGGGACGAGGCCGAGCCGCAGTTGCGACAAATCGACGCCCGGCGTCGGCAGGTCCGCGAATTGGCCGCCCGGCTTGATCGGGCCGTCGCCACTGCCGTCGATTCCTTTACGCGGCAGGTGAACCCGGCCAGTCAGCGCGATTTGGAGAGCTTCTTGTCAACCGAGTTAGCCACCGCCGACCAGCGGCAAGCGATACTGCGCGCTCTGACCGCGCCGCCAGCCGGCGGGCGTAGTTCGGGTAGGACTTCCACGGGCTGGGCGGGCCTTGTCGAGCACCTGCGGCTGGAAATCCTGCTCGTCCAGTTAGCCGATCCCGAAATGCAGCATTCCCCGGCATTGGCCGCGGCTCTTGCCGCCCCTTCGTCGTGGTCCGTGCCCGATGAGAAGCAGCGACAGCTATTGCGCGACGCCGGCAAGGCGCTCCGCGAGTTCTACGCGCGAATCCCCTCGCGGGCGGCCGAGGTGCAGCCGTCGTCGCGACGCAGCGAAATGCGTGTCGTCGAGAGGCTCGTCACCATCATGCACCCGCGGGATGCGGCGGATTTGCCCTTGAGCGACGCGTCGACCATCGCCGCGGTCAAGCCGCGCATCGAGCCGCCGGCCGAACTGGCGCTTTCGCCGCCGAGCTTGACGGCGTTGAGCATCGACCAGTGGACGCCGCTGGCGTGGACCCTCCACGCCCGGCACGTCGGAGACGCCGAAGTTCGCGTAGTGGTCGCCGGTTTTGACCAAGACGCGCTCCAGGTGCGTTTTCCCGGCGAGGACCAGCCGCTGCGACCCGGCGATGAACGGTTGCAGCGGATGAACGAGCCGGTCGCGCTGGAAGTACGGGCTCGCCGGGCCGCGGCCGGCGGAGCCGACGCGCGGCCGCTGGAGGTACCGCTGAAGGTGCGGATACGCTCCGCCAGCCACGACCGCAGCCTGGACAGTCGCGCCCAAGTCGTGCTGCCGCGTCCGAATCGGATTGTGCTGTCGGCGCGGTCGGTCGAGCCCCGCCGCACACAGCCCGATCAGGGCGACCAATGCCTGACGCTCCAGCCGTTCCCCAATCGCAGCACGGCCTTCGAACTGGCCTTGTCGAATTATTCGGGGGTCGAAAAGAAGCTTCGCGTCGAACTGCTGCCGGTTGCGCCGCCGGCGGTGGCGCCCGGGACCAATTACGCCGAATGGCCGCCGGGTCGGCTGTTGGACGAAAGCGGTTCAGTTGCGGCGCCCTTGGCCAAGTGGGCGGCCGCAGGCATGAAGAACGCGACGCCCCTGGCTGTGGCGGACGTCACGCTGCCGCCAGACGAGCAACCCCACTGGCTGCAACTGCAATCGCCGGCCGCCCCCGCGCCCCAGCCCGAAAAGAAGGACGGCGCCGAAGCGGCGCCCCCGCCAGAAGCGAAGCCTCCGGAAAGCATTGACGCGACCTACGGCCTGGTGTGCCGGGTCGTCAACCAAGAGCGTCGCGAGGAGGTGTGGATCACTTGGCTGGAAATCGTTCCGCTGCGGCCGACAAGCTACCTCGATTTCCGCGGAGAAGTGGCGGACCGTCGTGAAATCCGGCTGTGGGCGTCGCCCACCGATAGCGATGGCGACGGACGGCCGGAACTGCCGCCCGGCATCGTCGAGAAGCCGGTCACGCTAGCGGCCCGCGGCGACGACACGGTGTTTCCGTCCGGCTCGGTCGTGCCGGCCACGCTGGGCCCGACCAGCCGCGAGGCCCTGGTTTCCATCCAGCCGCTGGAGGACGTCGCCGGTCGCCCGATCGCCGCCCTCGAGGCCGACGGCTTTCCCCGGGCGGTCATGTGGCGGATCGACTTCGACAATCGCGCCGCGGAACAAATCCGCAATCCGTCCTCGGTCCGCCTGGAACGCATCGGCATGCCGGACGTCGATCCGACGCGTTCGCGCCTTTATCGGATTCCGCCAGTGCAGAGCCATCCGCCGATCGATCCGAAGCAGTGGCCGGTCGTCGTCGATGCGGCGGGAAAGGCGTGCGCGTTCGACGTGACGCAGGGCGTCCGCCCGCTGGAGGTGCGGCTCAGCGCCGACGCCCCGCTGGACGCCTTCAACACCGTCGGCGGCGGCAGTTCGCTAACGCTAACGTGGGAGGATGCCGTTCAGCCGCCCGTCCGGCTGTTCGACGACCGGCAAATCCGCTCGGCCGTCATGGTCACGAAAGAGGGAGCGCTGGCGATCGCCTCGACAGTCGACGACTTCCAGGTGCAGCTTCCGCCGCCTGGCGTAAATGACAAAGCGGTGTGGCTGACGGCCCGCCTATCGGTGCAGGGCGCCGCGGATCACGTCGATCGCCTGCTGGTCGTTTTCGACGGCCGGCCGCCCGCGATTTCGGCGACGCTCGAGCAGCAGGCCATTTGGGAGGGGACCCCGCAGTTCGGCGTCGCGCTGGCCGTGGAAGACGTCTCCGGGCCCGCCCGGATCGAGGCATGGACCCTGGAGAAGCCGCCGCGGACCGAGGCGGAGCTCGACCCGGCGACGGCCGAGACGCCGCCCGTCCCGGCCGCTGCGCTTGAGCCGAACGTCCGCGCGATTCGCCGCATTCCGCTGCCATTGACGGCGCCCGCCAAAGAAGGGCGTTATTCGGTGATCCTCCGCGTCACGGACGGATCGGGCCAGTCGGCCACGACGCTCGCCTCGCCGCTGACGCTGGCCGTCGTCAAGCCAAAGCCGCAGGTCGAGGGACCGGTCGCGGCCGATTTGCGGGGACGGGTCCAACTGGGCGCCCGGGCGGCCCCGGCCGGCATCAAGGTGACCGTTAAGGAGTCGCCCGCCCACTCGGCGACGACCGACGCAAGCGGCCAGTTCGTGATCAGCCGTTTGAAGGCCGGGACGTACACGCTTCAGGCCAGCGGCCGCGTGGGGAGCGGCAAAGTCATCGGCGAGCAGGAAATAACGCTCGCCGAGCGGGCGGACTATGCCGGCAAGGTCGTGGTTAAGGCCGAATTGCAGTTCGCCGAACCGCCAAAACAGTAAGTCCTGGCAGTTGCGGCAGGCCGGGCAAGCTGAAAAAAGTCAACCGGCAAGCTCGAAAATGCTGCGGCGGGCGTCATAACCGGACCGATCGACACTTGCAAGGCGCCCATTCACCGAGCCGCCTTCCGCGCATTGACCGCTCTCGGGAGAACAAGGATGACGCTCTCGCTCCGCCGGTCCGGCACCCAGGCCCTGATCGCGATATTGGCCCTGCTGATGGCGGGGCCGGCCCGTGCACAGGTCGGCGGCACGCCCGCGCCGCCGGTCACCCTGTGGCAGTTCTTGGGCATTCCCCAAGGCATCAAAAAACTGCAAGGGGCCACCCGCAACCGCCGCGGCAACCATCCGAACCTCGAGCCGAAACCGCCGATGCGGGCGATCGCCGATCCGCGGAATCTCGAGTCGCCCGACCCGTCCATCAAGAAAGCGGCGGAGGTCAAAACCGCCGAGGATCTCAAGGCGCAGAAAATCAAGGCCGTCAAGTACCTGGCCAGCATCGGCTGCGGCTGCTACGACGCCGATGGCGGCGTCACGGCGGCCCTGGCGGCTTCGATGCAGGACTGCACGGAAGACGTTCGATACGAAACGATCAACGCCGTGGCCGAAGCCGCCGAAAACGGCGCCTGCGCCCGTTGCGGAGAAGGTTGCTGCTGCAATAAGGAAATCCTCACCGTGCTGGCCAAGCTCG
>QEVI01000333.1 GCA_003576855.1 Planctomycetota bacterium
CTTGCGCCAGATCGATGCCCGCCAGGCGGACTTGCGGCGCGCGGCGGCCCCGCGTCGGCAATTGGCGACGGCCGGGCGCTAGCGTAGCGCGGCTGCTGGCGCCGGTACGCTTTGCCGGTTTTGCCTCACCGCTGTCATCCGGGATAGCCGATGTTGGAATCGTGCGGCGCCGTAAGGCCGCACTGCTCATCGGCGATTCCTGGCATGAACGCGCTTTTCGGCATTCTGGCGGCGCCTTCCGCGGCGCATGCCGTCGACCTCGTCCATCACACGGCAAAAGCCGTGGCGTCGCCCTTCGACGCCTTGTTGAAGACGGCCCTGGGCGTCGAAGAGCCGTTGCGCGGCGCCCCCGCCGGCATCGCCGCCCACGGCGACGACGCCTCGGCGACGCCCGCCATCGCCGCAAAGTTCCAAGAGCTGCTGACATCGCTCGGCATGCGGGCGGGCGAGTCGATCACGCTCGAGGTGGACGAGTGGACCGGCGATCTTACCGCGGAGCCCAATTCGCCCTATGCCGAGCAGCTCGAGCAGGCGCTGGCCGGCCAGCCCGCGTTGGCGGCCAGTATTTTTGACCTCGGCCGCGCCGAAGGTCGCCTCGACGGCTCGCCGTTCAAATCGAAGTCCCACCTGCGAATCGAAGTAGTCCAGGACGGCGCCGCGGCGGAACTCGACTGGCTGTAACCCCGTCGCGAATTCCCTAACTGCCGACCGGCAGACGCCCCAGGCACGCGGCGGCGCCCTACGCGAAGTACTCCACGGCGTTACGGAACACCTGCATGCCGTCCCCTTCGTCGAACGCCGGCAATCGCGTCCATTGAGGGTGCTGCGTGCGGTCGATAAACCGCTCAGGGTGCGGCATTAGCCCCAGCACGCGGCCCGACGCGTCGCACATCCCCGCCACGTCGCGCATGGCGCCGTTAGGATTAAACGGCTGCGATTTGCACGCGCTGGACTCGCAATACCGTAAGACAAGCTGCCCGGACCGCTCCCACCGCTCAAGCGTCGGCTCGTCGCGGCCGACGAACCGGCCTTCCGCATGGGCGATCGGCAAGAACATCCGCTGAATGCCCCGGAGAAACGGCGAGCGGTCGCTGGCAACCCTCAGTTGCACCCACCGGTCGATGAAGCGGCCCGACGCGTTCCACGCCAGCGTCGCGCCCGGCCCCGCGGAATCATCCGTATCGAGCAGCCCGGACTTCACGAGAATCTGAAACCCGTTGCAGATGCCCAGGATCAGCTTCCCTTGTTCCCGAAACGTCCCCAGGGAATCGCTCAGGTGGCGCCGAAGTTGGTTGCCAAGAATCCGCCCCGAGCCCAGGTCGTCGCCATAGCTGAACCCGCCCGGCAGGCAGAGCACCTGATAGCCGTCGGCCAGCCGCGGCGACTCGAGCCAGCGGTTGACGTGGACGCACTCGGCGGTCGCCCCGGCCCGCTCAAACGCGAACGCGGTCTCTTGATCGCAATTGGCGCCCGGAGCACGAAGTACAAGCACACGCGGCGTAGGCATGGATGCGGAATGCGGAATTGGGGATGATTCGTATCTACTAGCCGCTGGCTAACAGCCAGCCGGAACGGAACAAAGCACTCACCACCGAAACAACCCCTGCCAAGCCTCTTCCAATACGTCCCAGGCCGGAAGGTGGAAGGAATGCACTACATAGCCGCTGGCTAACAGCCAGCCGGAGCGGCAAGCGCCGACTCACCACCGCAACGGCCGCTGCCAAGCTTCTTTCAGCACGTCGATCTCCGCGTCAATCGCCGCCGAACCGTCGTCGCCGATTATTCGCAGCCGTCCAGTAGCAGTCACCGCGCCGACGCAGGCCGCCGGCAGACCGCCGAACTGCGCTTCAAACGCCGCGGCCTTCTCCGGCGGAACTTCACACAGCAGCCGCGAATTCGATTCGCTGAACAGTAGCTCGACCGTCGCCAATCCCTCGACGCTGGCCGGCACGTCCTGGAGCCGCAGTTCGGCCCCCAGGGCGCCGGCAAAGGCCATCTCCGCGGCGGCCACGGCGAGCCCGCCCTCGCTCATATCGTGGCACGCCGCAACCAACCCGGCGTCGATGGCCCGGTGGATCGCCGCGAACGTCGCTTTCGCCCGCTGGGGATCGACCTGGGGAACGGCGCCCCCCTCCAGGCCGCGAGCCAGCGCCAGGTGCGAGCCCCCGAGCTCGTTCTTCGTTTCGCCGACGACGTAGAGCAGGTTGCCGGCCCGCTTCAAGTCCATCGTTACGCAGCGGCTCACATCGGCCACTTGCCCCAGGGCGCTAATGAGCAGCGACGGCGGAATGGCGATCGTCCGCTTTTGGCCATGCTCGTCCACGTAGCTGAACTCGTTGTTGAGGCTGTCCTTGCCGCTGATGAACGGCGTCTCCAGCACCAGCGATAGATCGTGGCACGCCAGCGCCGCCCGCACCAACGAGCCCAGCGTCGCGCTGCGCTCGCAATCGCCCCAGCAGAAATTATCGAGAATGGCGATTCGCCGGGGATCGGCCCCGACGGCGACGCAGTTCCGCACCGCTTCGTCGATGGCGCTGGCCGCCATGTGATACGGGTCGAAGTCGCCGTATCGCGGGTTCATGCCGCACGAAATGACGATGCCGCGGCGGCTGCCCAGCACAGGACGCACCACGGCCGCGTCGCCCGGCCCGTCGCACGCGGCCCCCACCAGCGGCTTGACGGCGCTGCCGCCCTGCACTTCGTGGTCGTACTGCCGGATGATCCATTCCTTGCTCGCCACGTTGAGCGACCCGAGAATGGCCAGCAGGTCAGCGTTGTACGCCCCGGCGCCACCCTCCGCGGGCAGCGGGATTTGCAGGCGCTCCGCCGGCCGCGGCGCGAACACCGCTTGCCGCACCACCGGCGGGCGTCCGTCGTGGAGGAACTCCATCGCCAGGTCGCCCACCACGTGCCCCTGGTATTTCAACGTCAGCCGCCCGGTCGGCTCGAACCGGCCGATGACCGTCGCCTCGACGCTCTCGGAGGCGCAAAGCCGCTCCAGCTCCGGCCACTTCCCCTCCGGCACGCTCAGGACCATCCGTTCCTGGGCTTCGGAGATCCAGATTTCGGTGTAACTGAGCCCGGCATACTTCAGCGGCGCCCGCTCCAGGTCGACGACCGCGCCGATCTTCTCCCCCATCTCGCCGACGGCGCTGCTGAACCCCCCGGCCCCGCAATCGGTCACGGCCGTGAACAGCCCGCGGTCGCGGGCGGCAAGCAGCACGTCGAGCACCTTTTTCTCCTCGATGGCGTTGCCGATCTGCACGGCGCCGCCGGAGAGGGCTTCGCTTTCCTGGGTCAACTCGGCGCTGGAAAACGTCGCGCCGTGAATGCCGTCGCGGCCCGTTCGGCCCCCCACGGTCACAATCAGGTCGCCGGCCTGTGGCGCCTTGAACGACTTGTCCCGCGGGATGAGGCCCACGTTGCCGCAATAGACCAGCGGATTGCCCAGGTAGCGGCGGTCGAAGTAGACGGCTCCGTTGACGGTCGGGATGCCCATCCGGTTGCCGTAGTCCCGAACGCCTTCCACCACGCCGCGCATGACGAGCTTGGGGTGGAGCACGCCCGCGGGCAGGTCTTCATGCGCCGTATCCGGCGGGGCGAAGCAGAATACGTCGGTGCTGCAGACCGGCTTGGCGCCCAGGCCGGTGCCGAGCGTGTCGCGAATGACGCCGCCGAGCCCCGTGTTCGCGCCGCCATACGGCTCCAGCGCCGAGGGATGGTTGTGCGTTTCGACTTTGAACGCCACGTTGAACTGCTCGTCGAATCGTACGACGCCGGCGTTGTCCTTGAACACGCTCACGCACCAGTCGTCGTCGCCCCAGCGGCGCCGCAGCTCCTGCGTCGCCGCGAAAATGGTCTCCTTGAGCATGTTTTGGAATTGCCGCTCGCCATGCTCGTCGCGGTAGGCGATTCGCCCGGCGAGCGTCTTATGGCTGCAGTGCTCGCTCCAGGTCTGGGCGATGGTTTCCAGCTCGACGTCCGTCGGATCGCGGCCTAGCTCGGTGAAATGCCGTTGAATGGCCGCCATCTCGGCCGGCTGCAGGTAGAGCTGCCCCTCGCGGCTCAACCGCGCTAGCCCCGCGGCGTCGAGCGATCGAATCGCCACGGTCCGCAGTTCAAAGCGGTACTCTCCGCCCGTTTGCAGCCGGTCGAACGGCAATGCTCCCGCGAAGACCTGCTCAATCGCGTCGTTGGCCAGTAGCTCGGCGGCGATGGCGTGGAGCTCGTCGCCGCTGGCCCCGGCGATCCAATACTTGCGCAAGGTCCGCACC
>QEVI01000334.1:0-1916 GCA_003576855.1 Planctomycetota bacterium
GCACGGCGGCCAGGCCGCTGGCGGCCGGGCGGGTCACCAGCGGCGAGGCGCTGGGGCTTTGCGCCGCGTCGTTGCTGATAGGAGTTTACTGGCTCGCGTGGCAGGTAAACCTGTTGACCGCCGCCTTGGGAGTCGCGAGCTGGCTGCTGTACGTCGTCGCGTATACGCCCATGAAGCCGCGTGGGCCGGCCAATACGGCGGTCGGCGCCGTGGCGGGAGCGATTCCCATTCTCATGGGCTGGACGGCGACCGGCGCGCCGCTCGGCCTGGCCGCGTTTTCGCTGGCTGGCGTCCTGTATCTGTGGCAATTCCCGCACTTCATGGCCATCGCCTGGCTGTATCGCCGCGACTACGGCGCCGTCGGCATGCAAATGTTGACGGTCGTCGATCCCAGCGGGATTCGAGCAGGCGTGCAGGCGGTCACGGGGGCGGCGCTGTTGATGCCCGTCAGCCTCATTCCGGCCCTGAACCCGCCCAGCGGCAGCCCGATGGTTTACGCGCTGTGGGCCGTGTTGCTGGGGGGCTGCCAACTGCTGCTGGCGATCCGCTTTGCCCTGCAGCGCGACGACCTGTCGGCTCGCCGCTTGTTACGGGCGTCGTTGATTTACCTGCCCGCGTGGATGGGCTTGCAGTTGATGGTCTCGCTGTAGTGGCGTCCGTCTGGCACGTTGAACCAAAACTTTGAACTTCCGATCGATTATTCATCCCCCCGTCACATCTCCACGCCGCCCATGAGCGACCACGCTACTACACACGGCCACCACAGCGGACTGCAGTACCAGCCGGCGCTGCCGCTGCCCAACGGCAAGCTGTTCCTGTGGTTGTTTCTTTCGACGGAGATCATGTTCTTCGCCGGGCTGATCGGGGCGTACATCGTGTTGCGGTTTGGCGCACCGCAGTGGCCGCGGACGCACGACGTGCACCTCGTCGAGATTTGGGGCGCCCTGAACACCGCCGTGCTGATTTGCTCCAGCATCACGGTGGTGCTGGCGCTGGAGGCCGCCAAACAGGACAACGCCGCGGCCGCCAAGGGGTGGGTGCTGCTGACCTTTGTCCTTGGTTCGGTGTTCCTGGGCGTGAAGGGGTATGAGTACGGGGCCAAGTTTTCGCACCAGATTTATCCGGCGCTGCCGCGGAGCGCGATTTACGAGAGCGCCGACGTGCATTACGCCTCCGCGGTGCGGCTGCGACTAGCGGAGCTCAAGGCGCCGCTGGTTACGTTGCCGCAGAAGACGCCGGACGACGAGCGGCGGATCGCCGTTATCGACGAAATCGCCGCCAAGGTGGACGCGGCCGAGAAGGCCTTCCGCGAACATCCCGATTCGCCGGCTGGGCGACGCATGATGCTCCAGCTTGCCGATGAGATTTACCCACGGGCGAGCGTCCACGAGCACGCCCCAGCTGTCGGCGAGCATCAGGAGGAGCCGGCGGCTCGCCCGGCGGCGGCCGCGGTGCGCCCCCAGGTGACGCTGGTCGCGGCGGAGAGTCCCGCCGGCGACGCCCACCTGGCGGGCTACAACGACCGGTACCCGTGGCTGGAACTGCCGATCATGATCCCCGGCGGGAATCTATGGGCCAGCACCTACTTCCTGGTAACCGGCTTCCATGCGATCCATGTCCTGGTCGGGCTGATTGCGTTTGCGTTCCTGTTACGCATGCGACTTGGCGTGGCGCGGGCCGGCGTGATTGAGAACGTGGGCCTGTACTGGCACTTCGTCGACTTGGTGTGGATCTTCCTGTTTCCGCTGCTGTACCTGTTCGATTGATTTCCGGCGACCGGTGAAACAAGCGTTGGCGTGGGCGTAGCGAGGCGATCTCGCCACCTCCTGCCGCCGGCCGCGAGCGCCTCAGCCATTGTTTTTTATCGACCCCCTCCGAGACTCCCGACGTCGGAGCGATTCCGTATGACGACTTCG
>QEVI01000334.1:1941-6208 GCA_003576855.1 Planctomycetota bacterium
GGACGCCCATCACCCCCCGCCGGGGGTCGCTAAGTACGTCTATGTGGCGATCGCGCTGGTGGTTTTGACCAGCTTCTCTTACGCCACGCAGTTGCCGATCTGGTCGGCCTTGGTGGGCGAAGACAGCGTGGCTGTGAAACGCGTGTGGATGATGGGCGTTTCCTGTACGAAGGCCATGCTGGTCATCCTGTTTTTCATGCACCTCAAATGGGAGGCCAATTGGAAGTGGGTCGTCACCATTCCGGCCAGCATGATGTCGCTCTTGCTGGTGCTCGCTCTGGTGCCGGATATCGGTCGCCGCATGAACTACGCCTCGCACGAACGGCTGACCTACGCGGCCGAGCCTGAACCGAAAGCAGCGGGCGAGTCGGAAGCGGCCGATGACGGCGCCGAGCATCCTACCGGCCATTGACGCCCGGCTAGAGGGCTCGGCGGCCGCTTGCGACCGGGAAGCTGGCGCCCTGCGCAACGTTCTTGTGGCCCTACGTCGACCCGCGCCGCCGTTTCGCCGCCTGTGCTCATGCACGCCGCCATCTCGATACAGGGCGTTACGCATCGTTACGGCGCGCGGGTCGCGGTGAACGACCTGTCGCTGGAGGTGGCGGCCGGCGAGGTCTTCGCGTTTCTCGGCCCCAACGGCAGCGGAAAGACGACGCTCTTCCGCCTGCTTTCCACGCTCATTCCGCTCCAGCGCGGCGCGGCCGCGGTCCTCGGATGCGATCTGTCCCGCAACGTGGCTGCGGCTCGCCGGGCGATGGGCGTCGTGTTCCAATCGCCGAGCGTCGATAAGAAGCTCACGGTCGCCGAGAACCTCCAGTACCATGGGCGGTTGTACGGCCTCGCAGCGGCGGAACTGGCCTCCCGCCGGGACGAATTGTTAGCCGCGGTGGGACTGGCCGACCGCGCCGGCGATCGGGTCGAGACGCTGTCGGGCGGCATGCGCCGCCGCGTCGAGCTGGCCAAGTGCATGCTCCATCGGCCGCGGCTGCTGTTGCTCGACGAACCGAGCACCGGGCTCGATCCGGGGGCTCGCAGCGACCTGTGGCACTATCTCAGCCGTTTGCGCCAACAGGACGGCACGACCATCGTGCTTACTACGCACCTGCTCGACGAAGCGGACCGCGCCGATCGCATTGCCATCATGCACCGGGGCGCGCTGGCGGCGCTCGGGGCCCCGGACGAGCTGCGGCGCGAGGTCGGCGGCGATGCCATCACGATTGAAACCGACCGGCCGGGCGAGCTGGCGACCGCAATTTCGGATCGCTTTGGCGTACAGCCCGCCGTGGTGGACGGCGCCGTGCGGCTGGAGCAGCCCGAGGGGCATCAATGGATTCCCCGGCTGGTCGAGGCGTTTCCGGCGGACGTTCGCACCATCACGCTCGGCAAACCGACGCTCGAAGACGTCTTCATTGCCCGCACGGGACACCGCTTTTTCGGCGGACCGAATGATAGCCGCGAAAATGCGCAAGAATCGCAAGAGGAATAGCCGCGTGAACCAACTGCCTTCTGGCGGCTCTTGTGCCTTTTTGCGGCAATTCACTAACCGAGGAAACTACTGTGGATGCTGAGGTTGCCGTGGCGACTGCGTCGTCCTGGCCGGCGATACTGGCGCTAGCCCAACGAGAGCTGGTGCGATTTTTTCGCCAGCGGAATCGCGTGTTCGGGGCCCTCGGCCAGCCGATCATCTTTTGGCTCTTGTTCAGCGAGGGCTTTCGGGGCCAGCAGTTCGACTACGCCTATTTCTTCCCTGGCACGCTGGTGATGATCCTGCTGTTTACGGCCATCTTCGCCACCATCACGGTGATTGAAGATCGCAACGAGGGGTTTCTGCAGGCGGTGCTCGTGTCGCCGGCGCCGCGCTGGGCGATGGTTCTGGGAAAGGTGCTCGGCGGAGCGACCATCGCCCTGCTGCAGGGGATGCTGTTTCTGGCGCTGGGCGCCGCGACGCTCGGCCTGGCGAGCTCTCCGCCGGACGTGGCGGCGGCGCTGGCGCTGATGGCCGTGTTGGCGGTCGCCCTTACGGCGCTGGGCTTTACGATCGCGTGGCGCATGGAATCGACGCATGGATTTCACGCCGTCATGAGCGTGTTTCTGCTGCCCATGTGGCTGCTCTCGGGGGCGTTTTTTCCAGGTCGCCAGGGGTGGCTCGGTTGGATCGTCACGCTCAACCCGCTGACCTACGGCGTGGCGGGATTGCGGCGATATTTGCGATTCGCCGATGCGGCGCCTGTACCCGGGGCGGACCCGTCGCTGAAGCGACCAGTCCTAACGGACGCGCTTCCTCAAGCCGCGACGGGCATCGACGCGCTGCCTGCGCCCGCCGTATGCTGGATAGTGACCCTTGCGTTCGCCTTGGTGATGCTCGTCGCCGCATGGCGCATCGCCGCGGCGCGAACTTCCGGAGACCTCAAATAGAAGGGGAGAGGTCAGGGTTCAGACCATAAAGCCCGGACCTCTGACCTCTGACCTCTGACTTCCACGCACCATGAACAACACCGCACTTCCCTACTGGATCACGCTGGCGGTGGTCCTCGCCGCGGCCTATGGCGGTTTCAAAGCCTACCAAGTGCAGCAGAGTCGGTACGGCAGCGTCGCCCTGTCCGAAATCAGCCTGCCGCCGCTGGAGGAGTTCGAGCTGGCGACCAGCACAGGCGAGCCGTTCCGCTCCGCCGACATGAAGGGCAGGGTCTGGGTCGCGACGTTCTTTTTCTCGACTTGCTCGGGAAGCTGCTCGCGGCTGAACGCCAACATCAAGCACCTGTCGAGCCTGGACGAAATCAAGGACGTGACGTGGGTGAGCATTACCGTCGATCCGGAAACCGACACGCTCGCCGTGCTGCGGGCCAAGGCCAAGGAACTGAACGCCGATCCTGAGCGATGGCTATTCTGCCGCGGCGAATTCGATTACGTGAAGCGCATCGCCCACGACATTCTCCACGTCGGCGGCGTCAGCCTGAAGGGACACAACGACTACGCCGTCGTGATCGATAAACAGGGCGAAATCGCCGATATGTTCAACGCCACGAGCACCTCCGATTCGAAGCGGGGCGTGGAGACGCTCAAGAAATGTCTCGCCCAGCCGTACAACCCCGAGCCGCCAGCGCCGTCCAGCGGCGCCCAGGATGTCGCCGCGCCGGCGAACGACGCGCCGCAATCGGCGGAGGCGGCATGACGTCGGCCCTTGCAGTGCCGCTGGCTTTCCTGGCGGAAGGGAAGGGCGGCGCCGGCCGGGTTCTTCTGGTCGCCCCCCTGTGGGCCGACGGCGCCCACCCGCTCGTGCACCTCAACGCGGCGCTCAACGCGCTGGCCACGGTGCTGCTGCTGGTCGCCCTGCGGCAAATCCGCCAGCGACGCGAGGCGGCCCACGGACGCACCATGCTCGCCGCCGTGGTCGTCTCAGCGGCGTTTCTGGCCAGTTACGTCACGTATCACGCCATCGCCGGCAGCGTGCGGTTTACCCATCCGGGCGTCGTTCGATACGTCTACTTCGCGGTCTTGTTGAGCCACGTCCTGTTGGCGTTCGCTGTGCCGGTTTTGGCGCTGACGGCGCTGTGGTTCGGCTTGCGAAGCCTGGGCTGGGGCTGGGGGGCGGGATTGCCCGCGGGCGCCCGGTCGACGGCTCGCCAGCGGCATTTGAAAGTCGTCCGCTGGGCCTTTCCGATATGGCTCTATGTGTCGATCACGGGCGTCGTGGTGTACGCGATGCTCTACCACCTATGGCCATCGGCCGACGTGTACCCTACACTGGACAGTGCGCGGGCCGGGTTCAGCATCGGCGGCCACGGCCAGGGTGGCGACCAACTCGGTCTTGCTCTTGACCACCAGGTTGCTCACGGCAATATCTTCGCCAAAGTCGGCGGTGGTCTGGTTGGCAGTGAAGACGGTGTGGAGGCCGGTCACGGTGACATCCAGGGTTTTGTCCACCTCGCTGCCGCTCGGTTGCAGACTGGTCAGTTCCGGGCGTTCGCCGTCCACAATGTCGAGGGCGCCATTGGTGACATTGACCGGCACCGCGGTCGGTGTTGTGCCGCCGCCGACCAGCGTGGTCTTGGTGGTGTTAAAGGTCAGGGCAGTGTTGCCGCGGGCCTGGGGGGTGGTGGTATAGTCCACCTTCAAAATCGCGCCGTTGCCGGGGGTGGCATTGGCGGCAATAGCGATCTCCACCACGGCCTGGGTCGGGCTGATGACGGCGACATTCTTGATGGTGATGCCGGCGCCAAAGTCAGCATCGGTGCGCCCGACGACAAAGTTGGTGTTCTTGCCCTGA
>QEVI01000023.1 GCA_003576855.1 Planctomycetota bacterium
GCGCGATGTCGCGAACGTCGATGGCGTGCGCCTGGAGGTCGTAGGGAAACGGCTGCTCGACGTACAGGATTCGTTCGAAGATGAGGGGGTAGTCGCGCCGCAGCCGGTTGAGGATTTCGATCACGTAGCGGGGCTCGCTGACCGTGCAGTTGAAATCCGCGCTCAGCCGCCGGACGCCCAGCGGGAACGACGCCTCCGCGACGCCAGTCAGGCGGTGCAAATCCCAAGCGAGATCGTTGCCGCGGAGCTTCACCTTGAGGCACTCCAGGCCGTCGCGACGGATCCAGTCGACGAGCAGCACCGGGTAGCCGTCGCCAGGGGCCGGCGCCGGCGGGGCGTCGTGGGCGTCGATGGCGTCGAGCCCGCCGACGAGGTGCCACGCCGGCAATTGCGACGGCGGCGGCGTGATGAGAAAGCCGTCCGGATACCGCCCGCGCAGCTCCGCCGCTGCGACGCGCGGTTGCGAAAACAGCGACGCCAGGTCGCGGCTGATGAATTCGGCGCCGTAACCGTCGTAAACGTCGATCTCCCAAAGCTGCCCGAACGCGTCGTGCACGGCGATATCCAGCGGGCTGATGGCCACCAGCGCCGCCAGATACGGAAACTCGCCGCCGGGGCCGAGCCGGGCGCCGGCCTCTTCCCGGAGCCGCGACAGATGGGCCTCTTGAAACGAGACGCCTAGCTCGATCGGGTGACCATATTCTCTGCTGGCGACGGCCGACTCGGCGGCGCGGAGCGCGAACCGCTGCATCGCTTCGAGGCGCGTATGGTAGGAAAGATCGGCGGGCCAGGCCCACTGGACCGACAGCGGCGTCTCGCCCCAGCCGACGGCGCGGCGACCCGTGCGGTCGCACACCGTGACCTGCACCCGGCAGCAGGTCACGCTGGTGAGCGTCTCATGGCCGAACTTCAGCGGCGTGCGGGTCTCGACCGGCAAGAAGTAGACCCGGGCGGCGACGAGGCGAATATCGGTCGGTTTCGCCATGCGCTCGGTGCGTTGCGGGGACTATTGCGGTATGTGCGGACGCCGGCAGCGCCGCGAACAAGAATAACGTATTGGCCAGTGTTTCGCTAATGAGCGTGACGGCCCCGGTTCTCTGAACCGCGCGTGGCGACGCCACCGGAGGTTGCTTCGCGCTTGGGGCGGCCTGCCGAGTGAACAACCTCGTGCCGGCTCCGCCGGCCCTGGTTCGGAGAACCAGGGCCACCCGCGCGGGCCGTTTGGCGACCGCCGTGCGACGATTGCTGACTTGAGAGAAGTTCGATTGAGGTATAATTGAACGGCTCGCCATCGCACGCGTCTTTCTTTGGAGACTGCGAAATGACCATGACCGTCGAAGCCATTTACGAAAACGGCATGCTCAAGCTCGCGCGGCCGTTGCCGCTCAAAGAGCACGAAAAAGTGCGCGTTACCGTCCAGCCCGAGACTGCACCGCTCGTGGCAGGGTATGGATTGATGGGGTGGACCGGCGATGCGGAAACGATCGAGCGATTGGCGCTGTCGCCCGAATTTGATCCGAGTGAATCTTGATGGATTTTACTGCCATTCCGTCGGGTGCAGGCGTTTTTGTAGACGCCAACATTCTGATCTACCACTACGCACTTCATCCCAAATTGGGTGCGGATTGCAACCGCTTGATGTACCGCATTGAGTCCGGCGAACTGCAGGGATTGACCACAATCCATATCCTTGGCGAGATGACGCACCGGCTGATGATCTTGGAAGCCGAACTGTTGTTTGGCTGGACGTCGAAGGCCGTCGGCCGCCTGAAGCAACGACCTGACGCGGTACAGCAGTTGATGCGATTTCGAACGTCCGTCGAGAACGTGCTCCAATCGCGGATTGTCCTTTTAGATGTTCCGCCGCAGCGGCTTCTCGATGCGGGACAGATTAGTAAGCAATTTGGCCTTCTCAGCAACGATGCGCTGACGGTGGCGGTGATGCACGGCTAATGGGTTGACCAATATCGCCAGCCACGACGCCGACTTCGACCGCGTGCCGTGGCTCACGCGGTACGCTCCCGCTTGATCTGCACGCGCGGCGGGGGCGGTCAGCCCCGGTTCTTCGAACTGGAGCGGCGCAGCCACGGGAGGCTCAGGACGTCGTCCGCTTAACAACCTCGTGCCGGCTTCGCCGGCCCTGGTTCGGAGAACCAGGGCCACCCGCGGGGGAGTGAGTGCGGCTACAGGATGCGGGCCAGGGCGTCGTCGAGCGCCGCGGTGTACGCGGCTAGGTCCTCGGCGGGTTCGCTCTGCGTGCCGGGGGCGTTAATTGCCGACAGTCGCCAGGCGGCGAAAAGGCTGCCCGGCGCCCTGGCGGACGACAAGTGCGACGGATCGGTGCGCCGCCGCGCGGGCGTGAGGAACGACGCCAGCGCGCGGTCTTTGGCCGCGAACCAGTTGCGGCGGTCGCTTCGGCCGGCACTCGCAGACGACGCGGCGGCCGCAGCCAGCGAGGCCAGTTCGTCCGGCGAGGCTTCCGAGGTCGAGACGGTCGGCGACGTTCTGGCGGCGGCGAGGGCGATTCCCGCCGGCGCGGCCGCGACGACCGCGACGGGGCCGCGGCGGCGCTGCCAGGCCAGGAAGTCGGCGCCGTCGACGTCGGCGTCCGCGTCGCCATCGGCGGCGACAGCGCCGCCGGCCATGCCGAAGTTGCCTTTCCAAATGGCGAGGTCGTTGCCGTCGATGAAGCCGTCGTTGTTGAAATCGACCCTGACGGCGGTGCTGGTCGTGACGGTTTCAAAGCCGCTGTAACTGACCGACGCGGCGTTGTCGAAGGTGTAGCGGGTCGTATTGGCGAGAACGGGATGCGGGCCGACCACCGGATTGGTCAGGCCGCCCAGTTGGAGCTGCAGGACGTCGCCGCCTGGCGTGGTCGGGTTGTTGCCTTGCAGGATGAGCGTCTTGTCAGCGCTGGGGATGGCATCGACGAGGTCCGAGCCGGCCCCCAGTTGGAGGACGACTTCGGCGGCGAGCCCGGCGTAATGGAGCCGGCCGCCCGGTCCGAACAGGTCATGGTCGCTGGGGTGCGCGCCGATGTGATCGCCATCGACGTGAACGGCGACGTTGGAGGTCTCGGCCACGTCGTTGACGATGACGGTATCGTTGCCGGCCGAGGGCTGGACGATGACGAGGCCGCGGATGTTGTCGGCGCCGGCCGTGTCATCGCCGAGCCGATAGACGTCGCGGCCGTTGCCGCCGTATAGCGACGTGAAGGAACCGGCGGGCGATTCGAAGACGTAGAACTGATTCGGCTGGGCGCCGCCGCTGATGATTACGTTCTCGGCGTCGCTGGCAAAGGTGGCGAAGTAGCCGCCCGGCACGCTTTCCTGGGCGAACACGCTCGCATTGGATCGGGTGTATAGCCAGCCGTTGGGATTGTTGCCGTTGAAGATGTTGAAGGAGTCGGTCCCCGGTCCGCTCTTGTAGTCAAAAAACGGTAGCGGCCTGAAGAAGGCGGCGAGGTTGGCCGTGATGGATCCTTCGGGGGTGCTGACGCCCATGTTGAACGAGTCGTCGCCGCCGCCGGCGTCGACGCGCAGCTCGCTGCCGTTGAGGTAACTGGAGAAGTTGAGGATATCGGCGCCTTGAGAGCCGAGGAGGTTGGTTTTCTCGACGTCCTTGTTGGAGCTGATGAAGCCTCCGCCGGCGACCTGGAAGCTTTGCCACTGGATGTTGCCCGGCGTGTCGAAGGGATTGTAGATCGACCAGACGGCGCCGCTGGGGCTGTCGGAGTCGTCGACGTCAATGGCGTCGACGCCGCCGCGGCCGAAGATGGCGATGTTGCCGGCGACCGCGGCGGCTCCGCTGGCGCCACGCGGAAACACGGTGAACTTGTCGCCGATGTTGGCGTCGTCGCTGCCGTAGATCGTCGTCTGGACGGGAACGGCATGGACGTTGTAGCGATGCGTATTGCTGGCGCCACGATAGGTGACGCTTTCCACGTTCGCGAAGTGGACCGAATGGGGCGGATTGAACACGGGATGTATGAGCAGCGTGCGTTCCAGGCGGTCGCCGTAGAGATTGAACCAGTGCGGTCCGACGTCGCCCTCGTAGGAGTCGTCGACGGTGAGGGCGTCGCCGCCGCCGCCGCCCTGCATGTGGATGGGAATGAGGGCGGTGAGCCCCGCGACGCGAACGGCGTCGGCGCCGCTGCCCATCTGCAGCGTGACGGATGTAGCGGTGGTGAACTTGACCCACCCCGGGGCGAAGCCATCGACCTGCCGATAGGCGCCGTCGTCGACCGTGGAGATGTTGATGGCGCGGCCGGTAGCGCTAGCCAGGTCGTTAAAGGTGATAACCGGTGCGCCGCCCGTCGCCGCGATGGCCAGGTTGGCGGCCATTCCCTGCATCCCCTGCACGGGGTTGCCGAAGACGATGTGGTCGTTGCCGCCGGTGCTGTTGAGATTGAAGGGGCGGAAGGTGCGGACGACGCCAATCGAGTCGGCGGACGGCCCGGTCGTGTAGTGGACCGTAAACGTTTCGGCGTTTTTCCAAAAGATGTCGCCGGGTGCGGCGCCGGTGAGCCAACTGTAATTCGCGTCCCCGTCGAGGAACACCGTTTTCGCGGTGCTGTTGCCGCTGTTGATGTTGATCGTGGAGAGAGCCGGCTGGTTGTTGATTTCGACGTCGCCCAGAATGCCCGCGAGGCTGCCATTGCTGCCGATGTTGACGATGTCGGCGCCGCCGGCGTTGTGCAAGTAGAACTTTCCCGCCGCCATCGTGCTGGTGATGTTGATCGTGTTCTGCGCCACGCCGGCGTGGAGGACGACGTCCTCGGTCGTCGAACCATAGTACAAGCGAAATTCATCGCCGAACGACGGTCGCGTCACGGCCGTGCTCGTCACGGCGTACGCGTCCGGGTCGGGATTGCCCGTGTCGAACAGGGCGGCCCAGTCGAGGCCGTCGCCGCCGTCAAAGCGGATGTCGCCGGTCGCCCGGTCGAGAACGCGGTTGACTTGCTGGACGTCGAGGAAGTCGTCGCCAAAGCCGCCGTAGCCGAAGATGGGGATATTGGCGTCGTTGTCGCCGATGCGCAAGATGTCGCCGCCGAACAGGCCGTGGACGTGCACCGACGTGACCGTGGTTTGCCCGTTGTTGAGCGCTCGGGTGAACGACCCGGTGAATGGCCCGTCGATGATTTGCGAACTAGCCAACAGGTTGCCGCCGGAGATATTCACCGTGAGCAGGTCGTTGCCGCCGGTGCCGTAAATGTGCAGGGCGCCCGTGACGTCGATGACGTAGCCCAGGCCCGCCCCGTAGAGCGAGCGGATGCCGGCGACGTCATCGTCGTACAGGAAGCTGCCGTCCGGGCCCGTGAAGGTGAAGGTGCCATTGCAGGCGTCCATGACCGCGGGCTTGTCGCCCGGGCATTCCTCGATGCCGTCGGGGGGCGTGCTGTAATCCAGGACGTCGCCCAGCGGGTGGGCCATGCCGAGCGCATGGCCGAACTCGTGGGCGGCGGTTTCCATAAAGTCGGCGACGGTGAACGATTCGCCGGTGTCGAAATGGATATCGCCATGGATTCCCCAGTCGCCCGGCCAACGGGCGTGGGCGAGCGTGGAGCCTGCGGCGCCGTCGATGTTGTGATGCCCCCAGCGGAGAAACGGGTAGCCGATGGGATTGTAGTCGTTCCCTTGGCCGCCGGTGTCGTGCACACTGCCCGACAGCGCCCCGGGGGACTCGGTCCCGGGGTCGGCCATTTCGAAAAACGTGAGGGGCGTGACGGCCGTCCAGAGCCCCATCGCTTCGGCAACGGCGGCCCGTTTCTGGGCGTCGGTCATTAGCGCGGAGTTCCAGGCGCCCAGCAGATTGGCGAAACTATAGCTGAGGTTCGTAAAGCTCCAGATGGCGTCTGGATTGGGCGACGGGTTGTTGTCGTAACGGTTGTTGAGGAAATCCCCGCCGCCGACGTAGGTGGCCCACAGCAGCCGGCGGTCTTCGAGGACCTCGATGTTCAGGCGGCGCCGGGCGGGGGGGCGGCGGCGGGCGGTGCTGCGGTTACGCGATGGAACCAGGCGGCGGCGATCGCAGGGTCGGAAGAACTTCATCGGATGGTCCTCATGCGTGGCCATTGCGCGTCGGCGGGAGTCTGCCTCGCGGTTTGGGTCTGCCTTTCGATTAGAAAACGTCTTGCCGGCTTCGCTGGCCCTGGTTCGGAGAACCAGGGCTACCCTGCGGGTGGCCCCGGTTCTTTGAACCGCGTGTGGCGGAGCCACGGGAGGTTGCCTTGCGGCTTGGGTCTGCCTTTCGACTGAACAACCTCTTACCGGCTTCGCCAGCCCTGGTTCGGAGAACCAGGGCTACCCGGTTTCGACTGAACAACCTCTTACCGGCTTCGCCGGCCCTGGTTCGGAGAACCAGGGCCACCCTGCGAAAGGAGCGAGGGCGAGCGTGCGCAGCTACATCCCCGTGTCTCGCCCTCGCTCATGACGGGCACACTGGAGTCCACTGAGGTCTCATCGAAGGACGAGCCGGCAGGGCCGCGCCGGCTCGCCCCGGCGTCTACTGGGAAGCAGCGGAACAGCGGCGACGGATGGGGCGCGGGAAGCCAAAAAAAAACGGAACGCCGGCGCCAACCGTCGCCGCGGCGGGGGGTCCGAAGGGCCAAAACCGCGGAGAAATCGGCGGTGCGCCCTCGCCGGCGGCGGCAAACTGTACAATTGCCATTCACCTTGCAGCGTAGTGGCCGGTGATGGCCCCGCGACCGGCGCCGCCGCTTCAATACTGACGCTTTCCAGGCGAAGACAGATGAGTCACGACGGCCCCGACGTCGACGACTATGCACTGGAATCCTACCGGCCGTATTTGCGGCTGTTGGCCTCCCAGCAGCTTGCGTGGCGTTACCGGGCGAAGGTGGATCCGTCGGGCATCGTGCAAGAGACGCTGTGGGAGGCCCACCGGCAGCTCGCCCAGGGGCGTTGCGTGCCCGACGCCGAGCGGCCGGCGTGGCTGCGGCGGATACTGGCGAATAACCTGACCGACGCCGTCCGGCGGTTCATGGCCGCCCGTCGGGACGTCGGCCGCGAAGTATCGCTCCACCGGTCGATCGACCGATCGTCGCAGCGCTTGGAGCGCTGGCTGGTGCGGGACTTGGGGCCTGGGCATGCCTTCGATGGGCAGGACCGCTTGGCGGCGCTAGCGGCCGCGCTGGAACGGCTGCCAGCGGCGCAGCGCGACGCGCTGGTCATGCACTACTGCTCGGGCGTCAAGCTGAGCGACATCGCCCGCGAGCTGGGCCGCTCCCGCGACGCCGTCGCCGGGCTGATCAAACGCGGGCTGCGGCAGCTCCGCGATGAACTGGGCGCGGCGCCCTGCCCGCGGGCCGCCGGCGGCATCGATGTGCCTGCGGAGTCCCGCTGATGGCCGAGGCAACCGACGTACTTCGCAGTCGAGCGATCAACGCGGCGATTGTTCAGTACCTGTCGGCGGTCGAACGCGGGGAGCCGCACGATCGCCAGGCGTTCTTGGACAATCACGCAGCACTGGCGAGCGAGTTGGGAAGGTTTCTGGCCGATTATGAAGCCCTTCTGTCGGCGACGTTGCGGTCTTGGGACGACGACTGCACGGCCGCCAGCGGCGGCTCCACGGCTAGCGCGGCCACGGCGCCGCTGCCCCGGATGTTCGGCCCGTTCGAGCTGGTCGAGGAGATCGCCCGCGGCGGCATGGGAATCGTCTACAAAGCGCGGCAGGCGGGGCTCAATCGCACGGTCGCTTTGAAGATGATTTTGGCGGGCCAACTGGCCTCGGCGGCGGAAGTCGAGCGGTTCTACGCCGAAGCCCAGGCCGCCGCGACGCTCGATCATCCGCACATTGTGCCGGTGTTCGAGGTCGGCGCCCACGAGGGGCAGCATTACTTCACCATGGCGCTGGTCGAAGGAGAAAGCCTCGCCGGTCGGTTGGTGCGCGGTCCGCTGCCGGTTCGCGAGGCGGCCGCGATCGTCCGCGACGTGGCGCTGGCGGCCGACTACGCGCACCAGCATGGCGTCGTCCATCGCGATTTGAAGCCGGCGAACATTTTGATCGACGCCGCGGGCCAGGTCCGCGTCAGCGACTTCGGCTTGGCGAAACGCGAGGCCGACGCCAGCGGCCTGACGCTCACGGTCCAGGTGCTAGGAACGCCGAGCTTCATGGCGCCGGAGCAGATCGTCGGCCCGGCGGCGTCAGTAGGGCCGACGTCGGACGTGTATTCGCTGGGCGCGACGCTGTACGCGTTCGTCACGGGCCGGCCGCCGTTCCGCGCGGCCAGCACGATCGACACGCTTCGGCAAGTCGTGGACAACGACCCGGCGCCGCCGAGCCAGCTCGACGCCAACGTGCCGCGCGACCTGGAGAACATCACGCTCAAGTGCCTCGAAAAGTCGCCGGACCGGAGGTATGCGACGGCCCGGGCGCTGGCCGACGATCTTCAGCGGTTTCTGGCTCATGAGCCTGTCGCGGCCCACCGGCCGGCGCAGCTCTACCGGCTGAAGAAGTTCGTCCAGCGGAACAAGTGGGGGGTGCTGGCGGCGCTGGTCGCCGCGATGGCGCTGGCAGGCGGGTTCATCGCGGCGTCGCTGGGGTACGTTCAGGCTCGCCGCCAGGCGCGGCTTGCCGACTTGAAGGCCGCCGAGCGACAGCAAGTGGTGTTGTTTCTCAAAGATACGTTGCAGGCGGTCGGTTTGCCGCATGAAAGCGAACTGACGGCGACGGACCAGCTCTTTGACGATGCAGCGCTGGTGGCCGCCGCGGATAAGAACGAAAGCGCTCGGCTGCTGCGGCTGCGGAGCACGCTGAAGGCCCGCATTGGCCGCTGGAACGAGGCCACGGCCGACTGCCTGAAGGCGAACGAGCTGGCGATCGACGGCGGACAGTGGTCGTTCGACGCCGCGCTGCTGCTGTTGAAGGCCGGGCTCGACGATGACTATCGCCAGGTGTGCAGCGCCTACTTGGCGCGGGTCGCGGGTACGGAGGACGCCGTCGCCGCCGACATGGCTGCCAAGGTTTCGCTGCTGCTGCCCGTCTCGGGAAAGGATTTTGACCGCGCCTGTGCGCTGGCCGATTTCGCCGCCACGGCGACCGAGCCGGCCTGGCATTTGCCGTGCGTGCGTTTGGGCAAGTCCTTGGCCGAGCATCGGCGTGGGCGGTACGAGTCGGCGCAGAGGTGGGCCGTCGAGACGCGAGCCAGTTCGGGGGTCACTCCGCGGTATCAGGCCGCGGCGTGCTTCATCGACGCGGCGGCCAGTGCGCGGCTGGGGCAGCACGAGCGGGCCCGCGCGGCGATTCGCGACGGCGACGCCGCCATGGGCCTCCCGTACGATGCGTTCAGCAACACCTTCGGCGACACCTGGTGCGACCGGTCGATCGCCGAGCGGCTACGGGAGGAGGCCGTCGCCCTGCTCGCGCCGGCCGATTAGCGGTGGATCGCCATGGTGCTGGTAAAGGCTGGCGAAACCGCCGGGCGATCTGGGGCTGGGACGCCGCAACGCATCGAGCCGCCGAGATTGGATCATTCGCTCGCCGGTTCGACGGTCACCAGGCCGGCGTCGATGTACTGGCCGCCGCGATCCTGATGGCAATGAATCGCCATCACGTTGCCGGTGGGCCGCAGCGCGTCGAGCGCTTCGCGGGCGATGGGCGTCCGTTGGTAGCCGGTCGTATATCCGCCGAGCCGCGCGGCCAGCTTGCCGTTGATGTACACTTCCGCGGCGTCGTCGTGATGCACGTGCAGCCGCAGATGGTCGCGGGCGGCGTCGCCGAGATCGAACGTGCGGCGGAGCCAGACGTCGCGGCCGTCCCACTTCGTGCCGACGATGGCGCCGGGCGTATCGGCGACGCCGAAGCCGGCTTGGCCTTTCTTCCACGACGAGTCGTCGAAGTCAGCCGTCTGCCATCCGTCGGCCGGCGGCTCGGTGACGTACGCCCACTCAGCGGGCTCGACGTCGGCGGCGGGGACGATGGCCGTGACCTTCGGCGGCGCCGGCAGCGGGGCAAAGTCCCGCGACTTCGTCTTATCGCGGCTGGCCCACTTGTTCCATAAGCGCTTGTCGTACAGCGCCTTCATGAAGACGCCGCCGACCACCGGTCGGGCGGTGAAGCCGCGCTTCCGGCCGCTATCGGTGAAGTACCAGTCGGTCATCGGCGACTTGTCGGGCGTTTCGTTGAGGAACTTGATCACCGGCGCCACCAGGGCCGTGAAGTCCTCTTGCTTTTCGGTGAGCGTGGCCGTCCAGAGGATCCAATCGAGCTTGGTGTACGCGCTGCGATTGTCCAGCGGCAGGCCGAAGGGGTTTTGATTGCGAAGGTAGAAGTTCATCTCCTTGCGGTACACGTCTTCCGGGAAGAGCTTCAGGCCCAGGACGCGGTCCCAGACGAGGTTGTACTTCTGGCTCCACGTGCCGGGGCGATCGAAGGCCAGGCGGAAGTGATCGCCGTCGTCCGCTTCCTTCACCCAGCGGGCGGCGAACTGTTCGGCGGCCGCGCGGTACTTGGCCGCGGCCGCCGCGTCGCCCCGCATCTGGCACAACTGAGCAAACGCCCCGAGGCCGCAAATCGCCTTGGCCGAGAGGTTCACGTTGTGGCCCAGGTGGCCGGCGAAGTCGTCGGTGCAAAGTTGGTTCTCGGGGTCGAAGCCTTTTTCCAGCAGGTAGTCGGCCCACTGCTCGAGGCGCGGCCAGTACCTCTCGGCGAACGAGGCGTTGCCCTCCATGTGGGCGACCGCGGCCATGAGCAGCAGCAGGTTGCCGCTTTCTTCGACCGGCATCTGGTTCTCTTCGGTCCGTTCGCCGCCGCCGTACACCTGGCCGTTGGCCTTGGGATACGTGCCCAGGTCGTGCGGGGCGAAGGGGAACTTCCAGCGGTCGCTTTCGGCGTAATTCATGAACGGGACGAGAAACGACTTGGCGAGCGACGGGCCGAACAGAAAAAACTGCGGCGACATCGGGTAGAACACGTCGCTGGTGCCGATGCAGCCGTTGGAGTGGTTTTCCTTGCAGAACTGCAGCGGCTGGCCGTGGGCGTCGGCCACGAACTTTCCGGCGGCGAAGCACTGGCGATAGGCCACGGCGCAGAGCGCGGCGTACTGGGGGCCGCCGCACTTCTCTAGGTCGGCCAGCAGTTCTTGATCAAACGCGGCGCATCGCTCGACGAGCGCCGGGTAGTCGCGGGCGGCTTCCGCCAGCAGGCCGAGCGCATCGAGTCCGTTGCGGCGCCAGTAGGGGCGCAGCGGGCTGTACATGTACTCGATGGAGTACAGGTCGTCGTACGCCAGGACCAGCCAGCGGCTGACCGGCTCCGCGCCGACGCTGCCCAGATCGTAGGCCAGCGCCGCGGCAACCTGATCGGCGGGCCGCGAGGCGCCGTCGGCCTTCGAACGCAGGCCGTCGGCGCCGGCGGCATTGAATTGCTCGCGCAGCTCGTCCGGAGCGCCAACGGCGGCGCCGGCGATTGAAGCCCGCGGCGCCGCGACGTACAGGTAGCCCCAGTCGATGCGGAGATCGTCGCCCGCTCGGCCTAGAATCGCCTGGTCTTTCGAGCCCATTTTGAGGACGGCCAGGTCGCCGGCCTGCTCGCTGCTGGCGACGACGTGCTGATCGGGCGTGTTGACGGTGAGCTCGCCGCCTGCGTCGAAGTACAGCCGCACGCTATGCGGCCGGCCGTCCATGGCCCGGACGCGGTAGGTGAGATACGTGATCGGCCGGGCAAGCAGGTCGATGTCTTCGGGAATCGCCGGCGTCATGAACGCCAGCGTAATTTCCACGCCGGCGCCTTCGAGCGCGTAAATGCTCCGCGTGGGAGTAACCTGCTGGGCCTTCTGGCTAAGCGGCGGCGCCGATGACGGGCTGGCCCCGAGCAGCCGGTGCGGTTTGCCGTCGATGACCGCGTAACTGGTGAGTCGGTGCGGCTTGCCCGTCCAATGCGTGGTATCGGCGTCCGCCAGCTTGCCGCCGGGCGACCAGATGCTGAAGTACGGGTCGCAAGCCACCAGCGGCGTAGCGGGCGGAACGAGCTTTGCCTCAGCGGCGACGGTCGGCCGGACGCCTCCCGACCAGGCGGCGGCGTTTAGCAGCAAGCCGAGCGCTGTGGCCGTTCGTATGCCGCGGAATCCAATACGCGTCGTTGCCATCGGTGTTCCTGTTGCGAAGGTGCAAGATCGACTCTGCCGCCGGCGCTCTTGGGCTGGCACACGATGGTCGAGTTTGGCCGGGCGGGCGTGGCGTGTCAATTTTGCGGGTCCGCGCATCGGGCATTACGATAGGCCGATCGCAACCGGGACGGCGCTACCGTTTTCCGGCGGCGGTTCGGCGAGCAGCGGGAAATCGCCCCCCGCCGTTTGGCGTCCGCCGGCGGGGGGGAACGGAGGGCGGAAAGCGAGAAATAGATATCTGGACCTTGACATCCAGCACTGCCGGCGATACCCTGCGTTCCATCGGCCCGGCGGACTCGTCTCAGATTGCCTCGTCGAGCACTTCGAGGTTATTGACGTACCCCGCTCTCGGCTTTCCAGGTCCAGGCCCCGCTGCTGCTTTCGTCCCTCAGGTGGGGAATGGAGCCCAGGGCGGCGGGCGCAATCTCCGTTTTCGAATAGCAGCAAGACGCCCAACGACCGCCGTCGGCTCCGCAGCTTCTCACCACGCGGAATGCGGACGGCCGTGCGTTGTCGTCGAAACGGGGTCCATCGCATGAGTTGCTACGCTTGCTCGCCCATGTGTCGCATTATCGGCGTCGTCTGTCTGGGCTTGGCCTTGCACGGCTGTCGCGAAGCGGCGTCGCCGGCGCCCTCGCCGAAGGCCGAAGCGGCCGCACCAGTTCCCGCGGCGACGCCTGGCGAGCCCGTGGCGCCCGTCGAACCGGCCGCGCCGGTTGAACCGGTCGCCGCTGCCGCGCCGGCGGCCGCTGACATTGCCGACGCCAATGCAGCCGCAGAAGCCGCCGCTGCCGAGGCGGAGCCCGCCGGCGCCGAAGCGGCCGCCGAGCCGGCGCCCTCCTCGCCAGCGTCGCCAGCGCCCGAGGCGGCCGAGCGCGGCCAGCGGCTCTACGCCACCCACTGCGCTGCTTGCCACGGCGCCGCTGGCGACGGCCAAGGAATCGCGGCGCCCTACCTGTTTCCCAAGCCCCGGAACTTGCAAGCCGGCAACTTCCGCCTCGTGAGCACGGACAACAACGTTCCCACCCGCGAGGACTTGCACGCCGTGCTGATCCGCGGCATGCCGGGGTCCTCGATGCCGCCCTGGGGGCATCTCCCCCAGGAAGACCGGGAACTGCTGGTGGACGAAGTACTGCAGATTCGCCGCGACGGGGCCCGCGACGCGTATATCCGCACCCTCAAGGAAGAGGAACTGACCGACGAGGAAATCGCTGCACCGGAAGTTCAGGAGGAAATCGCGCAGCACGTCGCCGACTTCACCACTCCCGGGGCCCCGACGGAGGTTCCCGATCTGGGCCAGTCGACGGACGAAGTGATTGCCCGCGGCAAACAGGCGTACGTCAAGTACGCCTGCGCTTCCTGCCACGGGGCCGAGGGGCGCGGCGATGGCGTCGAGGTCATGGTGGACATCGAGCAATTGCCCACCAGCCCGCGGGATTTCACGCTCGGCATTTTCAAGGGCAACCCCGACCCCGCCGCGCTGTATCGCCGGATTGCCTTCGGCATGCCGGGGACGCCGATGCCCGGCTCCAGCGCGATGACTCCCGCCGAACGGGTCGACCTGGTGCATTTCATCCGATCGCTCTCCACCGACGCCCAGCGCGAGGCGGCCGTACTGAACAGAACAAAGATTGAAGCCGCGCGGGTCGATGCGCTGCCCGCCGTCGACGACGACGCGGCGTGGGCGAGCGTGGCGCCGATCTCGTTGCGCACGACGCGTTTATGGTGGCTCGTGGCGCCCGATCCGGATTTGCAGGTCCAGGCAATTCACGACGGCAAATCCATCGCCCTGCGGATTTCGTGGCGGGACGATTCGCAAGACGCCCAGGCGCTGCGCAGTGAATCGTTCCGGGACGCCGTGGCGGTGCAGCTGTATCGCGGCGCGGAGGAGCCGTTCCTCGGGATGGGCGGCATGGAATCGCCGGTCGACGTCTGGTTCTGGGACGCCGATCGGCAGCGGTCGGGCGACGCCGCCGAGGAGGAGTACCCGCGGATGGTGGTCGACGCCTACCCGTTTAGCGACGCGGACACGCCGCCTGAAGGCGAAGCGGCCGACGCGGCGGCGCATCCCGACGTTTCCTTGCCCGCGCGAGCGACGGGCAACCAGATCGTACCGGCGGGCGGTCCCTCCGGCGGCACGTCGCTGACGGCCGGCGGGCCGGGATCGCTCACGTTCCGACTGCCGCAGAACCAATCGGTCAGCGCCCAGGGGTCGTGGCGCGACGGCCGGTGGACCGTCGTCATGACGCGACCGCTGGCGACCGCCGCGGCGGACGCAGGCGTCTCGCTGGAACCGGGACAGAAAGTCTCGGCCTCGTTCGCCGTGTGGGACGGCGCCAAGCGGGACCGCGACGGCCACAAGCTCATCACGATCTGGCAAGAACTGGAACTCCAAAAGTAGCGGCAGCCGCGGGCGGAACGGCTGCCCAATTCGGTTCGCCCACACTAGCACCAGGCGCACGAGTCGATCATGGAATTCTCGCGACGAAAGTTTCTGGAAGCCTTTGCCGCCGGCGGCGGCGCCCTGCTGGCGGCACGGACCGACGCCTGGGCATTCGAGCCGCTCAACGTGGAGAACCCGCTGGGAAGCTATCCGGACCGCGGCTGGGAGAAGATCTACCTCGACCAGTACCGCTACGACAGCACGTTCACCTGGGTCTGCGCGCCCAACGATACGCACATGTGCCGATTGCGGGCGTTTGTGCGCAACGGCGTCATGATCCGCAGCGAACAGAACTACGATCACGACCGCTACGGCGACCTGTACGGCAACAAGGCGACCAAGGCCTGGAACCCGCGCGGCTGCCCGAAGGGCTACACCATGCAGCGGCGGATTTACGGCCCGTACCGGCTCAAGGGCCCCGTCCTGCGCCAGGGCTGGAAGGAGTGGGTCGACGCGGACTGCCCATCGCTGTCGGAAAACCCGGAGCTGCGGACCAAGTACAAGTTCGACGACCGGGGCAACGACAAGTTCGTCCGGCTGTCGTGGGACGAAATCGCCGGCTACATGGCCAAAGCCCTCGAAGCGATCGCCAAGACCTACTCCGGCCCCGAAGGCTTCGCGCGACTGCAGAAGGACGGCTATGAGCAGCGGATGATCGACAAGGTCGAAGGCGCCGGGACGCGCGTCATGAAGATCGGCTCCAACTTGCCGATCCATGGCATCGTGGGCAAGTTCGGCATCTACCGGTTCGGGAACCTGCTGGGCCTGCTGGATCATCACGTGCGAGGCGTGCCGCCGGAGGAGGCGCGGGGGGCTCGCGACTGGAACGAGTACACCTGGCGCGGCGACCAGGCGCCGGGGCATCCGTTCGTCCACGGCTTGCAGACCTCGGACATGGACTTCTGCGACCTGCGCTTCAGCAAGCTGGTGATCCAGGTCGGGAAGAACCTCATCGAAAACAAAATGCCCGAGTCGCACTGGCTGAACGAGTGCATGGAACGCGGGGCGAAACTGGTCGATATCGCACCGGAGTACAACGGCCCGGCGTCGAAGTCGGACTACTGGATTTCCGTGCGGCCTGGGCTGTCGGACTTGGCCGTGCTGTTGTGCGTGACGAAGATCATGATGGACAACGGCTGGTACAAGCCGGACTTCTGCCGCAAGTTCACCGACTTCCCGCTGCTGGTGCGAACCGACACGCTGGCGCGGCTGCGACCGCAGGAGGTTCAAGCCGACTACCAGCTCAAAGACCTGTCCCAGGGTCCGTCGTACAAGGTTCAGGGACTCACCGACGAGCAGCGGAAGCAAATCGGCGATTTCTGCGTGTGGGATCTGGAGGCCGGCGCACCGGCGTTCGTCTCGCGCGACGAGGTCGGCGACAAGATGCAGATCAACGCGGCGCTGGAAGGGGTCTTCACGGTGACGCTGGCCGACGGCGCCACGGTCGAGGTCATGCCGATCTTCGAGATGTACAAGCGGCATCTGGCCGATTACGACGAAAAGACCGTGGAAGAGATCTCCGGCGCCCCGGCGGCGCTGGTGCGGAGACTGGCCGAGGACATCTGGAAGACGACCGAGGCCGGCCACCCGGTGGCGATTCACATCGGCGAGGGAATCAATCACTACTTCCACGCCACGCTCCACAACCGCGCCTGCTATTTGCCGCTCATGCTCACCGGGAACATCGGCATCCACGGTGCGGGTTCGCACACGTGGGCCGGCAACTACAAAGGGGCGCTCATGCAGGCATCGCCCTGGAGCGGGCCCGGCGTGGGGAGCTTCGTCGCGGAAGATCCGTTCAACCCGGTGCTGGATGAAACGGCGCGGATCACGCATCACCATCTGCGGCACTGTAACGACGGCGAAGACCCCTCCTACTGGGCCTGCGGCGAGCGGACGTTGAGCGTCACGCTGCCCAACGGGCAGCAGCGCTGCTTCACGGGCGAAACGCACATGCCGACGCCCACGAAGATGCTCTGGTACAACAACGCCAATTTCCTGAACCAGTCGAAGTGGATCTACAACATCATCGTGCACGTCCTGCCGAAGATGGACATGATCATCGACCAGCAGACGGAGTGGACCGGCAGCGCCGAGTACGCCGACGTCGTGCTGCCGGTCAACTCCTGGGTGGAGATCCAGGACGACGAATGCGGCGCCTCGTGCTCGAACCCCTTCCTGCAGGTGTGGCGGGGCGGCATCAAGCCGATCCACGACACGATCGACGACGGCATGGTGTTCGCCAAGGTCGCCGACGCCCTGGCGGAGCGCACCGGCGATCGGCGGTTCGCCGATTCCTTCAAGTACGTCACCGAAGGCAAGTCGAAGGTATACCTGCAGCGGGTGTTCGATAATTCGACCACCACGCGAGGCGCCGACGGCCCGTACAACGTCGACCGGCTCATCGCCGGCGAGTACGGCGGCGAACCCGGCGCGGCGCTGATGCTCTTCCGCACCTATCCGCGGGTGCCGTTCTGGGAGCAGGTGCACGACTCGATCCCCTTCTACACCGACAGCGGCCGGATGCACAGCTATTGCGATCTTCCGGAGGCCATCGAGTTCGGCGAGAACCTGGTGGTGCACCGCGAAGCGGTCGAAGCGACCCCCTACCTGCCGAACGTCATCGTCTCGACCAGCCCGTTCATCCGCCCGGCGGACTTCGGCATTCCGCTGGATACGATCGACCCCGACCTACGGCAGGTTCGCAACGTGAAGATGCCCTGGTCGGAGGTCAAGGCGACGGTCAACCCGCTCTGGGCGCAAGGGTACGCCCACTTCTGCACGACGCCCAAGAGCCGGCACTCGACTCACTCGTCGTGGTCCACGGTCGATTGGAACTGGCTCTGGAGCGACAACTTCGGCGATCCGCACCGCACGGACAAGCGGGCGCCCGGCGTCGCCGATCGGCAGATCCAAATGAATCCCCAAGCGGCGCGCGACCGCGGCATCAACGAAGGGGACTACGTCTGGGTCGACGCCAACGAGCAGGATCGGCCTTACATCGGCTGGAAGGACGACGCCGGGCCGCGCCACAAGGCGTTCCGCTGCCTCGTGCGGGTGAAGTTCAATCCGGGGCTGCCCTATAACTTCACCATCATGAAGCACACCGGCTGGATCGCCACCGAGCGGTCGGTCAAGGCCCACGAGACGCGTCCCGACGGGCGGGCGTTGGCCGCCGACACCGGCTATCAGGCCAGTTACCGCTACGGCTCGCACCAGAGCATCACGCGCAACTGGCTGATGCCGCTGCACCAGACCGATACGCTGTTCCACAAGAAGACCGGCGCCATGGCGTTCACCTTCGGCTTCGACGTGGACAATCACGCCGTCAACACGGTGCCGAAGGAAACGCTGATTCGGATCACCAAGGCCGAGGACGGCGGGCTGGGCGGCACGGGGATTTGGCGGCCCGCCGCTTCAGGCTATAGCCCCGGCGAGGCGACGCCGCAGAACGAGCGTTATCTCAGCGGCGGGTACGTGGCGGTGATGAGTTGACCTTTTGCGAGGTACAGGCGATGGGGTCGAACGAAGGCAACGGCGATGAGCCAATCGCGGCGCCCAAGGTGCATCCGGCGACGCGAGAGATGCTCCCGGACGATCCGCTGGCATTGCACGGCGTGCAATTGGCCGGAGATCCGGGGCTGATGCTGCAATTGCTCGTCGAGGAGTACGCCCGCATCGGCTGGGGCGCCGCCGAGATCAAACGGCTGGCGCTCGATCCGCATTACCAGGCGTTCCACGGCCTGCGCCGGCTGTACGGCGACGAGGCGCTGTGCCGGCGCATCGACGCGATCGTCGGCCGCTGCGGCGTGCTGCGGGTCAAGGCGGTCGAGGCGCCGCAGCGCTGCGAACACCTGGTGCAATTGGAAGCCCTGAACTAATCGGCGGCCGCGCCGATGGCCGGCGCAATCGCCGCCGCGGAGCAGCATTTCCCTGGAGAGACGTTCCATGCCTACGGTTTACAACTGGCAAATCGGCCGCTCGATGAGCTACCCGCACGAGGAACGTCACCCGCAGTGGCAGTTCGCGTTCGTGTTCAATCCGAATCGCTGCATCGGCTGCCAGACCTGCACGATGGCCTGCAAGAGCACGTGGACGTTCTCCAAGGGCCAGGAGCTGATGTGGTGGAATAACGTCGAGTCAAAGCCCTACGGCGGCTATCCGCAGCATTGGGACGCCAAGCTGCTGGCGATGCTCGACGAGGCGAATCCCGGCGGCCAGGTGTGGAACCCCAGCAGCGCCGAAGCCCAGGCGCAGCCCTACGGCGTGTTCGAGGGAATGACCATCTTCGACGCCGCCGAGAAAAAGCCCCGCCCCGATGGCGCCCAACGCGCGCTGGGCTACCTCCCGGCCGACGACGAATGGCGCTCGCCGAACATCCATGAAGACACGGCCACGGGCAACCATTTCCAGGCCGACGGCCAGTTCGGCGGCGAGGCTCAACTGCCCGAGCACAAGGTGTGGTTCTTTCACCTGGCCCGCATTTGCAATCACTGCACGTACCCCGGCTGCCTCGCGTCGTGCCCGCGGAACGCCATTTACAAGCGTCCCGAAGACGGCGTCGTGCTGATCGACCAGAGCCGCTGCCGCGGCTACCGCAAGTGCGTCGAAGGGTGCCCGTACAAGAAGTCGATGTACCGCCCCGCCACGCGGACCAGCGAGAAGTGCATCGCCTGTTACCCGCGGCTGGAGGGAAAGGACGAGACGATCAGCCCCACCGGGGCGCCCGCCGAGACGCGTTGCATGGCGGCCTGCGTCGGCAAGATCCGCCTGCAAGGCCTGGTCCGCATCGAGGAAGACGGCCGCTGGGCCGAAGACCCCAAGAACCCGCTGTATTATCTGATCCGCGAGCGGCGCGTGGCGCTGCCGCTGTACCCGCAGTTCGGCACGGAGCCCAACGGTTTCTACATTCCGCCCCGGTGGGCCCCCCGCAATTACCTGGTGCAGATGTTCGGTCCGGGCGTCCAGCACGCCATCGAGCAGTACAGTTGCCCCGATCGCGAGCTGCTGGCCGTGCTGCAGTTGTTCCGCGCCAATCGGCAGATCGTCTTCCGCTACGAAATCGAAGAGGGACCGAAGGTCGGCGAGATTGAAGTCACGATGCCCGACGGCAGCCAGAAGACCCAAGAGCTATTCAACGACACGGTCATCGGGTTCAACAAGAACAACGAGGAAGTCGTGCGAGTAACGGTCGAGGAGCCGACGTTCGAACGGCCGGCCGAGGCGCACGTGAACTCGATTTAGCGGCAGCCGCCGCGAGCGGCCTTCGCCGGAGGAGACGGACCTATGCCCTACAGCCCCGCTTCAGTCTGCGATGACGACGTGGCCGTCAATCTCGCACGGCTGGCCGTCTACCGGTTTCTGGCGATCTCGCTGACCGACCCGCGCCACGGGGCATGGTCTCGACTGGCCGCGCTGCGGGAGGGCGACGTGCTGCCCCAGGCCGCGGCGCTCTTGCGGCAGAGCCAGGCCGACGCAGAACTGGGCCCGGCGGAGCTCGCGGGCGAGGACCTCGATCCGGCCCGAGCGCTTGCCAGCCTGCCGGAGGGCCAGGAGGCGCTTAACGCCCAATACGAAGCGACGTTCGGACTGCTCGTCTCTGGCCGCTGTCCGCCGTATGAGACGGAGTACGTCAACTCGAAGTTCTCCTTCCAGCGTTCCAACGGTCTGGCCGACGTGGCGGGGTACTATGCGGCGTTCGGCGTGGGCGTCGCCGGCGCCAGGCCGGAGCGACCGGACCACATCACCCTGGAACTGGAATTCATGGCGCTGCTGGTGGACCTGGAACGCCGCGCGATGGAGTGCGGCGATGCATCGTCCATCGAGCGGCGGGCCATCTGCCGCGACGCCCAAGCGAGTTTCTTGCGCGAGCACCTGGCCTGGTGGGCGCCGGCCTTCGCCAAGCTCCTCCGCTACGAAGCGGGCGGGGAGTTTTATGCCGCGATCGGCCGGTTGCTGGCGGCCTTCATCCCCCTGGAGCGAGCCCTGCTGGGCGTGCCGATCGTCGCGCCGGTCGATTCGCTCGAGCCGCCGGAGCCGCTCGAAACCTGCGAAGGCTGCGGCCTGGCGGGGTGACGGGCGGACGGCTGAATGCTGGGTGCTGGATGCTTGATGCTGGACGGCTGGATGCGCGGCGGAGTTGATTAGCGAGAAGCCCCCCGGGGCCGCGAGCGTGTCTGGCTCCTTCTCAACCGTCTGTTAGACAGGGGCTGTGGGGCAGGTCCGCGGCGCGCCGGCTGCGGCGCCATTGGTTAGAGACGCGTGAATCTGCTCGGCGGCGGCTTCGCCATCGCGGATGCACGCCGGCACGCCAACGCCGCGGAACGCGCTGCCCGCTACGGCCAGCGTCCCCCTTCGGGCGACCGCCTGCTCGATGCGGGCGACCCGCTGGCAGTGGCCGACGTGATACTGCGGCATGACCCGGGCATGTCGCACGATGTGCTGCATGAACGGCCCGCCGCGGATGTTGAGTAGCGGCGCGACGTCGCGATGCGCCAATTCCAGGAGCTGGTCGTCGGCCAGTTGCAGCAGGTCGCTTTGACAGACGCCGCCCATGAATACCCGCATCAACAGCGCGCCGGCCGGAGCGCGGCCCGGGTATTTCACGCTGGCAAAGCTGCAGGAAAGTATGCGGCGCCCTTCGACCAGCGGCACCACGAAGCCGAAGCCGTCCAACCGGCGCCCTATCTGGTCCAGGCGGTACCCCAACGAAGCAATCGCGCAACTGGCGTAGTCGATTTCGCGAAGGTCGGCCGCCAGCTCGGGATCGGCGTCGGCCAGGAGGGTCGCCGCACGGTGGGCCGGCGCGGCGACGATGACCGCATCGGCAGCAAGCCGGCGCGGCTGCCGTCCGCCGGTGCAAACGCGCCACTGCCGGCCCGAAGAAGCCGGCGCGATCCGCTCGGCGGGGCTGTCGCACTGCAGGGACTCGGCCGGCAAGCTGGCGGCCAAGGCGGCGATGAGCGTCCCCATGCCGCCGCGGAGCGAGGCGAACTGCCCGTAACGGGCGCCGCGGCTCGCGTCGACGGCGCCCTGCCGGCGTTGCTTCAACATGGCGCGGAGCAAACTGCCGTGCTGGGCCTCCATTTGCCGCAAGCGGGGCATGGTGGCTTGCAGGCTAAGCCGATCGATTTCGCCGGTATAAATGCCGCTGATCAGCGGCTGGACCAACCGATCGAGCAGCTCGCGGCCGAACCGGCGGCGCACGAACGAACCGATCGATTCGTCGCTGTCGCAGCGGCGGCGCGGGATGCAGCATTCCGCAGCGGCGCGGAGCTTGCCGCGCACGCTGAGCACCGGCGTACGGAGCAGCGGGGAAAGCCGGCTCGGCGCCATGACCGTGAAGCCGGCGGGAATCGACTGCAGCCGCCCGCGGTGGACGACCATCGCCTGCCGACCGGCCTCGTTCGGCGAGATAAGCGAGTCGCCCAGTCCGAGCCCGCGGCACAGGTCGACGGCAGCCGCGGGGTTGGTGAGGAACCCGTCGGCGGCCTCTTCGATCAAGAACCCGGCGGCGTCGCGGGTTTGCAGAACGCCGCCCAGTCGCGACGATGCTTCCAGCAGGTGCACCTGCGCCTGCGGCTCTAACCGGTGGAGTCGCCGCGCCGCGGCCAGTCCTGTAATCCCGCCGCCGATGACAACTATCGTGCGCCGCATCCGTTCTCCTGCGATCCAGCGGGCGGCGTCGTCGCGGCCGGCTGGAAACAGCAATCGGGCTCCTCCGCCAGCGGGTTGCCGCTGACGGCGAACGCCCGCGCGCGGCTGCCGCCGCACATGCCGCGGTACTCGCACCGCCGGCACTTGCCTTCCAAGCGATCCTGGTCCCGCAGCGCTTGCATCAGCGGCGCCTGCTGGTAGACGGCGACGACGTCGTCGCTCGGGTAGCGGCCGCAGACGATCGGCAGAAAGCCGCTGGGCATGATCTCGCCCACGTGGCTGATGAACATCACGCCTTTGCCGTCGTTGAGGTGCAATGCCGGGGATGTTGGCGGAGCGGCCGGGCCGCGCTCGGTTGCCGCGGCCCTGCGCTGGGCGACGAACCGGCGGTAATGCGGCGCCTCGGTCGTTTTGATGACATACGGCTGCCGCTGGGAATGCCGCCACAGCCGCTCGAACGCCGCCTCGGCGGCCACGGCGGAAAGTCGCGCGGCGTGAGCGGCGCGGCCGGTGGGCACGAGGAAGAACACCGACCACATCGCGATCTGCAGGCTGGCGAACAAATCTGCCATTTCGTCGATGGCGTCGGCGTTGGCGGGCGTCAGCGTCGTGTTCACCTGCGTCGAGAAGCCTTCGTCGCGGGCGTCGGCGAGCATTTGCAGGCTGCGCTGAAAGCTGCCGGCCACGCCCCGCGTGGCGTCGTGGCTGGCGGCGTTGGGCCCGTCGATGCTGACCGCCATCCGCGAGGCGCCGGCCCGCCGCAGCCGGGCGATGGCCTCGCGCGTCGCCAGCGGCGTCGCGATGGGAGTAATGGAGACTTCCAAGCCAAACCACGCCGCGTGTTCGACCAGTTCGAACAGGTCGGCCCGTTTCAGCGGGTCGCCGCCGGTGAGCACCAGGTGGGGCGGCGAAGGGAACTCCGTCAGTTGTTCGATCAACCGGAGCGACCGCTCCGTGTCCAGCTCTTCGGGATGGCGGGCAGGTTGCGCACAGGCGCGGCAGTGGGTGCAGACGAGATCGCAGGCCTGCGTCAACTCGTAAAAGACCAACAGCGGGCTACTCGCCAGGTCGCGGCGCGATATGCGCCGCGGCAAGGCGATGCCAGCCGGAGCGCTCGTCGCCGTCTGTGAAGCCGATCCAAACACCAGGGGATTCCGCGCAAGCGTGAGCCGGGCTTGACCAAAGCCAACCTAGCTGCGATATTGCTGGATGTCAAGGTCCGGATATCTACTTCTCGCCCCAGGCCGTCGACCGCCATGATCTCGCAGACCGCTGAATACGCGCTGCGCGCGATCGTCTTCCTCGCCGGCCAAGAGGGCATGCCCTGTACCACCGCCTTTATCGCCGAGGCGACCAGGACCCCGGCCGGCTACCTGGCCAAGGTCATGCAGAGTCTTTGCCGCGCCGGACTGATCGTCTCTCGACGAGGCCTCAACGGCGGCTTCTTGCTGAAGAAGAGCCCTGAAGAGCTCACGATTCTGGCGATCATCAACGCCGTCGATCCGATCCGTCGGTACCCCGAATGCCCGATCGGCATACCCAGCCACGGGCGCCGGCTCTGCCCGCTGCACAGCCGGCTTGACGAAGCGGCGGCCATGGTCGAACAGGCCTTTGGGCAAACCACCGTCGCGGAGATGCTGACGGTGGCGCAGAAGCACAAGTCGGCCTGCCGCTTTCCTGGCGTCCGCTCGGCGCCATCGTGATCGCGACGCCCAGGCTAGCCGACGGCGCCGCGCTTAGGCCGCCAGCGACGGGCGCTCGTTGCGCTTTCGCGGCGGCGCCTGCCGCCAGCGGCGATGAAGCCACCAATACTGCTCCGGCGCCTGGCGGATGAGGTCTTCCAGCCGCCGCGTGTACCACTGCGCGAGCAGCGGGATCGAGCCCAAGTCAAAGCCCGGGGCCGCCGGATCGACGATTTCGGACACCCGCATTTCGAACTGCATCGCAGCGCCGCGGCGGTAGACGCAGGCGGTCACCGTCGGCGCCGAGGCGGTCAGCGTAAACAGCGCCACGGCTTTGTGCGTCGAAGCCCGCTTTCCGAAGAACTCCACCCAGCAGGCGCTTTCGCCGGCATGTTGATCGCCCAGGAGCACTAGCGTGCCGCCGCGGGCGAGCAGTTCCATGATCGGTTGGCTGCTGCCGGCTTTCGGAAGAATGAACTGGCCGGTCGCCTCGCGAAAGGCGTTGACCCAGCGATCGAGATACGGATTGTCGAGCTTCCGGGCGATGGTGTGAGTCGGAAAGCCGTGCAGGCCCATCAGGTACCCGCCCAGTTCAAAATTGCCCAGGTGCCCCGAAATGATGATGAGCGGGCGGCGAGCGAGCAGTTGCCGCGCCATGGTCTTCATCTGCGGGACGTGAAGATGCCAGCGATAGTTGCTGCGGTGCACCTTGCGGGGCGCGTGGGTGATTTCCGCCAGCATCAGGAGCAGGTGTTCCCACATCCGCAGCGCAATTTGCGCCCGCTGCTGGGCCGATGCCTGTGGAAACGCGACGGCGAGGTTTTCCTCCACCGTCTGGCGGCGCAATCGCGCTACGTGCCACAACAGCCAGGCGGCGCAGCGGGCCCAGGCGCGGCACGTCTCCAGCGAGGCGGCCTGCACGCAGCAGACCGCGACGCGCACCGCCAGGTAAACGGCGTAGTCAAGTACCTTCTTGGAGCAAGTCACGCGATCCGGTCCGGCACGCGTTGTGTAAAGGGGGCCATTCTCGCGAATACCGGCGAGTTGAGAAATAGCGAAAAACCGGCCAAAACGCCGCTGAAGGCAAGGACCAAAAACGGTTGTGGAATCTGGCCGCGCGGTTCTCTATGCTCAAGCCAGTCGGCCGTTCGACCCCCAATCCTCAGCGCGCGCCTCCGTCGCCTCCGCCATGGTTTCCACGAGAAGTTGTATACTGCGAGCGCGCTTGAAGTCCTTTGCGGCCGGCGGCCGTTGGCCCGCCCGTTTCAGGATGATGCGGCGCGTTGCGCTGATGCTGGCGGTGTGCGGGGCCCGACCTGCCATGGCCGCACGCGAGCCATGGGCCGACGCCCGGCTACCGGTCGAGGCCGGCCTGGCCCTGTGGCTCGACGCGGGCGCCCAAACGGCGGCGCGCGAGCACGCCTCGGCGGCGCCGGCGGGCGCCGAGGCGGTCGAGTCCTGGCGAGACGGTTCCG
Organism: Planctomycetota bacterium; assembly: GCA_003576855.1. Taxonomy (GTDB): domain Bacteria; phylum Planctomycetota; class Planctomycetia; order Pirellulales; family Lacipirellulaceae; genus Lacipirellula. The sequence goes on from QEVI01000023.1 coordinate 25,381, forward strand.
GCCACGGCCGCGACTTGACGCAACCCGATCCGCAGCTTCGTCCCCAGCAGCTCAGCGTGGAGGGCACGGGCCTGATCCGCTTCAACGGCCGCGGGGCGCACCTGGCAAGTGCGCCGGGGCTGCAACTACAGCTCCGCGACGTCACGCTGTTTATCGTCGCAGCGCCGGCGCGGAACGAGGGTTGGTTTTCGGGCATCTTCTCGGCACACGCCCAGGACCAGCCCGACTTCACATCTGGGTTGAATGTCGACATGGGTCCGGCGGCCACCGCCGCGCTGGACGTCGTTAACGTCGAAGGCGCCGGCTTCAGCGGCTTTCAAAATCTCCGCACCGCCGCTGGGCCGTTTCGCCGGCTTACGCGGCTGTGCGTCGCGGCGTCGAACGGCAGCGCCGGCGTCAAGCTCTGGGTCGACGGCGTTGCGGAAGGGGCCTGCGCCCGGGCCGATTCGGAACTAAAGGTCGATCGGGTGCTCCTCGGCGCCCGGCATGCCGACGCGCTGCAGGGCCCCAGTTCGTTCTTCGCGGGGGACGTCGCCGAGGTGATCCTTTACGATCGCGTGCTCACCGAGGAGGAGCGGAGCGCCGTCGACGGCTATTTGGCGGCGAAGTACGCCGGCATGGCCGAGACGCCGCCGCTGCTCGACCCGCCCGGCACGCGCCGCCTGGCGACGGTCGAGTCGCCGCCGCCGGTGCAGATGTTCGTTCCCGGCTTCGCCGTGCGGGAACTGCCGGTGCAACTCAGCAATATCAACAATGTTCTTTACCGCGAAGACGGCGTGCTGGTCGCCTTGGCCTACGACGGCAACGTCTACCTACTCCGCGACGGCGACGGCGACGGACTCGAGGAGCAGGTCTCGACATTCTGGAAAAACGAGGGCCAGCTCCGGGCGCCCATTGGCATGGCGCTGACGCCGCCGGGCTATCGGCGGGGGCGGGGCGTGTTCGTGCCGTCGAAGTCGAAGCTCTCGTTGCTTCTGGACGCCGACGGCGACGACGTCGCCGAGCAGGAGGTGATCGTCGCCGCCGGATGGCGTGAGCTGTGGACCCAAGTCGACGCCGTCGGCGTGGCGGTCGATCCGCGGGACGAGTCGATTTACTTCGGCCTGGGGACGTGGAACTTCGCCAACGGGTACCAGGTGAACGACCAGGGAATCGCCGAGTACCGCCTCGACGACGAGCACGGCGCCATCCTGCGGGCGTCGCCGGACTTCACGTCCCGCGAACGCATCTCGACGGGCATCCGCTTCAGCGTGGCGATGCGGTTCAACAAAGACGGCGAGTTGTTTTGCACCGACCAAGAAGGGGCGACCTGGCTCGCCAACGGCAACCCCTTCGACGAGCTGCTCCACATCCAGCGGGGGCGCCACTACGGATTCCCGCCGCGGCACCCAAAGCATCTGCCGCAGGTCGTCGATGAACCGAGCGTGTTCGACTATCGCCCGCAGCACCAAAGCACCTGCGGGCTGAACTTCAACGAGCCCGCGACCGACGGCACGATCTTCGGCCCGCCGTGGTGGCGCAGCGACGCCCTGGTCACCGGCTATTCCCGCGGCAAGCTATATCGCACGAAGCTCGCCCAGACGGCCGGTGGCTACGTCGCCCAGAACCAGCTCATTGGCACGTCCCGCATGCTGCTGGCCGACGCCTGCATCGCGCCCGACCGATCGCTGGTGCTGGCGGCCCATAGCGGCGGGCCGGACTGGGGCAGCGGCCCGGCAGGCGCGGGCAAGCTGTTCAAGGTGACCTACGCAGACCCGGCGACGCCGGCTCCCGCGCTCGTATGGGCCGAGTCGCCCGGCGAGGTCCGCATCGCGCTGGACCGACCCTTAGACCCGGCCGTGCTGAAGGACATGGCCGCGAAGGTGCAGATCGACGCTGGGCAGTACGTCGCGGCCGGCGACCGCTTCGAGACGCTGCGTCCCGGCTATGCCGTGGTCCAGCGGCAAATCACCGCGCCGCGTTGGGCCGTGGACGTACACGGCCTTCAAGTCACGGCGGATCGGCGAACGGTGATCGTCACGACTCGACCGCAAACGCAGGCCCTCAGTTACGCCATTACGCTGCCGGGTCTCCATCGGCCGGCGCCGGCCGACTGCGCCTCTGCCCGCGGCC
>QEVI01000335.1 GCA_003576855.1 Planctomycetota bacterium
GGATGGGCGAAGCCGACCTGGTGCACGTTATTGCCGTGGAAGTCCATGTACCGCCGACCGGCCAGATCGAAGAGGTAGATGCCGTCGCAGCCGCTCAAGGCGTTCAGGCAGGGGGTCGAAAGCGATTGGTGCAGGAAATAGCGGGCGTCTTCTTCGAGCAGCCGTCGCGTTGGGTCGTCCAGCGCGCGGGCTTGCCACTCCGCTCGGCGCGGGGAGAGATTGAGGTCCCCTTCCGATTTTTGCGCGGAAAGATCGACCGAGTCATCGCGTCGTGCGGTAGTCACTGGCGTTTGGCGCCTTTATCAACGAAGACGGGAGCGTCAGGCGATCAGCTCCTCGATGATGCGGAACTCCTTCACCCCCGTGAGCTTCTGGTCAAGTCCCTGAAACGGCACGCTCAGTTGCGCGGGATCCAGACCCAAGAGGTGCAGCATCGTGGCGTGGAGATCCTGGACGCTCACCGGGTCCTTGACAGGCGCGTAGCCGATCGCGTCGGTTTCGCCGTAGCTGACGCCCCGTTTCACGCCGCCGCCGGCCATCCAGATCGTGAACGCGAACGGGTGATGGTCGCGGCCGATGAACGCCATTTCGCGTCCCCCGCGGTTCTCGCGCATCGGCGTGCGGCCGAACTCCCCGCTCCAGACGACGAGCGTCTCGTCCAAGAGGCCCCGTTGATCGAGATCGGCCAACAGGGCCGCGACCGGGCGATCGAGCTGCTCGCATTTCAGTTTGAAGCCGGCGTTCAAGGCTTCGCTCTCCGCCGAGCCGTGCGAGTCCCAGCCCCAGTCGAAAAGCTGTACAAAGCGGACGCCGCGCTCCACCAGCCGGCGGGCGAGCAAACAGTTGTTCGCCAGGCTCTCTTGCCCAGGCTGCGTACCGTACAGCCGGTGGATGTGATCCGGTTCGCCGGAAAGGTCCATCGCCTCGGCCGCGGCCGTCTGCATGCGGAACGCCATTTCGTACTGGGCGATTCGCGTCACCGTCTCGGGGTCGCCGAAGTCGGCGTGCGTCTGCCGGTCAATCGCCGCGATGGCCTCGACGACCCGCCCGCGCAGTTCGCGGCTCATCCCCTGCGGGTTCGAAAGGAACAACACCGGGTCGCCCGACGAGCGGCACTGGACGCCTTGATAGACCGAGGGCAGGAAGCCGGAGCTCCACACGCCCTTGCCGCCGTCGGGGAATCGGCCGCCCGAAAGCAGCACGATAAAGCCCGGCAGGTTTTGGTTCTCGCTGCCCAGGCCGTAGGCCACCCACGCCCCGGCCGAAGCGTATCCCGGTCGCTGGTTGCCGGTATGCAGTAGTAGCTGCGCCGGCGCGTGGTTGAACTGGTCCGTGTGGAGCGTGTGGATGAAGGAGACCTTGTCGATCACGCGCTCGAAATGCGGCAACCGGTCCGAGATCCAGTGCCCCGCTTGCCCGGCCTGGTGGAACGGAAAGACGCTCCCCAGTAGCTGCGGCACGCCGCGGATGAAGGCGAATCGCTTGCCTTCGAGGAACTCCGGCGGGCAGTCCTGGCCGTTCAGCCGCACGAGCTCGGGCTTGTAGGCGAACAGCTCCAACTGGCTGGGCGACCCGGCCATGTGGAGGTAAATCACCCGCTTCGCTTTGGGCGCCCCCGCCGGCGGCTGCTGGGCCAGCGGCCGCGCCGGATCGCGGGCCTCCGCGCCGCCCGTCGATGCCGCGGCTTGTTCGCCCAGCCACAACGCGCCCAGGCCGGCAATCGAGTGGCGCAAGAAATGCCGCCGCGTCGAGTGCCGCAAGGCCGCCAGGCGAAAGTGGTCCTGCGCGTTCATTGGGTGAGCACCTCGTCCAAGTTGAGAATCGCGTTGGCCACGATCGTCAGCGCGAATCGCTCTGGCGAAGCGGGCGGCTGGGCGGATGGCGACCCCGGTCCCTCCGGCCCCGAAGCCGCCGACATCGCGTCGTCGTACAGCCTCGCCAATTCGTCGAGCACGGCCGACGGGGGCTCGCGGCCGACCGCGGTGCGAAAGCCCCAAGCGGCCTGGGCCCGCTGGTCGCCTGCCGCCGCTTCCATCCGCTCGGCGAATCCCTCGGCCAGCTCGAAAAACGCCGGGTCGTTCAGCGTGACCAGCGCTTGCAGCGGCGTGTTGGTGGCGATGCGCCGCGCCGTACAGAGGTCGCGACTGGGCGCGTCGAACGCCATCAAGCTGGGGTAGGGGCTGGTGCGCTTCCAATAGGTGTAGATCGCGCGGCGATATCGGTCCTCCCCCTCGGCGGTCTGCCATTTCGCATCGGAGTAGGCGCTTTGCCAAATCCCTTCCGGCTGCGGAGGCATCACCGGAGGCCCGTACATCTTCGCCGAGAATCGCCCGGAAAGCACCAGCGCCTGGTCGCGGACCATCTCGGCTCGCAGCCGTTGCCGCGGACCGCGGGCCAGGAGGCGGTTCTGCGGATCGCGCTCTAGCAGTTCCGGCGTCGCCCGCGAGCTTTGCCGGAACGTCGCCGAGAGAACGAGCTCGCGTATCAGCCGCTTCAGGCTCCACGCGTGCTGGTCCACGAACCGGACCGCCAAATCGTCGAGCAGCTCGGGATGGCTCGGCGGCATGCCGGAGCTGCCGAAATCCTCCACCGTCTCGACGAGGCCCATTCCAAAAAGCTGCTCCCAGACGCGATTGACCGACACGCGGGCCGTCAACGGGTTCTCGCGCGAAGCGATCCAGCGGGCCATGGCGAGCCTGTTCGGCGCGGCGCCGGCCGGCAGCGGCGGCAGCGTCGCCGGAACGCCGGGCTGCACCTCGGCGCCCTTGTCCAGCCAGTTGCCCCGTTCGAACAAGTACGTCTTGCGCGCGACGTGCGGGGCTTGCTCCTCCATAACGGGAACCGAGACGCTGGGAATGGCCTGCCGAGCGGCGGACGCTTCGCTAAGTTCTCGCCGGGCCGACTGGTAGCGATCGGCGGCGAGCCATCGCGTCCACTCGTCGCTGGCGGACACATGGTACCGCCCGCGGCGAATCACCAGGCCGAAATCCCCCGTGGCGTAGCGGTTCTGACTGATCTGGAGGCGGAGCCGGGCGCCCGGCGGGACCTCCACCGGCTCCTTGAACACGAACACGGCGAAGCGCGGATAGTTGATTCGCGTGTAGTCGCCCCAGCCTTCGGCGTTTTCGCGCAGGCTCTCTTCGGGGTCGTACGACGGCGTCGGCTCGTCGCAATACGCCGCCGCGAATTCGATCTCCCGCGGTTCCGCCGAGGGCCCCACGAGCTGCGCCTGCAGGTGCGACACGACGAAGCCCAATTCCGGCGTGCGCAGCGCAGCTTCCAAGTCCTCCGGCAGCGACTCGATCCGCAACGCCGTGAGCCGCGACACGCCCGCCGGCGCCGGGCCCTCCAGCGTGAACTTCGAGCCGGACGTGATCGTCCCCTCGGCGATGACCTCGGCCACGCCCTGCGGGCCGTCGTCGGCGATTCGCAGCTTCGTCTGGCCCGTCGAGTGAGCGCTGTCGAACCTCAAATGGCGCCACTGCGATGCGTCGGCGTCGATCTCCATCGCCGCGGCGTGGAGCTCGCGACGCAGCCGTGCGATGCGGCGATCGAGCTCGGCGGCCGCGGCGGCGTCGGCCAGGCTGGTCGGCACGGCCAGCCGCGGCAGTTCCTCGTCGACGTCCATGTCGCGGCTGGTGTTGAAGAACGCGGCGAACTTGTAGTACTCGTCGTGCTCGATTGGATCATACGGGTGGGCATGGCACTGCGTGCAGCCGAACGTCGTCGCCATCCACGCCTGCCAGGTCGTGTTCACGCGATCGAGCACGGCCGAAGTGCGAAACTCCTCGTCGTCGGTGCCCCCTTCCGTGTTGGTCTGCGTGTTGCGATGAAACGCGGTCGCCAGCCGGTCGTCAATGGTCGCCTCCGGCAGCAGATCGCCGGCCAGTTGTTTCACCGTGAACTCGTCGTACGGCATATCGGCATTGAGCGCTCGAATGAGCCAGTCGCGGTAGGGCCATATCTCGCGGTGCGGGTCTCGTTCGTAGCCCACGGTGTCGGCGTACCGCGCCAGGTCCAGCCAGACCGACGCCCAACGCTCGCCAAAATGGGGCGAAGCGAGCAGCCGATCGACGACGCGCTCATAGGCGTCGTCGGCCTGGTCCGCCTCGAAGGCCGACGTCTCCTCACGCGACGGCGGCAAGCCGGTGACCGCAAACGATGCCCGCCGCAACCACTCCGCACGGGTCGCTGCGGCCGAGGGCGCCAGTCCCTCCGCTTCCAGCCGCGCGA
>QEVI01000024.1 GCA_003576855.1 Planctomycetota bacterium
GCAAGAAGCGGACGAAGCCGACCTGGAGCCGATGGAGATGGAAACGCCGGTCGAGCAGCCGCCCGCGGACGACGCTTCAAGCGAAGCGCCCTCGGAAGACGAAAACCCGTTCGAATAGCGGCTGGCGTTCGCGGCGCTGGGGCTTTGTGATCTCGGCGGGACGAATTTTGTCGTGATCGTGCGACGCCGGCGGACGGCGGCCCGCTGCGGCGTCACCATTTCTCCTGCCCAGTGAGAGCCAGGACGCTGGTCCATAGCTCGCTTTCAGGATTCAGCCGCCGCTTGACGCCGGTAGACGCCGTGAGCGGCACATGCACCAGGTGATTGTGCCACAAGCCGACGAGCATGTCGGTCTTGCCGGCCATGGCGGCATGCACGGCGGCGCGGGCGAACCGCTCGCACAGCAGCGAATCGACGGCCGCCGCGGGCAGGCTGCGGATGTAATAGCTGGGATCGAAGTACTTGACGTTCACCGGCGTGTTCTGGGCCTTGAAGAACGACTCGATCCGCTCTTTCAGGTAGTAGCCGATGTCGCCCAGGCGGCGATTGCCCGAGGCGTCCGCGCCGCGATTGGCCTCTTGTTGCAGCAGGTTCTGCCCAGCGCCCTCGGCGACGACGACTACGGCGTGTTCGCGGGCAGCCAGTCGCCGCCGAAGCTTCATCAGAAAGCCGTGCGGGCCTTCCAGTTCCAACGGCAATTCGGGAATCAAGCAGAAGTTGGCCTCGCCGCTGGCGAGCGTCGCCGAGGCGGCGATGAATCCCGCCTCGCGACCCATCAACTTCACCAGCCCGACGCCGTTGTAGACGGCCTTGGCCTCGACGTGGGCGCGATCGATGACCGTCTCCGCCTCGCCCACCGCCGTGGCGAAGCCGAACGTGGTGAAGCAGAACTTGACGTCGTTGTCGATCGTCTTGGGAACGCCAACGACGGCTAGCGGCGCCTTGCGGCGGAGGGCTTCTTCGGCGATGGCGCGAGCACCCCGCTGCGTGCCGTCGCCCCCCACGGCCAGCAGGATGTTCACGCCCTGGCTGAGGAGGAAATCGACGGTGTGTTTCGGATCCTGCGGGCCGCGCGAAGTGCCCAGGATGGTCCCCCCCTTGTGGTGAATGTCCTCGACCAGCTCCGGCGTCAGCCGGATCGGCGATCGACCGGCGGCGGGGTTGAGACCTTCGAAACCGAAGCGAATGCCGAGCACTTCGGGCACGCCGTAGTTGTACGCCAGTTCAAAGACCGCGGTGCGGATGACGTTGTTGATGCCCGGGCACAAACCGCCGCAGGTGACGATGGCGGCTTTCGTCTGGGCGGGATCGAAATAAATCCGTTCCCGCGGCCCCGCGTGTTCTAGCGACAGCGGATTGACCTGCCCGCTCGCCCGGAAACGCGGCTCGAAGATCATGCGGGCGTCGTCGTGAACGAAGTCGCCCACGTGATCGCCCGGCGTGCTCGAAAGCGCCAGCGGCGACTTAATGGTGCAACGACCAAGCGTCGTGATTTCCAGGTCGGACTGCTCAAGGCGTGAAAAGTGGTCCATGGTCCAATTTCCGCGGTCGGGCTGAGTTGAGTCGGTGCGCGGCTCGGCGCGAGAGACGTCCCGCTTGGCACGCCGGTGGCGTGCGCCCGACAGGCCGGCGCCCGCATCCGCTTCGGCTCCGACCTGGCTAGGTTGGGGTTGAGGCGAGGATCCGCTGCATCCGCTTGCAGCGGTCAGTCTACTCGCTGGCGGGCGGCCGCTCAGCCCCTAGAGCCAGCCGTGATGCCGATACCAGGCCACGGTTTCGGCAAACCGCTGCTCCAGCGGCGCGGCCGGTCGGTAATCCAGTTGCGAGCGGATTTTATCGTCGCAGCAGACCCAGCCTTTGGCCGTCGCTTCGCGAACCTTGTCGAGGTTGACGATGCCGGGCCGGCCGCGGAGGCGGCCCGCGACTTCGCCCAGCGATCCGGCGAACCAGAACACCGGCTTGGGCAGCGGCAACGGCGCGACGGCCCATCCGGCGGCGCGGGCCGCCAGCACGCCGAGCTGGGCGTAGGTGACGTGGCGATCGGCGGCCACGTAGTACCGCCCCGTTCCCGGCGCGGCATGGGGTGCATCACGACCGGTGATGCGTTCGCCCCGCTGGGCAATGCGGACCAGCGCGTCGCACAAATCGGTCACATGCACCACCGACAGCGGAAACCGGCGCAGCCCTGGAGACACGTGCACCGGCAGCACCTTCATGCCCAGGAACATCTGGAGGCGTGCGCGATCTCCTTGGCCGAACACCATCGGCGGGCGGATGAACGTCATCGGCATGTCTCCGGCGGCCTCGATGGCGGCCTGCTCGGCGGCGAGCTTGCTCCGGCCGTAGGCAGACACCGGCCGGTCGGGGTCGCTCTCGCGGCGGGGCGTTTTGAGGGTCCCCACGCCGCCGGCGGCAAGCGAGCTGGCCATGACGAACGCCGGCGGAGCCGATTGCAAGGCGCACGCCTTGGCCAGTTGGCGAGTCCCTTCGACGTTGTCGCGCGTGAACTCATGTGACCGCAGCGCGGCGACTCGGCCGGCGAGGTGGAACACGACGTCCACGCCGGCCGCGGCGTTGCGCAGACTCGCCGGGTCGTCAAGACTCCCATAGGCGAAGTCCACGTTCAGCGACTCGAGCAATTCCAATCGCGACGTCGGCCGCACCAGGCATCGCACGAGCCACCCGTCGGCGCATAGTCGCCGCGCGAGGTTGGATCCGACAAACCCGCTGGCGCCGGTGATCAGGCACCGTGTCATACAGTTCACCGTAAGATCGTCCTACTGATTGGCCGGCAAAGGCGGAATGCTCGCCCGACGGCGGGGCGGCGCATCGCGCCAAACTTGACCGCCGCGGCCGCCGCCGTTTACAGTGACGGCCCCGCCGTCGATCGCTTGCATCCGCCGTGCGCCCGCCCTTCCATGGCCCATCTCGAAGTCGTTCCCGTCGAGTCGCGTCGCCAGCGGAAGCTCTTCTTTAATTTGCCATGGGAACTGTACCGGGGCGACCCCCACTGGGTTCCGCCGCTCCGCATGGCGCAGAAGGAACTGCTGAATTTCCGGCATCACCCGTTCTACGACACGGCGGACAACCGCAATTTCCTCGCGCTATTGGACGGAAAACCGGTCGGCCGGCTCAACGCCATCATCAACCACGCTCACAACGAGTGGTACCGCGAAAAACGCGGATTCTTCGGCTTCTTCGAGTCGATCGACGACCAGAACGTGGCCAGCGCCCTGTTCGACGCGGCGCGGCAATGGTTCGCCGGCCACGGCATCGCCGCGATCCGCGGCCCGGTGAACCCCTCGCTGAACTACGAACTGGGCCTGCTCATCGACGGCTTCAACGATGCGCCCTGGTTCATGATGACCTACAACAAGCCGTACTACGCCCGGCTGATCGAGGGATACGGCTTTCGCAAGGCGCAGGACATGTACGCCTTTTGGGGCCACGTGAACATGCTCGAGCAGGTTTCGCAGAAGCTCGGCATGCTCAGCGAGAGCGTCATTAGCCGCTTCAACGTGAAATGCCGCCCGCTGGACGTCAAGCGGTTCAAGGAGGAGCTGGCGACGTTCCTCGACATCTACAACCGCTCGCTCGTGAACACCTGGGGTTTTGTGCCGATGTCCGTCGGCGAAGTGAAGAAGCTCGCCGCCGGCATGAAGCACATGATCGTGCCGGAGCTGACCACCATGGGCGAAATCGAGGGCAAGGCGGTCGGCGCGATGTTCGGACTGCTGGACTACAATCCCCGCATCAAGGCGATCGACGGGCGGCTGCTGCCGTTCGGGTTCTTGAAGCTGCTCCGCCATCGCCAGCAGCTCAAGCGGGTGCGACTCATCAGCACCAACGTCCTGCCGGAGTATCAAAGCTGGGGCATCGGCATCGCCCTGGTGGCGCGGCTAGTGCCCGACGCCCTGGCCTGGGGCATCCAGGAGGCGGAGTTCTCCTGGGTGCTGGAGAGCAACGACCTGTCCTACAAGACCCTCAAAAAGGGGGGCGCCAAGATCACCAAGCAATACCGCATCTACGACTACGGCCCGCCCGATACGACGGCCAACGCGAAGTTCATGAAGCAGCAGGCGTAGCGACTAAAACGAATCGCGGGATCAGGCGGTCGAGACGCGATTCTTAACTGCACCGAGAACTCAAGCTCTGCCGCTGCAAGCAAATCAAATGGGGCGCGACTTCATTTCCACCCGTACTTGGCGATGCACCACAAGGCGCTAGCGGCGTCGCGGAGGCCGATCTTTTTGCCCTCATCGTACGTGCGGTAGTTGTAGCCGATCGGCAGTTCCAGAATGCGGTAGCCTAGCCGCGAGACCTTGGCGGTGATCTCCGGTTCGAAGCCGAAGCGGTTTTGCTCGAGGTCGATCTGCTCGAGCACTTCTCGGCGGAACACCTTGTAGCAGGTTTCCATGTCGGTGAGCCGCTGGCCGGTCGTGAGGTTCGACGCCGCGGTGAGCAGCCAGTTGCCGAGGCGGTGGAGTCGCGAGGGGTCTTGCTGCGCGTTCTCTAAAAAACGCGAACCGTACACCACGTCGGCCAGGCCGCGCTCAATGGGCTCCAGCAGCCGCGGCAGATCGTTGGGGTTGTATTCCAGGTCCGCGTCTTGAATGAGCACGACGTCGCCGCTGGCGGCCTGAAAGCCCGTGCGCAGCGCGGCGCCCTTGCCGCGGTTGTAGCCGTGCATCAGCACGCGGACGTCCGCCTCGCGGTCGAGCTCGACGAGCAGTTGCCGGGTGCCGTCCAGGCTGTAGTCGTCGACGAGGATGATCTCCTGGTGGATGCCGACCGCCTGGACGCGGCGAACGATTTCCACGACCGTATCGCGTTCGTTATACACGGGGATGACGACCGAGACGGCGAGCTTGGTCCGGGGACGCGGCTCGACGGCCGGAGCGGCGTCCATTTCGCCCAGGACCGCCGCGGTTTGCTCGGCGACGGCGAGGTTCGCTTCGATGCGAGCGAGGTAGTCGCGGTCGCGCGCCGGGGCGCCCTGCGATTCGCTTCGCTTCGGTTCCGAGGACGCTATGTTCGATGTCATCTGGTTAATTGCCCGCGAGAGAACGCGAATGAACGCGAATTGCAATATACATGATTCGAATCCGCCCGAAATCAAAAGCCGGCCGGGTCGCTCCTTAGGTGAACCGTTCACGACGGTCGCCCTGATCATTCGCGCCCATTGGCGTCATTCGCGGGCGCGTCGACCCGAGGCGGCATGTCAAAGCCCGCTGAGCTGGCCGCTGTTGGCGGCGCGTTCGCGCTCGTCCGCCAGGCTGCGGTCCGGCAGCGCCGGCCACTGGAAGCGCGCTTCCAGCAGCCGTCGATCCCGAACGCGCTGTTCGGGCGGAAAATAATCCGGGCTCGACGGTTCGTCGTACTTGTTTCGCCGGCCCCACAGCTCGGCGACCGAGTCGCTGTAGAGCAGCGTCCAGTCCGAGGCTTCGCGAGCCGATTCCTGCTGCATGATCCGCGTGGCGTCCCGGTAACAACGTTGCACCAGCAGCAAGTCGGGGCGGCCATATTCGAGAATCCGGCGGCCGTCGATCGGTCCGGCGCCGGGCCGGCGCTCGCGCGGACCGGAATCGCCCAGCAGGAAGTCGAAATGCACGTCGATGGCTTCCTGCGGATAGCAGGTGTCAAAACGTCCGTCGAAGCCGACGGTCACGTCCGGCGCCAGGGCCGCGATGGCGTATTGCGCCCAGTTGAATGCCACGGCAAGTCTTCCCTCAAGGCCGTGATCGACCATGAACTGCAACGCATCGACGGGATACTGGCTGCGGAGGACCGGCAAGTCGCTCAAGCGGCGGGCCAGAACATCGCTCTGCAGCACAATGCCCGCCAGAATCGCCGCGGCCATCAGCCGCCGCATCCAGGGGCTGGGCAGCATGATCGGGAGCGGTTCGTCGCGGTCCGGTCGCAGCCGCCGCAGCGCCGAGTGCCAGTGCACAGGAACCCAAAAGCCGCACAACAGCGCCACGAAAGCGATATGTCGGAGGTGGAGCGAGGCCTGCCAGGCGACGAGCGCCAGGACGACGATGTGCGTCCAATCACGCTGGCGACGGGTCGCAACAAGGCATGCCGCGGAGACGCCGACGAGCGTGACAAACGGCCAGAAGACGGGCTTGCCGGGCAGCGGGGGGGCCCATTCGGTGATTTCCGGCGGCGCGCCGCCCCACGAGTGCCACAGCCACTGGTGCATGCCCAGGCCGTAGGGATTTACCAGCGTGGCGGCCAGGCACAACAGGCCAATAGTCGCCAAATGAATTAACGGCCGCCACGCCTTCCAACCGTCGCGGAGGAAGATCTCCGCCATCCGCCCCAGCAGCAGCGTCCCAACGATGCACAACCCCGCGACGAACCCGCCGTGGGAGTTCACCCAGGCGACGAAAACCAGCGGCAGCGGCCACAGCCGCCGCAGCTTCAGTTGGCGGCCCTCCGGCCATGTCGGAAACGCTCGATCCAGGCAAACCAGCGCCATCGTGCAGAGCGCGAAGCTCAGCAGTTGCGGACGCATGGGAAAAAACGCTTGCAGATTCGCCGAAACCAGCAATAACCAGGTCCACGCGGCCAGCGCCGGCACGCCTTTGCGGATCGCCAGCCACGCCATGGCCGCGACGATGCACATACCCAGGGCGCACTTCGCCACGAGCATGCCGTACACGCCGATATGCTCGTAGGCGATCGCTAGCAGCAGCTCGGCCGCGTTCTCGTGATTGACCCACGGGTAGCCGACGGCGGTGTAAGTATGCGTCGCCGTGCGTGGCATCTGGCCGGCCGCCAGCCAGTCTTGCCCATAGCGAACATGGCCCCACAGGTCGGGGTCCACGAGGTTCAATGAAAACGGAATAGCGCAGGCCAGCGCCATCAGTGCCAGCACGCCGATCTTCAGCAAGCGATAATGCTTGCGGGCGGCGACGGCGAAGTCTGCCGAGTGCGGCGGGACGGGCGGCTGGGCGACGGCTTCCATGGGCGAGAGGCGTGGCAGGAAGGATACGGCGGGGCCCCCTGGTACGGGGAATCGGGCGCCCGTGCTTACGCTAGGGGCTCGGGGGGCGCCGATCCGCGGGCGGGACGCTGAACGGCCGTGCAAGGATAGCTCATTGCACGGAATCCGGCGGCTTCAGGCGGCGCATTCGGAATGCGTTCCGCGGTCGCCCGGCTCCGCTTAGTCGGCGCCTTGCGTGCAACCGGCGCCTTCGCGGGTTGCCACATGGCGCCGGACGTGCGCGGTTTCTCGCTTGGCACGCCCAGGGCGTTTTGTTACTTTTGGCGCACGCTCAGGGACGAGCGGTTCACGACTAATCGACCAATCCAACTCGGCGGCTGGCGACTGCCGCCGTCGGACGAAAGTCTATGTGGCCGACAGGGAAGGAGGCCTCGCTTATGAGCGCCCAACCGCGACAGCAGGTACGGGTCCATATCCGGTGGATGATTCGCCGCGATATGCCAGAAGTGATCGACATCGAGCGGGCGAGCTTCGAATTCCCCTGGTTCGAAGAGGATTTTATCCGCTGCCTCCGCCAGCGCAATTGCATCGGCATGGTGGCCGAGCATGGCGAGCGCGTCGTCGGCTTCATGATCTACGAGCTGCACAAGACGCGGCTGCACATCTTGAACTTCGCCGTGGCGCCGGACTTCCGCCGGTCGGGCGTCGGCCGGCAGATGATCGAAAAGCTGGTCGGCAAGCTGTCGAGCCAGCGCCGCGTGCGAATCACGCTGGAAGTGCGGGAGACGAACTTGCCGGCGCAGCTCTTTTTCAAGAGCGCCGGCTTCCGGGCCATCACCGTGCTGCGGGCGTATTACGAGGATTCCCCGGAAGACGCCTACCTCATGCAATACCGGCATGCGGAAGAAGAAGTGGCCGAGACGATCCCGCTGAATCGCATCGACCGCCTGGCCGGCTAACCGCGCAGTCGCGGCGGCCAGTTCGCCGCACCGCTCGTTGACCGCGGCACGCGTCGCCAAGCCGGACCGGCCGCTAGCCGGACCGTCATCACGGTCCGGGACGAGGCGCGATCGCTGGCTGGCCCCGGTCCCGGAAGGCGGCGCTGCTGTGGCCGGCGGCTTGCGCTATGCGGCGAGCCCTCTCAGCCGGCGGCTCGCCATCGGCAGCAGGCATACAATTGCCGCCAGCACGCTCGTCGGCTCCGGCACGGCGACGACAGCGCGTGCAGCGGCCGGCGGTGGAAGCGTGGCGAAGCGGCTTTGCCACGCCAGGAAGTCATGCCCGTCGGCGTCGGCGTCGCCGTCGGCGTCGCCCGTGCTGGCCGTAGCGCCGCTGGCCAACCCGAAGTTGGCTTTGAGAATCGGCAGGTCGGTGGCGTCGACGTCGCCGTCTTGGTCAAAGTCGCCGGGAACGCCGGCCAGCGCAACGTAGAACGATGCGTCGCCGCGAATGTGCGCCGTCAGCGTTACGTCGACGCTCACGCCCCCGGCTTCGACGACGTCCACGATCTGAATCGGAATATCAAGCTCCGCGTCGATCCGCGTGTACGGTCCGACAGTTCCGCCCGCGACAAATGACACCGTGCCGAATGTGCCCGGAGCGGGGCTGCCGGAAGCCGGCGTTTGCGCCAAGTCGATGGTCTGGTTGACGACGCCCGAGACGGCGATCGAGCCGGCGTCGACGGTCAGCAGGAATTGCGACGCGTCGAACCGATAGACGCCGCCGGGCGCCGGCGTCTTCGTCATAGTTCCCGGCGGGGCAGGCGTGGCGACGGTCGCTCGGAGATTCGACGCTGTAATGCGTACGCCGAGCAGGGGAGGAAAGCCCAAGTCGAGGTTGTAGGCGCCGGTCGGCGTGATGTTGGCGTCCGAGACGGTGACGAGGGCGCTTGGCGGAAACGCTCCGCTGGCGCCGAAATCGAACAGGGCGTCGACGGAGCCGGCAAGCGGCTTGACGTCGGAATCGCTGCCGATGAACGCCGATGCTTGCACCGCAAGGCTCGATTGAGCCGGATCGAGCGTGAACGACGCGCTCACCGGATAGGCGCCCAGGGGGCTGGTGGTCGCCCAGGCGGCTGTCAGCGCCGCGACGCTCAGCCAATGGAGAAACCCGGTCTTGTAGGGGGGCATGGGCGTCGCCTCGATGGACCCGTGAAAGAGCGAAACGTGGTCACACGGCAATGCCATCCATGCTAGATGGGGACGCCCCGATAGCAAGAAACTTCCTTTTTTTCGCCCGCCGCAAGGCGTTCAACAGGGCTGATCGACGCGTGCCGATGCTTTTTTCGCTCTGTACTTATCCGGTCGTGTTTGGTAAACTAGGTCTCTTGGGGTCGTATCGAGTCAAACCCCCCGCTTAACGTAGAGTCTTCCTCCCAGCCTGGCTATCTTGGCCCGCTGCCGCGGATGCTTCTCATCGCGGTCCGACTTGAGTTACTCCGTGTTGTGCGTCGGCGTTGCGCTGTTGTCAAGTTTTGCACTTTGCAGTTCTCGCCGTCGTTTGTGTGTTTCGTCGTTTTGTTGTTAGGGAGTTTCTGCGACTATGGCAGAAGGCACGATCAAGAAACTAGTGGCTGACAAGGGCTTTGGGTTCATCCAGGGCGAAAAGGGAGACATCTTCTTCCACCATTCGGTGGTGGCGGATGGCCAATTCGATTCGCTGCAAGAAGGCCAGCGAGTGACCTACACCGAAGGGCGCGGTCCGAAGGGCCCGCGTGCAGATCAAGTCACGCCTGCCTAGGCAGGAAAACGAAGCCCAGGGGACAACCGGGGTCGGGATGCTTTCGCGACGGGATGGCTCAATCCCCGCGTAGCGCCGCCGGCCGCCAAAGCATCTCGACCCTGTAACGCCCCGTCAGCATGGCATAGCGGCGCTTCGGCGCCGCAAATGCACAGTGACGACATCACGCCCCGGACGGCTCGCAAGGCTGTCCGGGGCGTTTGCGTTTCTGCGCGTTGCTCGCTTGTCCGCCGCCGGCGGCGGGCATCAAATGGGTGAGCGAAGAAGATCGCCCGCGAAACACGCGAAAGCTCGCAAACAGGAAGATCTGATTAACCAATTGAAGGCATAAAGACGCCAGGTTGCGCGGAGGGAAGAGTCACAGGGCGAATAAGACAATTCCCTCCACTCTACCGGCGTCTTCGTCTTAGTGGTTTCTATTTCGCGTCCCTTCGCGTGTTTCGCGGGCACTTAGCCCCGCTCCGCCCTGGCCTGCGATTGCCGTTGCCATGCCCAATCATCTCGCCGGTGAAACGTCTCCCTATCTGCTCCAGCACCAGAACAACCCCGTGGACTGGCGTCCCTGGGGGCCGGAGGCGCTTGAGCTGGCCAGGCGCGACCAGCGGCCGATCTTTCTCTCTATCGGCTACTCGGCCTGCCACTGGTGCCATGTGATGGAGCACGAAAGCTTCGAGGACGAGCGAATCGCGGCGCTCGTCAACGAGCGGTTTGTGGCCATCAAGGTCGATCGCGAAGAGCGGCCCGACCTCGACCAGATTTACATGAACGCCACGCAGATGCTCACCGGCCACGGCGGCTGGCCGATGTCGGTGTTCCTCACGCCCGATTTGAAGCCGTTCTACGCAGGAACGTACTTCCCGCCGACCAGCCGCGGCGGCATGCCGGGCTTCGACCAGGTGCTGGTGGCCGTGCACGAAGCGTGGACAAGACGCCGCGACGAGGTCGAGCGGATGTCCGCCGAACTCGCCGACGAGCTCCGTCGCGCCGGCCGTGCAGCCGGCGGCGGCGGGCAGCTCTCCGCCGAGTTGTTCGAGCATGCGGTGAACCAGCTCGCCCGAGCGTTCGACCATGCCTGGGGCGGTTTTGGCCGGGCGCCGAAGTTTCCGCACCCGATGGACCTGCAGTTGCTGTTGCGATTCTGGAACCGGACGGGACATCCGCATTCGCTCGAGATGGTTCGCACGACGCTCGACCGCATGGCGGCCGGCGGCATCTACGACCACCTGGGCGGCGGCTTTGCGCGGTACTCGGTCGACGCGCGATGGCTTGTGCCGCACTTCGAGAAGATGCTGTATGACAACGCCCTGCTCGCGGCGACCTACGTCGAAGCGTACCAGGCGACCGGCGACGAGAACTATGCCCGCGTGGCCCGCGAGACGATCGAGTACGTCCTGCGCGACATGACCGACGCCGAGGGCGGCTTCTACAGCACCGAGGACGCCGATAGCGAGGGCGAAGAAGGCAAGTTCTACGTCTGGACGCCGGAGGAGATCGAAGCGGTCCTCGGCGAAGCGGCCGGCGCGACGTTCGGGCGTGTGTACGACGTAACCGACGCCGGTAATTTCGAAGGGCGCAACATCCTCAACCTGCCGAAGACGATCGCCCAAGCGGCGCGGATCATGGGCCGCGACGAAAACGAGCTCGCCGCGGAGCTGGCCGTTTCGCGGCAAAAGCTGTTCGATGCCCGCCAGCAGCGGATTCGTCCTGGCAAGGACGATAAGATCATCGTCGCTTGGAACGGACTGATGATCGACGCCTTGGCCCGTGCGGCTGCGGCCTTGGGCGAGCCGCGTTACGCGACTGCAGCGGGCGCGGCCGCCGACTTCATCCACGATCGCATGCAGCGGCCTGATGGCCGGCTGCTGCACACCTATCGGCGCGGGCAGGCGAAGCTCGACGCCTATCTCGACGATTATGCGGCGCTCGCCAACGGCCTCGTTTCGCTGTACGAGGCGACGTTCGATCCGCGGCGGTTGGTGGAAGCCGCGAGACTGCTGGACATCGTGCTTGCCCATTTCGCGGACCGCGCCGGCGGCGGGTTCTTCTTCACCGCCGACGACCACGAACAGCTCATCGCGCGCAACAAGGATGCGACCGACAACAGCACGCCCAGCGCCAGCGCCCTGGCCGCGACGGCGCTGGTGCGGCTGGGCAAGCTCTCGGGCGAGGCGAAGTATCTCGAGGCCGCCGAGGCGGCGCTGGTGGCGGCGGCCGGCCTGCTGGAACAAGCGCCGACCGCCATGGGGCAGACGTTCCTGGCGCTGGATTATTACCTCGGCCCGACGTATGAGTTGGCATTGGTCGGCGACGCCGGTCATGCGGAAACAGAGGCCGCAAGGCGCGAGCTCGGCCGGCGGTATATCCCCCACAAGGTAGTCGCCGGCCGGCTGGACGGCGCGGCGGGCGACCCGCCGCCGTTGCTGACCGCACTGTTGAGCGGCAAGACGGCGGACAGCGGCGGCGGGCCGACGCTGTATGTCTGCCAAGGTTATACGTGCCAGGAACCGGCTCGCGGCCTGTCGGCGATCCGGGCGCAGCTCGATTCGCTGACGCGGCGCTAACGTGGCGGCGTTTCTCCGAAACGCCGATGTTTGCGGGCGGTGTCGTACAGCACTAACGCGTCAACGGCAGGACGGTCGCCCGAACCATGCGAGTCTCGGAGAGACTCGCCAACTGCCGGCGGTTGGGGCGGCCCGCTCCGGCGGCTCGTTGAGCCGCGGCTTTGGCGGCGATGGTAGCCGCCGCTCAACGAGCGGCCGGAGCGGGTTCAATCGCCTCGGCCGGCAGCGGCGGACCAAACCCGAAGTCCTTCGCCTTCTCGAAGCTGCCGCCGTCATCGACGCCGTCGCTGCCCACCGAATACACCGCCCAGCCGGCGTCGGTGTGCCGGGCGATGAGCGGTTGGCCGGTGAACGGATCGGTCGTGGCCTCGGCCGGCAGCGCCAAGTCGCCCAGTCCATTCGCCTCGCGACCATTCTTAACGGCGAACTGCTTAAGGGCGTTGTAAACACGCATTACTCGAATCATAGCGATATCGCGGTTCGCCGCCACGAAGCCGGCCTCCAGCGCCGGAGTCAAGAGGTCGGCCAGCACGCCTCGGTCGGTCGGCGCCGCAAATTGGCCGCCGGGGGCGAACAACTTCTTGATTTCCGAGTACGACCGATCCGCGACCGGCAGCAGCCGGTCGTAAAGCTCTAGCGGTCCTATGTAATAGCGCCGGACCGGCCAGACGAGCCAACCTAAATAAGGGGTGTTCTCCCACGCCTGTTCGAGGCTCGCGCTGACGCTCAGGGCCCTTTCGGTGCGCAGGGCTTTCTCGAACTTGCCCGGTTGGTCCAGCTCCTGTAGCGTCCGTTCAATCTCGTCGTAAGTCTCCGGGCGGACCGGACCGGCTGACAGCGCGTAATGCAGGTCATGCAAGGCAACGCCGCGCACCGCTGTCGAGATCAGGAAGCTGACGATCGAAGGTTCCGATTCGCTCAGCCGGGCCAGCCGCAGTACGTCGAACACTCGCTGCACGGCCTCGTCGCGCTGCTCGTCGGCGACCAACACCTTGACGCGCCAATCGACCATTCGAGCGATGTCTCGAATCCGGCTCAGCCGCGGGAGTTGAGCTTCAAGAAACCTGTTGAATCCGAGGGAAAAATCGGCCGTCGAGGCGTACTCCGGGCAGGCAGCCGCGGCGGCGATCATCTGCTCCAGGTCCGTGTACTTGTCCAGGATCGCCCGCATGCCGGCGATCTGTTCGGCGTTGGGCCGGTCGCCCACACTCAGATCGTCCAGAGTCTTACCCAGGTCGGTCTTGTAGAAACGCCCGTACTCGCGGCTGAACTCTTCGAGCCGGGGCGTGAGCTTATCGATGTGCGCCGCGGCGTTGTGCTCGTCGGGAATCGGCGCCGGCTTTAGTTCCGCGATGGAAGCGGGATCTCCCTCGGCGCGAATCGCCGCGATGACCCGGCGAAATCGAGTCTCGGTCCGCCACGCCAGGATGCCGTTGACCACCAAGAGCACCCCCAGCAGGATCGCCAAGCCGATCCCCCACCGCTTGACCGTCCGCTTCGTCGGCAAGATTCTCACGGTCTCAACCGTCCTTTCCATTATGTAGCTCGGCAGCGATGGCGGCGTCGAGCGCGGCGAGTTGTTCGTGGCTCAGTGGATGTCCGCCCCAGGCGGCCAATTGCCGGGCGATCTGTCGGCCGGTTTCCTCGTCGGTCGCGCGACCGACGGTCACCGCTGCTTGCACCAGTGAAGCGTGCGAGGGTTGCCGCTCGGCCGCCGGCGGGCGGTCATGCGGTCCCACGACCATGGCGGCGTTGAGGGCGATCCCAGCGGTCATCAGCACTGCTGCCGTGCGAGCCAGCCGTCGGTCCCAGCGAGACGCCCGCAGTTCACGGCTAACGCTGGCCAGCACCGCGGTGCGCAACTCCGGCGGCGCCTGGTGCGTCGCCGCCGCGGCCAACTGCCGTTCAAGTTGTGAAAGCGGTTCGTCCATCGCGGTTACCGATACTGCTTTTCCAGCCAGGAGCGAAGCGACTCCAGCGCTCGGCGATAGCGCGTGGCCACGGTCCCCTGCGGCTGGCCGGTGGCTTCGGCTATTTCGCGAAAGGTCAGGCCGGCGTAAAGCTTCAGTTCGATCAGTTCGCGGTCCGTGGCTTCCAGCCGGCCAAGCGCCGCGGCGACAACTTCAGCATCGTCGCGGCTATTCGCGGTTAAGCGGCTGCTATTCGATTGGGCGTCGTCCAGCGGCTGCTCGCGCCGGCGTTGCCGGTTGGCGGCCGCTCGCGCGACCTCGTTTCGCACAATTTGGAACATGTAAGCAATCGGGCTTTCTACGTTGCGGAAACGCCGCCGGCTGCGCACGGCTCGCATGAAGGCGGACTGCACCACGTCGGCAGCGTTGTCTGAGGATCCGAGCCGTGCGGCCGCGTAGCGGTGCAACCGATCGGCGCAGGCGTCGTAGAGCTCTGCGTAGGCAGAGTCCTCGCCGCGGGCCAGCCGGTCCGCCAGGGTTCGCACGCACGTCCTCCGGTGAGCTTGTTGCCGTATTGACCCTCGCCGCAGGAGGGATTTATTCAGCATTCTTGACGATTCGCCGAAAGGTAAGCCGCGTAGCCGGCGGAAGTCGCCCCCTGACTTTTCCGGGAACGTCTACGTAGAATTTTCGCTTGACCGTTCCGGCGGCTCGTTGAGCCGCGGCTTAGGAGGGCGTTGTTTCCGCCGCGGTCCTCTCGGCCAACATCCCAGCTTACTTCGGTACCTCCCATGTCCGATCCCTATTTCCAGCAATTGTTCGCCGACCGCATCGGCGGGGCCCAGTACGGCAAGAGCACCGCGATCTACAAGTTCGAAAAGATCAAGCGGGCCAAGCGGCAGGCCCTGGCCGAGCATCCCCAGCGGCGGCTCTTGGACTTCGGCATCGGCGAGAACGATGGGCTAGCCGACCAGCGCATTCGCCAGGCCATGGCCGAGGAGATCCACAAGCCCGAGAATCGCGGCTACGCCGACAACGGCCCGCCGGCGTTCAAGGAAGCAGTCGCGAGGTTCATGCAGCGGGAATACGGCGTTGTGCTCGACCCGGCCACGCAGGTGAACCACGCCATCGGCTCGAAGCCGGCGCTAGCGATGATGCCGGCGGTGTTCATCAATCCCGGCGACGTCACGCTGATGACCGTGCCGGGCTACCCCGTGGCCGGCACGCACACGGCGTACTACGGCGGCGGCGTCTACAAGCTGCCGCTGCTTGCGGAGAACGATTTCCTGCCGGACCTCGAGAGCATCCCGGCCGATGTCCGCGCGAAGGCGAAACTGCTGGTGCTCTGCTTTCCCAACAGCCCGACCGGCAAGACGGCGCCGCCGGAGTTCTACGAGCGGGCGATTCACTTTGCCAAGCGGCACGACGTCGTCATCGTCCAGGATGCGGCCCACGCCCTGCTCTCCTATGATCGGCCGCCCAACAGCTTTTTGGCGATTCCCGGCGCGATGGACGTCGGCGTCGAGGTCCACTCGATGTCCAAGGGCTTCGACATGATCGGCTGGCGGCTCGGCTGGGTTTGCGGCCATCCGCTCATCGTGCAGGCGTTTGCCGACGTGAAGGACAACACCGACAGCGGCCAGTTCATGGCGATCCAGAAGGCGGCGATCGCCGGGCTGGACGATCCGGAGATTCCGCGCCGCATTCGCGCGAAGTACCAGCGGCGGCTGGAGAAGCTTGTCGCCACGCTCCAGCGGTGCGGCTTCCAGTGCGAGATGCCGGGCGGCACCTATTTCCTCTACACGCCGGCGCCGAAGGGGCTGGCCAGCGGCGTGAAATTCGCGAGCGCCGAGGCCTGCAGCCAGTACCTCATTACGGAGCAATCGATCTGCACCGTACCGTGGGACGACGCGGGCGCGTTCCTGCGGTTCAGCGTGACCTACGAGGCCGCCGATGAAGCGGCCGAAGACGCATTGATGGCGGAGACCGAATCGCGGCTGAAGGAAATCGGGCCGGCGTTTTAGGAGGCCGGGCAGCGAGCGGCATAGACGCCAGTGGAGTATGGGCCTGGGCGAGGCCATGGTTCAGCCATGAGTCAGCAATTCGAAGCCATTTACGAGAACGGCGTTTTACGCTTGATAACGCCGATCGTTCTGCCCGAGAGCACCCGAGTCTCCGGCGTCGTGCATGAAAAGCAACAGGACCAGTTGCCAGATGCCGAATTAGTGCGGCGCCAGCAAGAGGCCTTGAACGCTATGTTCGAGGAGATCCACAAGTTGCCGCAGACTCCGGCGACCGACGGCCTCTCCAACCGCGATCACGATTTTATTCTCTACGGTTGGAAGAAGTGATATTCGTTGACGCCGGCGTCTGGTTCGCGCGATACGTTCGTACGGACGTCGATCATGCACGGGCAAGGACGTGGTTCACGAACATCAAGGACACGCTCGTCACGAGCGACTACGTAATTGACGAGCTCCTAACGCTTCTCAGATCTCGCGGACATACGGATGTAGCTCTGCGGGTCGGCGGCAACTTACATGCCGCACTCGACGCCCCGCTCCAGCCGCTACTGCTCTAGGCCGCTGTTTGAGCGGCGATTAGTTCCCTGAGGTATTCTGGCGCGAAGTCAGCTCCGTTCGGCCAAGCGATGGTGTGCCCTTCCAGACGAAATGCCCTGAAGTAAGATTCTTCCTTGAGTGGCTCGAAGATCGGGCCGTCGAGCACGTCACTGAAGTCCACTTCGCCAGATGCGCCATCATTAAACCAGAGACGCACGCGGTGGCCGGAGACGTGCTCGGCGCGGACGATGTGTAAGATCATGGCTCATTCCAGCGGCTCAATCGGATTCAGAGGTTGTTCAGCGCGAGCCAGGTTCCAGTTCTCCTGAAGCGCCTCGCGATGGAGTTCATACCAGTCGAATACGGCGCTCAGCGCCCTCCGTGGAAACCGTCCCTCCACAATTCCACTCTCAAGCTCGACTGTAATCTCATTATCGCCGTACTCTGCATGGAAATGCGGGGGCGCATGGTCGCGGTAATACATACGTATCACGATGCCCAGGAATCTCGAAATCTCTGGCATTCAAGTGAAGCTCCCCAGCACGCCACTATTTCAGCCGCAGCACCGACAATAGCGGCAGGTGATCCGATTCGATCGGCGCCTTGAGAATCCGCGTCTCGACGACCTCCCACTTCGCCGCGGGGCGGACCAGGACGTAGTCGATTTGCTTTGTCGGCTTCGCGGCGGGAAAGCTCGGCAACGGCCGCGGGGCGGCGTTCTTCCAGTTCACCAGCAGATTGGCCAGCACCCGGCTGTCGGGCGTCGCGTTCAGGTCGCCGGCGAGAATCGCGGGCTTGTCTGGGCGGCCTCGGAGGATGTCTTCCACTTTTTCGACCGAGGCCAGGCGTTCGTCCTCGGCGGGGCGATAGTCGAAGTGGGTCGCCAGAAACAGCAGCGAGTCGCCCGCCTCGCCGACCTCGACTTCCAGCACGCCGCGCTGCTCGCCTTCGTAATGCGACGGCAACTTGTGGTTCTCGTGCCGGAGCACCGGCAGCCGGCTGAGCACCGCGTTGCCGTACTCTCCGCCGTCGTGGTCGATGTTCTTTTCGAAGACGGCCGTCATGCCGGTGAGCCGGGCGAGTTCCTCCGGCATGTCGATGCCGTGGGTGCGTCGCGTCCCCTTGTCCACCTCGTTGAGGGCCACAAGATCGGGCGACTCGGCGGCGAGAATGGCCGCGATTCGCTCCAGGTCGATCTTGCCGTCGGTCCCCTCGCCGTGGTGGATGTTGTAGGCGATGACGCGAAGCTCCTGCGGCAGCTCGGCCAACGCCGTCGCGCCCGTCGCCAACGCCGTCCACGTCAAAACGAAGAGAAACGCCAAACGCGAGATCTTGATGCTCATCGAAGTTCGCTCAAGAAAGGGAGAAAATCAGGCAGTAGGAACGCTAGGGTCGGCTTCGCGCCTTCGCATATGCGTGAGACTGTCTAGTCGTCGCTTCTTGCGCCGATTCAATCAACGAAGATTAGCGGTTATTAGTGTTCACGACAGATACACAACTACAATTAAACCCGTATTGCCCAACCGCGGAGCGACATCAGCCACGCAACCAGCCACCAGAACGCCACGCAGCAAAGGGCAAATCCGAGCGACGCCAGCTTCGGGTCCTGGATATGATCGGTGAACCCGCGCGCAAACAGCCAGTCTTGCGTAGTCAGGGCGCCGACCTTCGTGGATTCCAGCACCCGGCCTAACAGCCCGGCGCCGACGAATACGGTGATCGCATTCACGCCGACGACGGCCAGCGCGTGGGCCAGGCGTCGCCAACGGGCGACGTCGAACAAGCCCAGGCATAGCCCCAGGCCGATCATGCCCAAGCCGCCGGTGAACAGTACGAACGAACTGGTCCATAGCTTCTTGTTGATCGGAAACGCCTGGTCCCAGGCCAGTCCGACGGCCGCCGCCAGCAGCCCGCCGGCCGCCAGCGTCGTCACGGTTCGCCACGCGGCCCCCTGCTGTTGAATGACCAGCCCCGACCAATAGCCCATGAGCGCGGTGACGATCGCCGGCAGGGTGCTGAGCAGGCCCTCGGGCTCCGTCTGTTCCTCGGCTGCTTGCGTGTACATGTGATTGGCGCCCAGCACGGCCAGGTCGACGACGCGAACAAAGTTCCCCTGCGGCGAAAGGTTCGAGGCGTGGTCGCCCCGGTCCGGCAGCCATGCCAAGCAGGCCCAATACCCCAGCAGAATCGCCGCGGCTAGCGCAAGCTGCCCGCGCAGCCGCATATGGAGCACGATGAGCGAAGCGACCAGGTACACCAGCGCGATCCGTTGCAGCACGCCGAGGATGCGGAGCGTGTCGAGGCCCATCGTAGGTTTAGCGCCGGAAGCGTAGTCCCACGCGTTGCCAAACAACGCTAAGCCGACGCCCAGCAGAAACAGCACCACCGCGCGGCGGACGATTCGCACATACACCGCTGGCGCCACTTGGTCGCCATCGCGGTACTTTCGCAGCGAATACGACAACGACGCGCCGACGATGAACAGAAAAAAGGGAAACACGAAGTCCGTCGGCGTCCAGCCGTGCCACGCAGCATGATCGAGCGGCGCGTAACGGTATCCCGGCGCCCACGAACCGGGATTGTTCACCAGAATCATGCCCAGAATCGTGATCCCGCGAAACGCATCCAGCGACAGCAGTCGCTGCGGCTTGCCCGCAGGAGCTGCGGCTGGCGACGACGCAGCGGCAGTGGAACCAGCGCTCATCGGGTTATCCCAGCGAGGGCCCCGTCATTGCGGT
The DNA here is from genome assembly GCA_003576855.1 of Planctomycetota bacterium. Classification (GTDB taxonomy): domain Bacteria; phylum Planctomycetota; class Planctomycetia; order Pirellulales; family Lacipirellulaceae; genus Lacipirellula. Next base: position 19,459 of record QEVI01000024.1, read on the forward strand.
CCGCGCATCGTACGCTCTGCAGGTCCCGACTCGGACCGCCGGAAAGCGGGCTGCGAGGCGCCGGGCTGGCAACGGCGGCGGCCCCTGGTTGCTTCAAGCGTGACGGCATGGGAGAACCTCGTAACGGCTAACCGTGTCTGGCGCTGTGCCCATTAGTAATAGTCGAAAGGCCCGCGAAGTTCCACGGCTGGCGGTCCCGGCCGCCGGCCGCCGATCAACGTTTTCCGTGTTTCTCCCCTGGCAAAACCCGGCTAGCTTGAACGGCATGGCGCTTGATCGCGTTGATCCTGAAGCGGCGCAGTCGGCCGAACCCGGTCTCGGCCTCTGGGACGCCGTCAGTCTCGTCGTGGGCATCGTCGTCGGCGCCTCGATTTTTCGCACCGCGCCGGTGGTCTTTCAGAATTCGGGCGGACCGTGGCAAGCGCTGGCCGCATGGGTTCTGGGAGGCGCGCTGTCGGTCGTGGGCGCCCTGTGCTACGGCGAGCTGGCGACCACCTACGCTCGCAACGGCGGCGACTACGAATACCTCACGCAGGCGTATGGCCGCTGGGCCGGGTTTCTGTTCGGTTGGACGCAGCTCGTCGCCGTTTGGACCGCCAGCGTCGGCATGATGGCCTACGCCTTTGGCGACTACGGCGTGCGGCTCATGGGTCTCGGCCAGGCGGCGACCGTGTGGCTCGCGGCCGCCGCCGTGGTAGGAGTGGCCGCGGTGAACCTCGCGGGCGTCGCCGCGGGGAAATGGACGCAGAACGTGCTCACGGTCGCGAAGGTGCTCGGGCTCGTGGGCATTGTCGCCGCGGGGCTTTGGGCGGCGACGTCCGCAAACGGCCTGAGCGCAGAAGCAGTTTTTCATATCGCCCCTTCTATCGAGAAAGAGAAAGCGGGCGCAGCGTCCGCGTCGTTTGGCCTGGCGATGGTGTTTGTGCTCTACGCCTATGGCGGTTGGAACGATGCGGCGTTCGTCGCGGCCGAGGTCCGCGATCGCCGCCGCAATCTGCCGCTGGCGCTGGTCGGAGGCGTGGCCGCCGTGACGCTGATCTACCTGGCGGTGAATGCGGCTTACCTGGCGGCGCTTGGGTTCGATGGCGCCAGCGCTTCACAGACCCCGGCCGCCGACGCCCTCGCCACGGCGCTGGGAACACGCGCTTCGCAGCTCGCCAGCTTGCTGGTGATGATCTCCGCGCTCGGCGCGATCAACGGCATGATCTTCACCGGTTCCCGCGTCTTCGCCGCCTTCGGCAGGGACCATCGGCTGTTCCATTGGCTCGGCCGCCGAGAACGAAGCGCCGGTTCGCCAGGGATGGCCGTGGCCGCCCAGGCCGGCGTCACGCTCGCCATGATCTTTGCCGTGGGCACGCCCGAAGGACAGCGCGCCATCAATGCGGCTTTTGCCCGGCTGAATCTGCGAGCGATACCCTGGAAGGACTACCACGGCGGCTTTGAAACTTTGCTGGCGGCGACGGCGCCAGTGTTCTGGGCGCTGTTTCTGGCCGTCGGCGCCGGGCTCATCGTCCTCCGCTTCAAGCACCCGCGGCGGAAGCGACCGTTTGCCGTGCCCTGGTATCCCCTGCCGCCGCTGGCGTTCTGCACGACCTGCGGGTTCATGCTCTACAGCAGCATCGTTTATGCGCAATGGCTCGTCCTGCTTGGACTGGCGCCGGTCGCACTGGGGATTGTGCTTTACGCGGCTACGCACGTCCGCAGCCGCGACGCTTTGCCGCGGAGCGGCTGAACGGCGCCGCGCCAAGGCCGACGGGGCGCGTTACAATGCGGATCGCTCTTCTGCCGTTACGCCATACTGGGGAGTCATGCCATGGCGGTATACGCCTCGCTTTCGCGTCGTCATTTCGTCCGCACCATGGCCCTGGGCGCTACGGCGCTGGCGGCGCCGGTCGCTTGGGCCGAGCGCCTGACGCCGACGCCCGCGCAAACCGAGGGGCCGTTTTACCCCGATCGGCTGCCGCTCGACACCGACAACGACCTGCTCATCATCGGCGACAGCCGTGCGCTCGCCGTGGGCGAAGTGACCCACCTCGGCGGCCGCATCCTCGACGCCGACGGCGCCCCGCTGCGCAATGCCCTCGTCGAGATTTGGCAGGTCGACGCCAACGGCGTCTACCTCCACTCGCGCAGCGCCGGCGAAAAGCGCGACGCCCACTTCCAGGGCTACGGCCGATTCACCACCAGCTCCACCGGAGAGTACTACTTCCGCACGGTCAAGCCGGTTCCGTACCCCGGGCGCACGCCGCACATCCACGTGATGGTCAGCCGCCACGGCCGGCCGTTGCTCACCACGCAGCTCTACGTGCGTGGCGAGCCGCAAAACGATCGCGACGGCCTGTTCCGCAGCATCCGCGACCAGCGGCAGCGCGACGCGGTGCTCGTGGATTTCAAGCCGCTCCCCGAATCAGCTCTTGGCGAACTGACCGCCAGGTTCGACGTCGTCCTCGGACTGACGCCGGAGGAGCAATGAGTCCGTCGAATCGCCGGACTGCCGAATCAAGTCGGCGATGATCCGCGGCGACAACTCGCGCAGGCTGTCCACGACCAACCTGGCGTGCGACAGCCGATCGCGCGTCGTCGTTCCCAATACGGCGATGCTCGTCATGCCCGCCCGATTGGCCGCTTCGACGCCCTGCGGCGCATCCTCGATCACGGCGCACCGCTCCGGCGGCACGTTAAGACGTTCACCTGCCAGGCGGAAAACCTGCGGATCGGGCTTGCCATGGATCACATCGGCGCCGGTCACTGCCGCGCTGAAACGGTCGGCCCGGCCCAGCAGCTTTAGCGTTAAGGCCACGTTCTCCGGCGGGCCGGACGATCCCACCGCGAGCTTAAAGCCGGCGGCCGAAAGCGCGTCGATCAGTTCCACCGCCCCGGCGAGCGGCGCGAAGTCGCCGCTAATGATCTCGCGGTACAGCGCTTCCTTGCGATCGCCCAGCTCGCGGACGCGCTGCAAAGTCATCTCCCCTCGGTAGAGCTCGGCGAAGATGTCGCGATTCGTGCGGCCGAACGTGCTGCGGAACTGCTCGTCAGTGAAGGCGACGCCGATTTCGCCGAACATCCGCTGCCAGCTCGCATAATGCTGCCGGTACGAGTCGGTAAGTACGCCATCGACGTCGAAGATCACGGCAAGTTGTTCGGACATGCGTAGCGAAACCTCCGGTTGGCGCTATGGAATTCGACGCCCTGCCTGCAGCGAGGGCGGCGTTTCAGTCATTGCCGAACTGGGCCTTTAGCGACCAAGCCCGCGGCGTTGCGATCGGCCCCCGGCATGTCGCCCCGTTGGAACTCCCGCGCCATTCCCTGCCGCTCGCCCATGACGTCGACCGTAGGAGTCAGCCGCTGGGGCAACGAATCGCCGGTCTCTTGCGTCCAGTGGTCGAGCACGTGACGGAGCCGCTGCAGCGTTTCCGCATGACCGGGATTGCCGGCGACGTTGTGAAGCTGGTGGGGATCGTCGGCCGTGTTGTAAAGCTCCTCCGCCGGCCGCGGATTGAGGAACACATCGCGTTGGCTCTCGGACAATTCGCCCCGCGCGTAGGCGTCCCAAAGTTCCTTGCCCGCCGGGTACTTCGGCCCCGATTCGACGCACTCCAGCGCCTGCTTGGGCAGAGAATTGCGGATATACAGCCAATCGCCGTGCCGCACCGATCGCTCGTGAGCCTGTCCGACGTGCCAGTTGTGCTCCGCGAATGCGTAGTCTCGAACCGTATCGGCCGGGTCCTGCAGGACGGGCGCCAGGCTCACGCCTTGGATCCGCTCGTCGATCGCAACGCCTGCCAATTCCAGCACGGTTGGAGCGACGTCGATCGTGCTCGCCAGGGCGGCGGTGCGAGCCGGTTGAATCTCGCCGGGCTTGCAGACGATCAGCGGCGTTCGCGTTCCGCTGTCGTACAGCCGCGTTTTGCATCGCGGGAACGGCCGCCCGTTGTCCGCCATGAACACGATAAACGTGTTCTCGGCCACGCCTTGGCCCTGAAGTTCCTCGCGCACCTGGCCGACGAACCGATCGAGCCGGCTGATTTCGTGGTAGTAGCTTGCCAGATCGCGACGAGTTTCCGGGCCATCGACCAGGTACGGCGGGACGACGACCTCCTCCGGCTGATACTGGGAATCCTGCCGGCTGGTCTGCCAGTCGCGGTGCGCATCGTTCGAGGCGAACCACATGAAGAACGGCCTGTCCTGCGGCCGCCGGCGTAGGTGCTCGATCCATCGCCGCTCGCCGCCCGGTCCGGCCGGCGGCGTCACTTCGTCGAACGCGGCTTCGATCGCGCGGCCCATGTGATTCTTGCCGGCCAGCACCGTGTAATACCCCGCGTCGCGGAGCGCCTCGGGAAACATGAACTGGCCTGCCGGCAACGGCATGTGCAGCTCCGGGGCGCCGGTGTTGTGCGGGTATCGGCCGGTGATCAGGCTGCACCGCGTGGGACTGCAACTGCTGCACGTGAGGTAGGCCCGATCGAAGAGGCGCCCCTCGGCGGCGAGACGGTCGATGTTCGGCGTCTTGATCGCTCGATTCCCGTAGCATCCGAGATCGTCGGGCGAGAGGTCGTCGGCGATGAAAAGTACGAAATTCGGGCGCTGCGACTCGGCCGCCAGCGCCGGTCCGCTTGCTAGCAGCCAGGCGATCCCCGCTCCGCAAACTCCAAGCAGCCAACGTCTCATCGCGGCTTTCCTGATAGCAAGTCAACGGCCAATACCCAGCGCAGGATGAAAGTATAGCCAGGGCCGGCCGTTGGCGCGGCGGAATCCGCCCTGACGGCGGCCCGCGGCGACGCTCCGCGGACGGTGCAGCGGCGCCGAGTGTGAAGCTATGCCGACGGCGCCGGTTGTGCCGGCCGTGCCGCGAAAATACCTGGCCGCCCTGCGGATTCAGCGGCGATGCCTCCTGGCGCCGCCGGCCGATACATCCACAGAACCGGCAGCGCGGGCAACGAGTGCCCGCAACGCTTCATTTCACGGAGGGATAGCGTCATGAGACGCGGCTTCTCAGCGCGGATCGCGGTACATACAACGACTGCATGCATGGTTCTGTCTCCCGCGCTGCTGGCCAAGGGTCAAGCCGCGGGCGGAGTTCCCCCGACGCAGCCCTACGTCAACCCGACGTATGCAACTGCGTACGCTCCCCAGGCGGCGCCGCCGCAGCAGTACGCGGCGCCGGTCCCGCAATACACGGCGCCCCCGCAGCAATACGCGGCGCCGGCTTACGCCATGCCGACCCCGGCGGCGCCCGCCTACGGGGCCAACCCGTACGCCGGGCAGCCGTACCCGGCGGCGCAACCGGCTCCGGGATATGGGCCGTCGGTCTATACGGCTCAAGCCGATCCGCAAATCGAGTACGCTCCCGGCCAGGCGGCGGTGCCCGTGCTGCCCCAACCGGCGCCCGCGGCGGATATCGTGTCGCCGCCGATTAACGAACAGCCGCGGGCCATCGCCGACGGTCAAGGCGAGTACGACGCGGCGACCGCTTACGGATATCCCGCCCATCAGCACTGCAATCCGACGCCAGGCTACGTCCAAGGCGGCTGTGCACAGCAACCCTACGGCGCTTATGGCGCTTCGTGCTCCTCGAATTGGGGCGGCTCCAGCCCGGCCTACAGCGGCCCGTCGATGACGTGTGCGCCTCCCATCATCTGGGAAGTGTACGGCGGAGCGCTGCTGATGTTCCGCGACGATGAGAACCACTACTTCTATTCGTACGACAGCGCCATCGAGTCGAACCAGTACCTCGACGCACGGGAAGCGTACGACGACTTCCTGCCCGGCTTCGAAGTCGGCTTCCGCCGGTTTAACGCCTGCACGTGCAGCGGCTGGGAGGGACTGTACTGGGGCCTGTTCCCCGGCGATCAACTGTCGGCGGTGTACGCGACGGACGTCACCGGCAACCTCGACCCGATTCTCGACTTCAGCCAGCTTGATTACAACGGCACGACGGCCGACAACTTCACCAACGCCGCGCAAATCCACCAGGTGCAACGTTACACGGAGATCCATAACGCCGAGCTCAACCGCGTGTGGGCCGCCCCTGGGTGCGGGACGTCCTGTTCGCCATGGTCGGTCACCACGCTGGCCGGCTTCCGTTACTTCCGCATGAAGGACTACCTGGAGTTCGCCTCGGACGTGAACGACACGCTCTTCACCGGCGAGGCCGATGAACTGTACTACTCGGTCGACACTGAAAACGACCTGTACGGCGGCCAGTTCGGCGCCCAGTTCCAGCGCCGCACCGCCGGCCGACTCAGCTTCAACGGCGGCGTTAAGGCCGGCGTCTTCTGCAACAGCGCTTCGGCGACCTCCTGGATCGGCGGCTCGGCCGGCACGGCCATCATCAACAACGGCCCCAACGCCGGCCGCGAATGGCTGATCACCGCCGAGAAGGACGACGTCGCCTTCCTCGGCGAATTGAAGGCCGGCCTCGCCTACCAACTCGGCGAAAACTGGCGACTGATGAGCGACTATCGGGTGATCGGCGTCAGCGGTTTGGCGCTGCCGACCAACCAAATCTACCCCGACCTCCGCGGCGTCAACGACGTGGAACTGCTGAAGACCAACGGCAGCCTGTTCCTGCACGGCGTCTTCGTCGGAGCGGAGTACGTCTTCTAACCTGATCGGGGTCGCGATGCATTTGCGACTGGAAAAACTTCTGCAATAGCGCCCTCCAATAGCAAAATCATCCCGACCTCCTGGCGGTTCGACCCGTCGGGCCAAAGGCGGGCCGCCGCCACTCGAGCCACTTCTGCCGCAACGCCTCCGCAACGACGGAGGCGTTGTCGTTTAGTGATCTCTTCGCAAAAGAAACCAAACGCGCCTTCGACTGGGCGACTCGCGGCCGGAGGCACGCCTGCCTCCGGGCTCGAACCGCGTGGCGGTCCGGCTAATCCGGGCGCGTCGAAGCGCCTCGGTCGCCTCTCCGCCGATTCCACCCGCTATCAGGCGATGATATGATGGCGGCTCGCGTCGAGGCAGCTTGAGGCCGCGGCGCAACCCGGCTCGTCGTCGATATCCAACGCGGCGCTTTGTTTTTTTGAATTGAATCGCCTCCCAGGGAGTTCCAATCCCAATGTTCGTCCCGCGCACTACCCGCGAAAAGATCCTCGCCAAGCTGCACAAGAAGGTCGCCGATCGCACGCCGATCCTCATCTCCAGCGCCGCCAGCGGACTGGTCGCCCGGATGCTCGAAGAGGCCGGCGCCGACTGCGTCAACACCTTTCACGGCGCCCGGTTGCGGGCCAACGGCATGGGCACGATGGCCATGCTCTGGCCAATCGTCAACGCCAACGAGCAGGTCTTTCGCAACACCCAGGAGGACGTCCTGCCGGCGATGAAAGGCGACGCCTTCGTCTGCATGTGCATCAACGCCAATGACCCGCTGCGCGATATGTGGGGCTTCCTCGAGCAGATCAAGTCGATTGGCGTCTTGAGCGTCTCGAACATCGGCCCCTCGGTCAGCTACATCGACCGCGACAGCGAGATCTTCAAGGTCCTCCGCAAGTGCGGCATCACGATCGAAAACGAAATCGAGATGCTCAAGCTCGCCAAGGAAGAGCTGGGCATGGTCACGATCGGCGTCGCGTTCACCGAAGAAGATAGCCTGCAGATGATCGAGCAGGCGCGGCCCGACGTCTTCTGCTACCACGCCGGCACGACCAAGGGAGGCCGCAAGGGGTACGACTCCGGCGAGACGATCGAAGGGACCGCTGAGCGGACCCGCGTCGTCCACGAGAAGGTCAAAAAGATCATGCCCGAGCTGATCCGCATCGCTCACGGCGCGGCGATGGAGACGCCCGAGGAGGCCCAGTACATGCTCGACCACGCCGCCTGCGAAGGGATCTGGACCGGCAGCTCGACCGAACGGCTGCCGATCGAAAAGGCCGTCTTCGAAGCCGGCAAGAAGTTCGCGTCGCTGCGATACTCCAAGTAAGTGCAGAGAATCTCACGCAAAGGCGCGAAGGCGCAAAGGATAAAGACGAAC
>QEVI01000336.1 GCA_003576855.1 Planctomycetota bacterium
GAGGTGCGGTCGTAGCACATGTCGCATTTCATCATCAGCTCGAACTCGACCTTCATCTTGGGAACGCCGAACGGGCACGCCAACACGCAATTGTTGCAGGCGATGCAGCGAGGCTTGCGGGCCGTTTGCACGACGCCGTCGCCGGTGCGCTTGATGGCGTCGGCCGGGCAGACCTCTGCGCAGGTCGGCGTGTCGCAATGCATGCAGACGACCGGCACGGTTTGCGTGGTCAGCGCGCGATCGACGTATTCCAGGTGAATCATCGAATGGCCGCGATGCGTGTCGCACTCGCTGCAGGCGTGCACGCAGGCCTGGCAACCGATGCAGCGCCCGGGGTCGATGAAAAACTCCTGATCCTGCGGTACGGCCATAGTGGGAGTGCCCGCCGGTTGCGGGCGGGAGGTCGAAAGGCGGATTGTGGTACTAGACTGGATGCTGGTTGCTGGATGCTGGTTGCTGGATGCAGGATGCTGGATTTGCGCTGGGAAGGTCGTGCGCGCGGCTTGTCCTTGGCGGTCTACTGTTGCGGTTCTAGCTCTTGGGCGTACTGGGGCGGGGCGTCGGTCCGCCGCAGCCGCACGGCGCAGACCTTGTACTCCGGGATCTTGGAAATGGGATCTTGTGCGGCGATGGTCACCTGATTGATGCTCTTGGCCCCTGCCCAGTGGTAGGGCACGAACACCGTATCGGGCCGAATCGTTTGCACCACCTGGGCCCGCAGCGTGCATGAACCACGTCGCGATTCGACCGTGGCCCAGTCCCCGTCGTGGATGCCCAGTTGGCTGGCTAGCTGCGGATGCAACTCGATGCGAGGTTCAGGATACTGGTCCACCAGCGGGCCAATCCGTCGGGTCTGCGTGCCGGAGAGAAAGTGACTGATCACGCGTCCGGTCGTCAGCATTAGCGGGTAGTCGGCGTCGACGTCCTCGGCAGGCGGCGCATAGGGCGCCGGGTTGAACCGGGCTTTGCCGTCGGCGAAATAGAAGGGGCCGGCGCCCTTGGCCACGGGATTGTAGGACCCGGCTTCGAACAATCGGGGCGTGCCGGGGTGTTCTTCGTCGGGGCAGGGCCAGAACACGCCCATTTGGCGTTCGACCTTTTCGTAGGTAATGCCGGAATAGTCGGCGACGCCGCCGGCGGAGGCGCGGCGCAATTCGTCAAAGATTTCGCGTGGACTCTCAAAGGTGAATCCACGAGAGCGGCCTAGCGCTTGGGCGACGTCCTGGATGATCCGCCAGTCCTGGCGGGCCTCGCCGGGCGAATCCACGCACTTGTTGATTTTAATGACGCGCCCCTCGGCGCTGGTCACGACGCCCTCGTCTTCTTCTTGGAGCGAGCCGGGGAGCACGATGTTCGCATGCCGGGCGCTTTCATTCAGGAAGAAGTCGATGGCGACGTAGAAGTCGAGCTTGTCGAGCATCCGCCCAATGAAGTCGTTGTCTGGCAACGATACCTTGGGGTTGAAGCAAATGCTGAGCAGCCCGCGGATTTCGCCCCGATCGATCTTGCGGAAGATCTCGTACGCATCGACGCCCTTGCCGGGCAGATCGTCGGGCGACATGCCCCAAATCGCCGCTATGTGGGCGCGGTGCTCAGGATTGTCGATGTCGCGCCAACCAGGAAGCTGGTCGCACTTCTGGCCGTGCTCGCGGCCCCCTTGCCCGTTGGCCTGACCGGTGATCGTGCCGTAGCCGCAGCCTTCGCGGCCGATGCGGCCTGAGGCGAGCACGATGTTGATCGCGCTGAGGACGTTCTGCACGCCGTGCGAGTGATGCTCGATGCCGCGGGCGTGCAGGAGGAAGCTGCTCTGGGCGCGGCCCCACAGTTCGGCCGCTTCCTGGATGGCGCGTTCGGTAATGCCGGTTACTTCGGCGGTATGCCGGGGCGTCCACTGCTTGGCGTACTGGGCGACTTGCTCGAAACCGACCGTGTACTGTTCGATAAACGCCCGATCGATCCAGTCGTGCTCGATCATGAGGTGCAGGATGCCGTTGAACAGCGCCGCATCACGGCCGGGCTTCACGGGCAAGAAGAGATCGCAGGTGCGGGCGATGGGCGTAATCCGCGGGTCGACGACGATGACCTTGGCGCCGTTCTCGCGGGCCTGCCACACGTAGTTGGTGGTGATCGGCGAACACTCCGCGACGTTCGATCCGGCGATCAGCACCACCTCGGCCTGGGGGATGTCCGACCAGGGATTGGCGGAGCGATCGATGCCGAAGGTTTTCTTGTTGGCGGCGCCGGCGCTCACCATGCACAGCCGGCCGTTGTAGTCGATGTTCGCCGTCCGCAGGCACATCCGGGCGAACTTGCCCATGAGATACGTCTTCTCGGTGGTGAGGCTGGCGCCGCTGAGGACGGCGAACGCGTCGGCGCCGTGAGCCGCTTGAATGCGATCGATCTCGGCGGCGACGCGAGCGATGGCCGCCTCATAGCCCAAGGGGCGAAAGCCTCCGGGCGAGGCGGCGTCGCGCTCCAGCGCCGTCAATAACCGATCGGGGTGGGCGCCCTGAAGGTACCGCCGGACGCCCTTCGGGCATAGCATGCCGCGATTGAAAGGGAATTCCTCCCAGGGCTCGAAGCCAATGACGGCGTTGTCCTTGACCTTGAGCTGAATGCCGCACTGCTGGCCGCAGAAGCAACAGTGCGTCTTCACCACGCGGTCGGGGGCCTCGGAGGTATCCAGCCGGAGACCGGTCGGGTAGCTCAAGTGCGGACCGAACAGGTCAATCGTTTCGCGAGGGGCCGCGGAAAGCGTCGCCATGTCTTAATCGTTCAATCAATTTGGAAGTAGTCAGCCTGGCAAATCCGCTGATCGACTTGAGCGGGATTCCTGCAGCGGTTCGCCGCCGCGGATGCCGGTCCATAGGTTCGCCTGCGCGATGGCCAGCAGCGAGCGACGGCAGCGTGGGCAAATCCACTGGTAGTGGTCCGCCTCGCCATCGAGTTCATAGCGGTAACCGAGAGCTCGCTCGACCTCGGCCAGGTCCTCCACGTGCATGCGCGAGGCGAACCGCGGGCCGCTGAAAAATGTGAAAGAACTTCCCAAACGGCAGCCACAGCAGCGTAAGGATTACGGTAATTGCGTGCAGAATGGCGAGAAAGTCGTAGGCGTAGCCCCGCATCCACGTATAGCTGGCCGTAAGCATCAGGCCCGTGGCGCTGATCGCAAACAGCGCGATCAGCGGCAAGTAATCTTCGCCGAACTGCTGCAGGGCGGCGGCGCCGTAGTCGCTCATGCGACGCTTCATGGCGAGCATGACGCCGGCGATGACGAGGATGGAAGCCCACACCAGGCCGTGGAAAACGATGAAGGCGATCCAAGAATGGATGGGAAAGGCGAGGGTCGGAAAGCCGAACACAAATGCGCGGTAGGAGTGCAAATCGCCCTCGACGGTCTCGAAATGAATCCAGCCGAACACCAGCGGAAACGTAATCGCCGCGGCGATGACGCACCCCCACATGAGGCACCAATGCGCCGCGCCGCGCAAGAAGTCCCGCCGCCAGATGAAGGCGTTGAGCGCGAACATCACGCCGATGCGACGGGCAAGTTGGACCAGGTTCCGTCCGAGATAACGCGGCTGCAGGAACAACTGCCAGCCGCGAATCCAGTACCGCCACGTCGGCGGCCGCTGGAGCCACATCGCGTAGCGATAGGCGATGCCGAACATCGCAAACAGCGTGGCAAACGTGTAGCCGACCAGGGCGGCGTCGAAATGATCGAGCCGGCGCGAACCAAGCACGATCAGCAGCCCAAGCAAGGCGGCGGCAAACCCGCCCCAAATGGTGGCTTGAATCCGTTCTTTCATAAAGGCGTCGGCCAGCGGCCGCAACGTGGCGCGAGAACCACACGGCAATGCCCCGATTCTATCGTGAAGCCGCCGCGGCGGTACGGGGGCAACCGGCGAAGCCCGCAGGGCACGGCGAAAAGCCACCCCAACGGCGGTCTACTCGCTCGTTGCGAACGTACACCTTTTTGTATAGAATTGAACGCCGGTGTGGGGCGCCGACGCCGATCGGACGCCTTGACCCTTGAGCCGCCGCTGCCGCCGGCAATTCCTCTGGGAGCCGCTGTGCCGCGCCACTCTTTGGAACCACAGGACACGCCGCCGCATGAGACTGCTCTTTCGCCTTGCCGTGGGGGCCACGTTGTTTGCATCCGGGCGGCTGGTCTGTCTGGCTGACGACGCCATCGAACAGGCGCCAATCGAATACAGCAAGGCCGAACCGCGCAACCGGATCTCCCGATTGCAGGCCAAGCTTGACAGCGGCGAACTGAAGCTCAGCTACGACGGCGAACGGGGGTACCTGCCCGCGTTGCTCGATGCACTCCGCGTGCCAGTGGAGTCGCAAATGCTGGTCTTTTCCAAGACGAGCCTGCAGCGGGCCCGCATCTCGCCGCGCAGCCCTCGGGCGGTGTATTTCAACGACGATGTGTACGTGGGCTATTGTCGCAAGGGCGAAGTGCTGGAAATCACGGCGGCCGATCCGCAATTAGGAGCCGTGTTCTACACGCTCGCGCAGCAGGAGACGCCGGCGCCTCGGTTCGCGCGGCAGACGGAAAGCTGCTTGATTTGCCACAGTTCATCGCGCACCGAGGGGGTGCCGGGACTCTTGGTCCGTTCAGTGTTCACCGACGGGTCCGGCGAGCCTGTGCTCTCCATGGGCAGCACGACCGTCGATTACCGCACGCCGCTGGCGGACCGCTGGGGCGGCTGGTACGTAACGGGATTGCATGGCAAACAGCAGCACCGCGGCAACCTGATCGTCGAAGATGGCGCTCGGCCGGAGCCGATCGACAACGCCAACGGGCAGAACGTGACGGCGCTCGCCGACCGGTTCAAGGTCGCCCACTATCCTGCGGCGCATAGCGACATCGTTGCACTGATGGTGCTCGAGCACCAGGCGGTGGTGCACAATCGATTGACGAAAGCCAATTTCGAGACGCGGGCGGCCCTGCATTATGAGCGCGAGCTTAATCGTGCGCTGGGCGAGCCGGAAGGCAATCGGCTCGATAGCACGACGCGACGGATCGAAAACGCCGGCAATCAACTGGTGGACGCGCTGCTGCTGGTCGATGAGGCGCCGCTGGCCGAGCCGATTGCCGGAACGTCGGGATTCGCCGAGGCCTTCGAGCAGGGCGGGCCGAAGGACCCCCAGGGTCGCTCGCTCCGGCAGTTCGATCTCAAGTCGCGCTTGTTCCGATACCCGTGCAGCTACCTCATCTATAGCGAGGCGTTTGACGGGCTGCCGCCCGAAATGCGCCAGTACGTATGGCAGCGACTGGGAGAGGTCCTGCGGGGCGACGATCGCTCCGGCCGCTTCGATCACCTGACGCTTCAAGATCGACGCGACATCGCCGCGATCGTGCGGGACACCAAGAGCGGGCTGCCAGAGAACTGGCCCTAGTTTGGCGCTGTGCCCGCGGGAATCATTGCGCTGCGATCGCCTGCAGCGCGGCGCGCATATAGCCCAGCGCGTGGGCCATTCCCGCATGCCAGGGGGCGGCGCACGACATTTGCGGCGTGTGGTCGGGGATGATCACGCCGTCGAAGCGGTTGGCGTGCAAGATCTGCAGCACGCGGAGCATGTCCACGTCCCCTTCGTCAATGAACGTCTCCTGGTAGTGAGGCGCCTTGCCCCGTACGTTTCGCAGGTGAACATAGGCGACGCGCCGCTGCCGGCTGTAGAGGTCCACCGTTTCATAGACATCGCCCTCGGTCATCTCGGCAATCGTACCAATGCAGAACTCCAGGGAATTGGCCGGGCTGGGCCGGCGATCCAGCAGTCGCTGAAACAGCCGCGGCTGGTAAACCAACCGGGCATGGCCGCGCATGGTAGGCGTGGGCGGATCATCGGGATGAGCGGCGAGCGTCACGCCGGCCGCTTCGGCGACGGGCACGACTTCGTCGAGGAAGTCGCCCAGCCGACGCCAGATGTCATCGTGCGTTACTGGCGGTAGGAAGCCATCGGGGGCGTCGGGGTCGCACACCATGTTCCACGCCATGCCCAAGGGCACCGGAGCGTCGCACGGTCCGTCCATGCCGACGGACTCGGCCCCGCCGCGGGCGAACGGTCCAGTGATACGACCGCACACGCCGGCGACGCTGAAGTTATAGCCCATGATCGGGATTCCGGCTTCGCCGAGCCGCTGGATCGTGGTCTTGACGTTCTGGAGGTGTTTGCGCTTGAGAGGCCCGTCGAGCAGCACGTCGTGCCAGTGGGCGGGATCGAAGTTCTCAATGGCTTCGAGCTGGAGCCCTGCATCGTTGATGGCCCGGCGCAGGGCCAGCAGCTCGTCGAGAGTCCACAGGCGATTGGGATCGCCGGCCAGCCCCCATCCCCGCTGGTTGCCGGTAGGCTGGTTGTCCTGAGCTGCGTGGGCGCCGCCTTTGAAGTAGTCCACCAGGTGCACGACCAGGTGCGTAACGCCCGCCTGCCGCGCGAACTGGAAGTTCTCGCGCGTGAGCATGTGGCGATACAGGCCGAGCCCCAGTTTCATCGCAGCCGCCAGGCGTGGTTCGAGTCGATCGTCGCGGCGTCCGAACTGGCAGAAGCGAGCCGGATTCCTCCACCAACATACATCGCCCCCTAGGCTGGCGACACCAAGTGCGCGGCGCCTGCGGCTTTTCGCAGTTCGGATGGCTTAGAGCCGTGAAACCGTTGCATTATTTTCGCTTGGCGACGCAATGATGGCCGGGCGGGCGGCCGCTCTCTTGTATCGGACAGCGGCGAACGCTAGCCTTGGCTTCGTCTTGTTGCGCAAATGGAGTCTGTTCTGCTGGTAGAGAAGCATTGCGGGAGGCGGTTTGCGGCCGATAACGGTTTGTTTGCCGCGCCGAGATCGGCGTCCTCCTGGGCAGGCCTGATCGTTACGGCGCCGCATCTTTGTGCGCCACGACCCTACAACACCGCTGAGGCCAGTCCATGGCAGTGATGCATGACTCGCCGGCCCCCGGTTCGGGGGACAGGCTTTCGGTGGGCGAAAAGATCGGCTACAGCCTGGGCGACGCCGCGGCGAACTTCGTCTTCATGACGATGATCGTGTTCCAACAGAAGTTTGCCTTCTCAGCAGAATTCGTGGGTGAATTCTGGTTGGGGCAGATGTCCAAGTTGGTGATATAAGGCCAGTTCGATGGTGTCGAACTCGCGATA
>QEVI01000337.1 GCA_003576855.1 Planctomycetota bacterium
GCGTGCGGTTGGAGCTAGAGGGCGATGCGCTGCGCGGCCCGGAGTCGATGGAGACGACCGTTGAAATCCCCGCCGACGGAGAAAAACGGGTCGATTGGCGCGTCACGGCCGTCCGCGAAGGCGAAGCGACCGTCCGCATGCTAGCGCTCGCCGACGAAGAATCGGACGCTATGCAGATGAAGTTCCCAGTGCTCGTGCATGGCATGCTGAAAACCGAGTCGTTCAGCGGCGTCATTCGCCCCGACCAGCAATCAGGCAAGTTCACCTTCACCGTGCCCGAGAAGCGGCGGCCCGAGCAGTCTCGCGTCGAAATCCGCTACTCGCCCACGCTCGCCGGCGCCATGGTCGACGCCCTGCCCTACCTGGCGGACTTCCCCTACGGCTGCACCGAGCAGACGCTCAACCGCTTCTTGCCCGCGGTGCTCACGCAACGGACGCTGCAACGCATGAAGATCGATTTGAAGTCGATCCAAGAAAAGCGCACCAATCTCAACTCGCAAGAAATCGGCGACGACCGCCAGCGGGCCCAGCAGTGGCAGCGGCTGGATCGCAATCCCGTCTTCGATGAAGCGCTGTTGAACGACATGGTGAAGGCCGGCGTCAATCGGCTCGCCGAAATGCAGAACCAGGACGGCGGCTGGGGCTGGTTCAGCGGCTGGGGCGAGCATTCCACCGCGCACATGACTGCGCTGGTCGTCCGCGGCCTGGTAATGGCCAAGCAAAACGACGTGGCGATCGTGCCCGGAGTCATCGAAAATGGCGTCCAGTGGCTCCGCCAGTACGAGCGCCAGCAGCTCGCCGCGCTCGACAACTACGACCGCGAAGCAGGCAAGCCCCGCGACAAAGAGGCGCCCGCGAAGGCCAGCGCCGACAACCTCGACGCACTCGTCTACCTGGTCCTCGCCGAAGCCCAGCGAGCCGGGGCGTCCCCGCCCCCGGCGCCCTCTCCCTCCCCGCCCCCGGCGCAGCCCTCAGACCCCGAAAACGAAAGCCCGCCAACCGCCGCGATCCACCGCCGCATGCGCGACTACCTCTACCAGGATCGCACCAAGCTGGCCGTTTACAGCCTCGCGACGTTCGGCCTGGCCCTCCACTACGAACTGCCCGCCGACAACGCCCTTCAGCCCCGGGCTCTGCCCGGGGGTAGCTCCGCAAACGGCGACCCCAACGCCAAGGCAACCGCTCCCCGGCCTGAAGCCGCGTCTGCAGTCGGCGGTACGGCGACGAGCCGCGAACGTGAGATGCTCGCAATGGTGCTGCGCAACATCTCCCAATACGTGAAGCAAGACGACGAGAACCAAACCGCCTGGCTCGACCTGCCCGGCGGCTACTGGTGGCATTGGTACGGCAGCGAATACGAAGCGCATGCCTTCTACCTGAAGCTGCTGGCCGCTCACCAGCCCGACAGCGAAGTCGCCCCGCGGCTGGTGAAGTACCTGCTCAACAACCGTAAGCACGCCACCTATTGGAACAGCACTCGCGACACGGCGCTGGTGGTCGAAGCCTTCGCGGACTTCCTGGCCGCCAGCGGCGAAGCCGAGCCGAATCTGTCGCTCGAAGTCCTGCTGGACGGCGAGCTCGTGAAAACGGTGGAAATCACCGCCCAAAACCTGTTCACATTCGATAACAAGGTTGAGTTGGCCGCCGACGCCCTCGCCAGCGGAACGCATACGGTCGAATTCCGTAGGCAGGGCGAAGGGCCGATCTACTTCAACGGCTACGTCGAAAACTTCACGCTCGAAGACCACATCGAGGCCGCCGGCCTGGAACTGAAAGTCGACCGCCGCTACTTCAAACTCACGCCTGCTCAAGCGACCGCCGCCGTCGCCGGCAGCCGCGGCCAGGCCGTCGACCAGCGCGTCGAAAAGTACGAGCGCACCCCGATCGAGAGCCTCGGCGACCTCTCCAGCGGCGACCTGGTTGAAGTCGAACTGGTCGTCGACAGCAAGAACGACTACGAGTACATCATCCTCGAGGACATGAAGGCGGCCGGCTTCGAGCCGGTCGAGGTCCGCAGCGGTTACAACGGCAACGAACTGGGCGCCTACGTCGAGTACCGCGACCAGCGCGTCGCCCTGTTCTGCCGCTCGCTGGCCCGCGGCCAACACAGCGTGAGCTACCGCATGCGGGCGGAAATCCCCGGCCGCTATAGCGCCCTGCCGGCCAAGGCCTCGGCCATGTACGCGCCAGAACTCCGCGCCAACAGCGACGAGCTGGAAGTGAAGATCGCCGACTGACGCAGACGCCCGACGCCATCAGTGCAAACTTCATTGCCTCACAGTAGCCGCGAAAAGGCACAAGAGGCGCAATAAAGCTAATGCCTGATAGCTCATAGCTCATAGCGCGGCCATTGTACGCCGACGCGCCAGGTTGCGAAATCCCCGCCGGCATCGTACGCTGATGCGACTCCTGCTAGCACTGCCCACTGAAAGGACTCGCCGTGCCCGCCGTTGCCGAAGAGCTCGTCCTGGTCGTACCCACCAGCCGGTTTCACGCCCTGGGGCGGTTTCAAGGGTTCTCGGCAGACACGAACCGCTATTTGCCGGCCCTGCTCCAGGGCGACGACCTCAGCTACCGGCCCCGCGGCCAGATGGAGCAGGATCCCGGCTTCAAACAGCTTATCCCTTACGTGGTGTTTCGTTACACCGACTCGGCCGGCGCCGAATACCTGTTCCAATACACGCGCGGCGGCGGCCAGGGAGAGAAGCGGCTCCACGCAAAGCGCAGCATCGGCGTCGGCGGACACATCTCGGCCGATGACGTCGGCTCGCTCACGTGCCACCACGACGTCTACCGCGAAGGCATGCGCCGCGAACTGGCCGAGGAAGTGATCATCGACTCGCCGTACAACGAGCAATGCGTTGGCCTGATCAACGACGACGAGACGCCGGTCGGCCAGGTGCACCTGGGCGTCGTCCACGTTTGCGACGTCTTGAGGCCCGCGGTATCTCCCCGCGAAGCGGACTTCCTCGACGCCGGCTTCCGCCCGGTGAACGAACTGCTGAGCGGCATCGAGGGCTTCGAATCCTGGTCGCAAATCGTGCTCGCCGCCCTGTTCAAGTGAGCCCCGCCGAGGCTGGATGCTCGCCTCCGGATGCTGGATACTGGGTGAAGCGGCGTACGCCCCGTCGAACCGCTCGCCGGTCAGAGTCCACACGGGGTTCGATCGCTCGCAAGGCGTCCCGGCGCCCCTCCGGCGGCTTCGCGCCGATGCGTCGCCGCCCGCCCAGCCGCTCGCAGTCCACCATGCCCGCCACGACGCCTGTATACATGGACAACCACGCCACGACGCGGGTCGACCCGCGCGTCGTGGATGCCATGTTGCCCTATCTGACCGAGCAGTTCGGCAACCCCGGCAGCCTCGGGCACGCCTTCGGCGAAACGGCCCGGCAAGCCGTCGAGCGGAGCCAAACCTATATCGCGCTGGCGATCAACGCCACGCCCAATGAGATCGTTTTCACCAGCGGCGCCACGGAAAGCAACAATCTCGCCATCCGCGGCGTGGCCGAGCGCGAGCGCCGCCGCGGCAATCACCTGCTGAGCGTTCGCACCGAACACAAGGCCGTCCTTGATCCGCTCGCGCGGCTTGCCCGCCGGGGCTACGAAGTGACGCTGCTGGACGTCGCGCGGCACGGCTGTCGCCACGCCGGCTGGCTCGATCCGCAGTGCGTGGCCGAGTCCATTCGAGACGACACCGTGCTGGTCAGCGTCATGCTCGCCAACAATGAAATCGGCGTCATCGAGCCGCTCCGCGAAATCGCCGCGGTCTGCAAGGTCCGCGGCGCGACGCTCCACTGCGACGCCACGCAGGCCGTCGGCAAGATGCCCGTCGACGTCCGCGATCTGGGCATCGATCTCATGAGCTTTAGCGCCCACAAAATATACGGCCCCAAGGGCGTCGGCGCGCTGTATGTCCGCCAGTCCCGCCCCGCCGTGCGGCTCGACCCCCAGATCACCGGCGGCGGCCAGCAGCAGGGTCTCCGCAGCGGAACACTCAACGTGCCGGGGATCGTCGGCATGGCCCGGGCCCTGGAGCTGTGCATCGACGAATTGCCGCACGAACCGGGCCGGCTAGCAAACCTCCGCAACCGCCTGTGGCAGGGACTCAACGAGCGCATCGCCGACGTCCAGCTCTGCGGCCCTGCCCTCGATGCCGCCGACGACCAGGGCCGACCGCTGCGACTACCGGGAAACCTCGACGTCGCCTTCGGCA
>QEVI01000338.1 GCA_003576855.1 Planctomycetota bacterium
TGGGGGTCCGGGGGAAGGGACCTTGGGGCCTCATGGTCCCTTCCCCCGCGCCCCGCCAAGCAACGTCAACTCACCCACGAATTCCGCTGAGGACCCAGATTTCCAGGCCCGCCCCATGCCTCAAGTCTCGCTGATCGCCGCCGCGCGGCCGAACTTCATGAAGGTCGCGCCGCTCATGCGGGCGCTGCGTCACCAGCGGATCGACGCATCGCTGATTCACACCGGGCAGCACTACGACCGGCAAATGAGCGGCGACTTCTTCGAGCAGCTCGGCATTCCCGAGCCCGACGTCAATCTCGAGGTGGGATCGGGGAGCCACATCTATCAGATCGCCGAAGTGATGCGCCGCCTTGAGGAGGTCTACGATCGCCGCCGGCCCGATGCCGTCGTCGTCGTGGGAGACGTCAACTCCACGCTCGCCGCAACGCTCGCCGCCGTCAAGCTCAACATCCCGGTCGCGCACGTTGAAGCCGGACTGCGAAGCCGAGATCGCGGCATGCCTGAAGAAGTCAACCGCGTCCTGGTCGACGCGGTTAGCCAGTGGCTGTTTGTCAGCGAACCTGCGGGGCTGGAGAACCTGCGCCGCGAGGGCGTGCCCGACGACCGGGCGTTCCTCGTCGGCAACATCATGATCGATACCTTGCTTGCCCATATCGAGGAGGCGCGCCAGCGGCGCGTCTTCGAGCGCTACGGCGTTCGCCCCCGCCAGTATGCCCTGCTAACGCTCCATCGGCCGTCGAACGTCGATAGCCCTGAGCGACTGCGCGGCATTCTTCAGGCGGCCAGCGTCGTCGCCCGGAGCATGCCGGTGCTGTTTCCGATTCACCCGCGCACGGCTCAGCGTCTGCAAGCCTCCGGCTTGGCCGACGATTCGCTTTGCAACGGGTACACGCCGCTGCCGCCCCTCGGCTACTTCGACGCCATTGGGCTGATCGACGCCGCACGCCTCGTGCTCACCGACTCCGGCGGGGTGCAAGAAGAAACCACCGCGCTGCGCGTGCCGTGCTTGACCCTGCGTGAAAACACGGAACGGCCCATCACGATCACCGAAGGCAGCAATCGCCTGGTGGGCTGCCACGCCCAGGACATCGAACAGGCGATTTCGGACGTGTTAGCCTTGCCGGAGAGGCTGGGCAACCCGCCGCCGCTATGGGACGGCGCGGCGGCAGTTCGCATCGCGCGAATCCTCCGGAATGTACTTCAATAGCGGCCGGCTCGCCAAATGCCAATAGCGCCAGCAGCCTTAGACAACGCCGCCTTGATGGAGCACGTCGTGCGCCGGCTTTCGGCGCCGCGACCACGGCGGCGACTGCTACGCGCTACGGCCTGGCTTTACGTCGGCGGCCTGGCGGCTGTCTGGGGCATCATCCACTGGGGCGGCGATCGTTGGTGGCTCGCCACCGTGGCGATGTTTGGACCCAAGTGGATCTACGCCGTGCCGCTGCCCGTCCTTGCCGTAGTCGCGCTGCTGCGGGCCGGGCGGCGGGGTCCCTGGGCGGCCCTGGCGATTGCCGCAGTCCTAGTGACGTTTCCTATCGGCCGACTGTGCATTCCTTGGCGGACATGGCTAGGCGGCGCACGCCCGAATCTTACCGTACTGACCTGCAACACTGGCCACGAGCGATGCGATACGTCCCGGCTGGCCGCGCTCATCGCGGACGTCAAGCCTGACATCGTGTGCCTTCAGGAGTTCCGGGGCGAAACCGAGCCGCTCTTCAACTCGCAGTGGCGCGTTTTCCGAAGCGGCGATATCGTCGTCGCGACACGCGAGCCGGCCGCCCGCATCGACGTCGTCAAGCGGGCGATGCCCAAGCGCTGGCCCCGGCCCATTTGCCAGATCGTGCGCATCGACCGGTCGTCCGGACCGTTTTTTCTGGCGGCGGTGCACTGCCTGAGTCCTCGCCACGGCCTGGCCGCGGTCACCGACGCCCGCACGATCCTCGCGCCATCGAGGCAAAGCGTCCTGGTGGAGCAGACGTTCAACCGCCGCTCGGAGCACCAGCGGCTGCGGGCCCGTCTCCGCGAGTTGGAGGGCCCGTTGCTTGTTGTGGGCGACTTCAACGTTCCCACCACGAGCACCATTTATCGGCAATGCTGGGCCCATCTTCAAAACGCGTTCACCGAGGCTGGCTGGGGCTGGGGATACACCGTGAACATTCAGCAGGGAGGCTTGGCGTTCTCTGCGCGGGTTGACCACGTGCTCGCCGACGATTCCTGGCGGGTCGCTGAGTGCTGGCAGGGCCCCGACGGTATATCCGATCACCGACCGGTGATCGCGCGATTATCGACGCGATGACGTATATCGCAGCCCGCTGGCCTCAGTCGCCGGCAGCGACCTCGCCGCGGCGCTCGTCGAAGCATCATCACGCCGTTAATCCGCCGGCAAACCGCGATCCGTTTCGCCGTCTGATCGCGACAGCGGTACACTGGATCCGTTCTCGCTTCTTTCGTTCTCGTTCGCCTTGCCGTGCTCGCCGCGTCTACGCGCCCGGCGCCTTCGCGAATCTGCCTGCATGTCGTAACTTCCCAATCTACCATTAGCGCGCCGTCGGTCATGTCTCGCTGCAGATATCCCACGAGTCTTCGCCGAACGTCCGCCCGGTGGTGCGCCTGCGTACTGGCGCTGTTCACCGGCGGCAACGGCCAGGGCGCGTACGGGCAGCAGCCGCCGATTCGCGCCTCGGCAGCCGAGCGATTCGCCGCGAGCACCGACGAAGCTCCCAACCTGCGGCGGCACGTTGTGCCGCTATTGACGCGGCTCGGCTGCAACGCCGCGGCATGTCACGGCGCCAAGGGAGGGCAGGGGGGCTTCGAGCTTTCCCTGTTCGGTTATGACTACCAGCACGACCTGGTAGAACTCGCCGACGAAGGCGATCCGCCTCGGGCTAATTGGCGATCTCCCCAGGAAAGCGTCGTGCTGCACAAACCGACGCTGTTGGAGTCGCACGAAGGCGGCAAGCGATTCGACGCCGCCGGCTGGGAATATCGACTGCTCCTGAATTGGATCGCCGCCCGGGCGCCGGGACCGACGCCCCTTGATGACGCCGCTTCGGTTCGATTGGAGTTACGCCCCGAGGCGATAACCATTGCCGAGCTCGAGCAGTCCGTTCCACTGCAAGTCATCGCGCATTGGAGCGACGGCCTTGTCGAAGACGTCACTCCGCTGTGCCGGTTTCAGACGAACGACGACGCCGTCGCCGCCGTCGACCAAGCGGGGCGAATCGCCAGTTCCGGATACGGCGATACCCATGTCGTCGTGTTCTACGATAAGGCCGTAGCGGCGGCGCCCGTGTACGTGCCGCGCCCGCCGTCGGACCGACCCGCTGCGACTCGGCCCGACGCCCTCGCTCCCGTCGATCGCTTCGTGCAGGACAAGCTCGATGCGCTGAACATCGAACCGTCCGAGATCTGCACGGACGAGGAGTTCTTGCGCCGCGTCAGGCTCGACCTCACCGGCAGCCTGCCGACGGCCAACGAAGTTCGGCAGTTTTTGGCCGACGCGAGCGCCGACAAGCGGGCCGCCAAAATCGACCAGTTGCTCCAGAGCCCCGAATACGCGGCCTGGTGGACGACATGGATTTGCGAGCTGACGGGCAATAGCGAAGAGGTCATGCCCTCTCCGCAATTCGTGCACGAGGAGTCGCGGCAGTGGTACGACTGGGTCTACAAGCGAGTGAAAGACAACCAACCCTACGACAAGCTTGTGGAAGGGATGATCGTCAGCGAGAGCCGTAGGCCGGGGCAGTCGTACCAGGAATACTGCGCGGAGATGAGCTCGTACGTGCGCACGGCGAATCCTGCCGATTTCGCCCAGCGCGAAACGATGCCGCACTTCTGGTCGCGCAGAAATGTACAAGGAGCGGCCAATAAGACGCTAGCGTTCACCCACGTCTTTCTGGCCGTGCAGATTCAATGCGCTGAATGCCACAAACACCCGTTCGACCGCTGGACCAAGGACGATTTCGACGGTTTGAAGCGGTTCTTCGAGCCGCTGGCGTACGGCCGCCCGGCAAGCGCCCAGTCGGAAAGCCGCCGCCTGGAGGCGGCCATCAAGGTCCCCAAAGGACATCGGGCGAATCCCTACTTCGCGCAGCACGCCCGCAACGGCGGCGTCATTCCCTGGAAAGAGCTGTACTACGGCCAGAAAACGCCCCAGCCCATTCAAGCCGCCGCCGCGACGCCGGCGCCCCGCGCGGCGCCGT
>QEVI01000025.1 GCA_003576855.1 Planctomycetota bacterium
CGTCCCGTTTGCGCAGGTAGTCCAGCAGCTTGACGACGCCGAATCCGCCTAGCGCCGCCACCGCTGCAATGGCGACGGCGATGCCTTCCGACACGTCGGCAAGCAGCAGAGATGAGCCGACGACTCCGATGACGACTGGCAGTGACATGCGTGTTTTACATCCTTCCGTGAAATTCCATCGCCGAACGGCCAGGCAGTAGCGACGGACGCTCGAGGACGTTCAGGCCGATCAGCCGATCGGACCTGGTCGCAAGCAATGATGCTGCGGCGACGGCAAAGAAGTTCGCCGAGAAGAGCCACGCCGCGCAGGGCCCGGAAGCGGGTCCGCGACAGACGTCTAAGGTTTCGCGCGATCGCCGTCAGCGCGGATCGAGCGCCGGGCCGTCTGGCCAGCGGCCAGGCGACGGCCCTCGGAGGCCCGGCGTGCACCAACCGGGCGCTGCGAAAACCGCAACGATCCGGCGGCCGCACCTTCCAGGATTCGCCCCGTTGCGGACGCTGATGGCTCCGCATGTTTGGCTGAACATGCTGGCGCCCAGCGACTTGGCGCACCTCGTGGCCAGGGCGAGTCGGCTTGTTCCAACCGCCAGGGCCGCCCAAAGCAACGCCGCCGCAAGGAGGATGAGCTCTAGCATGCTAGCTACAATCCGCGAAAAACTAACGATCGAGTACCTTGGCGAGACTCTTCATCGAACTAAAGTGCCGCAACGCCCTCATGCCGATCAGCCGCTACGGCCGCCCAGCGTTGAGATGCGTAGTTTGTACGCAAAGGGGATCCCTCGCGCGGCGCGAAACCCATGCATGCGAACGGCCTGCTGGTATGCCAGCCGGCCGGGCCGCCGGCGTGATCCCGCTTGCGAGAGACCGCCATCGTACCACAACGGCGACAAGCTGCAACGGCGCCGCGCGGCGCGGCGGCCGACGGGGCGAACGCCGATCGAGCCGCGTAGCCCGCGCAAACGGGGCCGTTTGGCGATTGGACTGCGGCCCCTGGCCGCGTAATCATGGTGTGATGGACGTCATGGGCCCGGCTTACTGTCGCCGCAGCGCGTATCGAGCGTTTGCCGCGGAATTGCCCCATATTCACAGCGCCGAGGGCTTGTTTCGGGCCGCTTGGGCGATTTCAACGCATGAACTGCCCGACGCTAACGTGACCGAAGGTGAACAGACCATCAGCAAGCTAGCAAACGCCCTGCTGGGGCAGGTCCGCTCCCGCTCGCCCGAAGCGTTGCTGGCGCACTTGCACGACGTGCTGTTCGACGGGCTCGGTTTTCGGGGCAACGTCGACGATTACTACAACCCGGCGAACAGCTATCTGCCGTCGGTGCTCGATAGCCGCCGCGGATTGCCGATCACGCTCTCGCTGGTCTACCGCCGCGTCGCGGCCGGCGTCGGCCTGGTCGTCCATGGCGTCAACGCGCCCGGGCACTTCCTCGCGGAGGTGGAGCTAAGCGACGCGGGGAAGGCGTCCTCGATGTACGTCGATCCGTTTTATCGGGGTAGGTTGCTGTCGTCGGACGAAGTTTTCCAGCGGATTTGCCAGACGACCGGCCGTTCGCTGACGCCCGATGCGGAACTAGTGCGTCGGGCTACGCCGCGGGAGTGGCTAGCACGCATGCTCCACAATTTGCAGGCGGCCTTCGCGGCGACGCACCGGCAGCGCGACGTCTATGCGATGCAGGAACTGCAAAGCTTGCTGTGAATTCTGCGATTCTAGCTCGCCGGGGCGGGCGCTGGCCGGTACTGGAACGGGGTCGATGTCGGAGCAAAGGATTCGCCGGGGGTTGGCGCCAGCGGTGCTCGCCGCGTGGGTCGGCGTGGTTGCGGCGCCGGGGCGGGCCGCCGTGGTGGTCATCGCCAACCGGACGGCCGAGCCGCTGTCGATTGAAGCCGCCATCGACGACCAGCCGTCTCGCCCGGTGCAGCTCGCCGCCGGCCAGTGCCGGCCGCTGTTCGCCCATGCGGGCGTGCGGGTGCGGGGCATGCAAGAGGGGGGCCTCGGCGAACTGCTCTTGGAACCGGACTGTGCCTATTACATCGGCGTCCTGGGCGAAGGCGGCGGCGTGGCGATTCACAAGATCGGGCTGGGCGAGTCGGGCGTGCGGTCGTGGCAGGCGCGGGCCCTGCCGCCGATCGAGCTGCCTCACGCCGGCGTAATCGACGTCAAAGTGCTCGTCGACGACGATGAAGTGCGCCCGCGCAAGCTGTGGGAGCGAACGATTCGCGAACGGATCGACCGAGCGTCGTCCGTGCTGGACGCCCATTGCGGCCTTCAGTTGCGCGTGGCGGCGATCGATACGTGGGACTCCGACGATCGGCAGTCCGACTTCAATCGATCGCTGATGGAATTCGAACGCGAAGTGCTCCCCGCGCCAGGCGTCGTGGCCATCGGCTTCAGCAGCCAATATCAGATTGCCACGGGCAGGGTGCACTTGGGAGGCACGCGCGGGCCGCTGCATTCGCACATTCTGATTAAGGAGCGTTCGCGGAACGTGCTGGAGCCGGAGCGGCTGGAGCTACTGCTGCACGAACTGGGCCATTTTCTTGGGGCCACCCACAGCCCCGAGCCGACCAGCGTGATGCGGCCGGTGATCGGTCAGGGTTTGCAGCGAGTCGCCGGCGCCGAGGTCCGCTTCGACCCGCCCAACACGCTGCTGCTGTCGCTCATGGCCCAAGAGATACGCCAGCGCCGGATTCGAGACGTGGGCGGACTCTCGCCGGAGACGCGGCGCCGCATGCGCGAAATCTATGAAGCCATCGACCCGACGATTGGCGACGATCCGGCGTCGGGCAGATACTCGCAGATCATGGCCGGCGCCAACGCCAAGCCGCTCGTCGAAGACACGCGGCGGATTTTGCAGGAAATCAACCGCGTCGCGCACTTGCAGCGCAAGCGCAATGAGGAGCTGGCTGCGCAGCCAGGCGGCGGCAAGCCGGTCAGCCACGACCAGTTACTGGAGCTTTACGTTCGACAAGCGGCCATTGCGGCCAAGAACATTCGGCGGGACAACGCGGAAAAGGCGTTCCTGCTGGCCATGGGCGTAGCGCTGGACGATGCGGGGCTGTTGCAAAAACTGCCGCTGGGCGCCGCCGTTACGCCGCATATGGAAAGCCAGCAGGAACGCGAGTCGCGACTGGCCGCGTTCGGCCAGCCAACGATGCGTGGTCGAGCCGACCTGGCGAAGCACTTTTTCGTCTCGGCGCATCTGGTGGTTCTCATGGGTAGCGAAACGGCGCGGAGCGCGGGACTGGCCAAGGAACTGCTCGACTCGCACGGCGCCTCAGGATTCAGCTTCGCTGATATGGCGGCCAACCGCGCCGGCATCGTGTTCGCCCATGCCCTGCTCGGCGACAGGCTTTCCTTGGATGACGTAGCGCGCCGCTTCTCGTGCGAGGCGTTCATGCCGCCGATCGACGGCCTCAGGGAGCAACTGGGGGCGAAGGAGTTCAGCGACGCGTTCGGCGGCCCCGGGGACGAACGGCTGACGAACGAGCTTAACAGCATCGAGGCCCGCATCTTGGCGCTGCCGGCGTATCAGGCGGCGCCGTAACGATCGGCTTGGTACACGCAGCGCGGGGGCCGACACGCTGGCTGCGGGGCAGTTGATCGTTTTCACGGCCGGCCGCCGGCGGGTCAATTGTGAAGCTACGGCGGTAGGGATACACTCGTATCGAACGAGGCGGTCGCGGCGTCATTCGGCAAGTGCGCGCCCGCCCTGCCCCTCGGCTGCCATTCGCTGATATGAACGCCTCCGATTTCCAGCGCAAGCACGAGTACCTGGTCGGCATCGACTCCGACGGCTGTGTATTCGACTCCATGGAACTGAAGCACAAGGAGTGCTTCATTCCCGCGTTCATCAAGCATTTTCGGCTGCAGGGCGTGAGCAAGTATGCCCGCGAGGCGGCGGAATTCGTCAACTTGTATTCTCGCAGCCGCGGGGTGAACCGCTTTCCCGGGCTGGTGGAGCAACTCGACTGGCTGCGGCGGCGGCCGGAGGTGAAGGCCCGCGGCGTCGAGATCCCGCGGCTGGAAGGCCTGCGGCGCTGGATCGCCGCCGAGTCGAAGTTGGGCAATCCGTCGCTGCAAAAGGCCGTCGCAGCGACCGGCGATCCGGATCTGTCGCTGACGCTCCAGTGGTCGTTGGCGGTCAACGCGGCTATCGCCGAGATGGTGAGCGGCGTTCCGCCCTTTCCCCGCGTGCGGGATTCGCTGCTTCGGCTAGCCGACCGGGCGGACCTGTTCGTCGTCTCGGCGACGCCGGGCGAGGCGCTCATCGCCGAATGGAACGAGCACGAGTTGGCGCCGCTGGTGGGCGCCATCTACGGCCAGGAGTTCGGCACGAAGAAGGAAATGCTGTCAATCGCCAACCAGTATAGCACGGGGCGGACGCTGATGATCGGCGACGCGCCCGGCGACTACCAGGCCGCCGAAGCGAACGGCTGCCTGTTCTTCCCGATTAACCCCGGCCGGGAAGAAGCGAGTTGGCGACGCCTGCTGGACGAGGGGATCGACCGGTTTCTTAGCGGCGCCTTCGCGGGCGAGTACCAGCAGCGGTTGCTGGATGAGTTCTTCAAGCTGCTTCCGGACCGTCCGCCATGGCCCGTGGAAGACGCCTAACTTGCAAGCGAAGCGATCATGCCAGAGCAAGCTGATATCGGACTGATTGGCCTGGCGGTGATGGGCGAGAACCTGGCTCTTAACATCGAGAGCCGGGGCTTTCGCATCGCCGTGTTCAATCGCACCGTCGAGAAAGTCGATGAACTGCTTGCCGGCCGGGCGAAGGGAAAACGGTTCGTCGGCTGCCATTCGCTGGACGAGCTCGTCGCGGCGCTCAAACCACCGCGGAAGGTGATGCTGATGGTCAAGGCCGGGTCGGCGGTCGACCAGCTCATCGATGCGCTGCTGCCGCTGCTCTCTCCCGGAGACGTCATCATCGACGGCGGCAATACCCACTTCGCCGACACCGAGCGCCGCACCCGCTACGTCGAACAGCACGGCTTGCTGTACGTCGGCACAGGCGTCTCCGGCGGCGAGGAGGGGGCCCTCGTCGGTCCCAGCCTGATGCCCGGCGGCAGCGAGGCGGCCTGGCCGCTCGTGAAGCAGGTTTTCCAGGCCATCGCTGCGAAAGTAGGCCCCCACAACGATATTCCATGCTGCGATTGGGTCGGCCCCCGCGGCGCCGGGCACTATGTCAAGATGGTGCACAACGGCATCGAATACGGCGACATGCAGCTTATCTGCGAAGCCTATTTGCTGATGAAAGAGGCGCTTGGGCTGTCGAACGACGAGCTGTACGACGTGTTCGACCAGTGGAACCGCGGGGAGCTCGACAGCTACCTCATTGAGATTACCCGCGACGTCTTCAGCGTGCCCGACGACCGGGGCGAGGGGCGCCTGGTCGACAAAATCCTGGACGTCGCCGGCGCCAAGGGAACCGGCAAGTGGATGAGCCAGCTCGCGCTCGATCTGGGCGTGCCGAGCACGCTGGTGACCGAGGCGGTGTTCGCCCGCAGCCTGTCGGCGCAGCGCGACGCGCGTCTGCGGGCCAGCACGACGCTTACGGGGCCGTCGGAGCGGTATGCGGGCGATCGCCAAGCTTTCGTCGAGCACATTCGGCAAGCGCTCTACGCTTCGAAGATTTGCAGTTATGCGCAAGGTTTCGTGCAGTTGCAGGCGGCGGCCGCCGAACACGACTGGCCGCTGAACCTCGGCGGCTGCGCCCTACTGTGGCGCGGCGGATGCATTATCCGGGCGGTGTTTCTGGATCGCATCAAGGAAGCGTTCGACGCGGAACCTCGACTGGAGAACTTGCTGCTGGCGCCGTACTTCACCGCCGCGGTGGAAAAGGCGCAGCACGCCTGGCGACACGTGGTGGCGACCGCCGCCCAGCTTGGCTTGCCCACGCCGGCGTTCTCCACGGCCCTCGCCTATTACGACGGGTATCGCCGCCCGCGGCTGCCGGCGAACCTGCTGCAAGCGCAACGCGATTACTTCGGCGCCCATACCTACCAGCGCATCGACATGCCCGGCGTGTTCCATACCGACTGGCTCAGCCTGCGACGGACGCCGCAGGACTGACGGGGCCGTCAGCGGCCGGCGCGCGGCGTTCGGCCACAGCGCTGCGCCGGACGCGCACGGCTGATCGCTCGCCGCCGGAAAGCTCGATGCCTGCCGCCATGCCTGCCACCTTCATCATCTTCGGCGCCTCGGGCGATTTGACGAGCCGCAAGCTGATACCGGCTTTGTACCGCTTGTACCACAAGAAGCGGCTGCGGGAGGGCCTGCGGGTCGTCGGGTTTTCGCGGTCGCCGTTTACGCACGAGTCGTGGCGCGAGGAACTGGCCGCATCGACCGCGGCTTACGTCGGCGAGGCGTTCGAACCATCCGTGTGGAACCAGTTCGCCGCCAGCTTGTTCTACCACCCCGGCGACATTGGCGACGCGTCCGCGTTCGACCGGCTGCGCGAATTCCTCGAGCAGATCGAGACGGCGCCAGCGCCCCGCGTGTATTACCTGGCCACGGCGCCAAAGTTCTACGAACCGGCCGTCGAGCACCTGGCGCGTGCGGGTCTGGCCGAGGAAACCGCGGCGCCGCGGCGGGTCGTGGTCGAAAAGCCGTTCGGCGTTGACCTGGCCAGCGCTCGGCGGCTGAATCGAGCGATTCATCGCGCGTTCGAGGAACGCCAGGTCTATCGCATCGATCATTACCTCGGCAAGGAGACGGTCCAAAACCTGTTCGTGCTGCGATTCGCCAACGCCATTTTCGAGCCGATCTGGAACCGCAACTACATCGACCATGTGCAGATCACCGTGGCCGAGGAGGTGGGCGTCGGCAAGCGGGCGGGCTACTACGACGCGGCCGGCGTGATTCGCGACATGTTCCAGAACCACCTGTTGCAACTACTGATGATCACGGCGATGGAGCCGCCCGTGCGGTGGGAGGCCGACTCGATCCGCAACGAGAAAGTCAAGGTGCTCCAAGCGCTACGGGCGCTCGCGCCGGCCGACGTCGCCGCGGACACGCTTCGCGGGCAATACCGCGGCTACGTCGAGGCCGAGGGCGTGCCCAGCGACAGCCGCACGGCGACGTTCGCCGCCGTAAAGCTGTCGGTCGACAATTGGCGCTGGCAGGGCGTGCCGTTCTATTTGCGCAGCGGCAAGCGCTTCTCGTGCCGCACGACGCAAATCGTCATCCAGTTCCGGGAGCCGCCCTACCGGCTCTTCAATAGCGGCGTCAACAATCAGTGCGAGGCCGACCGACTGGTCATCCAAGTGCAGCCCGCCGAAGGGATCCAACTCCACTTCCAGACGAAGGTCCCCGACGCCGAGATGAAGCTTCGCCAAACGGATCTCAGCTTCAACTACCGCAGTGAATACGGCCGGCCGGTGCCGGAGGCGTACGAGCGTCTCCTGCTGGACGCGTTGGAAGGCGACGCCTCGCTGTTCGCCCGGGCCGACGAGGTCGAAGCGGCGTGGAAAGCATGCGATCCGATCCTCGCCGCCTGGCAGCAGCACGACGCCCCGCCGCTACTGCTTTACGAGCCAGGCTACTGGGGACCGGACGAATCGGCCGAGTGGATGCGTCGCCAGGGGCGGGAGTGGTTCGACACCTGCCCCGTGTTGTCGTAAGGTATGGGTCGCTGCGACGCAGCGTCCGTCGAGATACGAACGCCGATGAGCCAGTTTTCCTAAGTCAGTCGCGAGGCGCCGAGCGCCCGCGCTTACGGCCTGTGCAGAACCCCGTCCCACTTCCAGAGAACATCCGCAGCGTGCAACCCGGCGGCGGGTTCTGTTACGGCATCGAACTGGCGTGGGGCCGCTGGCGGCGCTGGTATCTCAAGACGTTCCGCCGAGGTTACGTGGCGAGGATGGCGGCCCTGCGTCGCGGGGATGCGACCGGGGCGCCGCACGAGATTCTCGACCCTCGCGATCTGAAGTACTGCTCGAACCAGTGTACAGCCCACTGGGCGCCGGAGGACGACCCGTTTCAATGGCGCGAGCGACTGCCACTGGCCCGCTGGGGCCTGGCCGAGCTGCAGATCATGGGCTGGCCGCTGGCGGCGCTGGTCGCGGCGCTGGGGGCGCTCGGTCCGCCCTGGTGCTATGCCGCCGCGGCGCCGCTGGCGCTGTTGGCGCTGATTGTCTATTTCTTTCGCGATCCGCGGCGCGAGGCGCCGAGCGACCCCGACGCCGTGGTCTCGCCGGCCGACGGCGTCGTGGCGGAAGTGACGCCGCTGGACCGCTACGACTTCCTCGATGGCCCGGCCGTGCGGATCGGCATCTTTCTGTCGATCTTTAACGTGCACATCAATCGGGCTCCGCGAGCAGGCCGGGTCGTTGATATGCACTATAAGCCGGGGAAGTTCCTCAACGCGCTCAATCCCGAAAGCGCGATTCGCAACGAGTTCATGTGGATCGGGTTCGAAGACCAGCAGCGGCCCGGCCTGCGGTATGCCGTACGGCAAATCTCCGGCCTGTTGGCGCGGCGGATCGTGTGCGCCTTGCGGCCGGGCCAGGCCGTCCGCCGCGGCGAAAAGTTTGGTATGATTAAACTCGGATCGCGAACGGAGCTGATCTTGCCGCGGGACGCCGTAACGGTGGAGACGGCGGTGGGCGACGCCGTTCGCGCCGGCGTGACGGTCCTGGCGCGGCTCCACTAAATCGCCCTGAGGTCGCAGGCGTTTCCTGGGAAAGTCGGCCAGTGCGCATCGACGGCAATATCAGGCTGCTTCCGTAATTCAGAACTTCCTCAGTTTCCCTGTTACGCCCATGCGTCGTCTCCGCGCCGTTGCCGTGTTTCCCACGGTTTTCACCTTGGGGAACCTCGTCTGCGGGTTCTTCGCCATCGTGGTAGCGTCGCGCATCGCGCGGCCGGACGACGTGCCGTTCGTTCCTTCTCCCAAGCTCGATTCGGCGCGCGAACTGCTCGGCAGTCTTGATCCGACGCACAATCTCATGCTGTGCGGGGCGTTGATCTTTTTGGCGATGACCTTCGACATGTTCGACGGCCAGGTGGCCCGCATCGCCCGCGTGACGAGCGACTTCGGCGCCCAGCTCGACAGCCTGTGCGACGTCGTGTCGTTCGGCGTGGCGCCGGGCATCTTGCTGGTGAAGATGTGCCCGCAGTTCACGCAGGTGCATCGCGAGGCGATTTGGTTCATCGCGGCGCTGTTCGCCTGTTGTGCGGCGATGCGGCTAGCGCGGTTCAACGTGGAGACCGATGAAGACGACGATCATTCGATGTTCGAGGGCCTCCCCTCGCCGGCGGCGGCGGCGGTCATCGCGGGCTTCGCCATGTTGTCGTACACGCTTCGCAACGAGATGAACTATGCGAACTTCCAAGGTTTCGATCGCTGGCTGCAGCGCATTTTGCCGCTGGCGGCCATCGCCATTGCGCTGTTCATGGTGTCGCGCATTCCCTATCCCCACCTGGTGAATCACCTGGTACGGGGGCAGAAGACGTTTCCCCAGCTCGTCGGCATCGTCGTCGCGGCCCTGGCGCTGCTCACGGTGCGTTGGTATGCGATTCCAGCGGCCTGCAGCCTATATGCGCTGACGCCGCCGATCGCCCATGGCTGGCGGTGGCTGTGGGAACACCGCCATGCGATGCTGAGAAGGGCGGGTTAACGATGTTCACAGGACTGGTTGAAAGCCTGGCGCCGGTGCGGCGTCTCATTTCGGAGGGGCCCGGCGCGAGGCTGGTGATCGCCGAAGAGCGCATCGCCGCCCGAACGCACGTCGGCGACAGCATCGCGATCAACGGCTGCTGCCTCACGGCTGTGCAGGTCGAGGGCGCGGAGATGTCGTTCGAAGCGGGACCCGAAACGCTGGCGCGCACCAACCTGGGCCGATTGAACGCCGGCGACGCCGTCAACCTGGAGACGTCGCTCAAGCTGGGCGATTCGCTGGGAGGCCATCTGGTGACTGGGCATATCGACGCCGTGGGCCGCGTCGCGCGGCGCGACGTCGACGGTCCGTGGTGCACGATGTGGTTCAGCGCCCCGACTGAGCTCACCAGGCAAATGGCGTCGAAGGGTTCGATCGCGGTCGATGGCGTGAGCCTGACGCTGGTCGCCGTCGAGAATGACCGGTTCAGCGTCGCCCTGATCCCGCACACGCTCCAGGCGACGACGCTAGGTCGACGCCGCCCCGGAGACGAGGTGAACCTCGAAACCGACGTACTGGCGAAGTACGTCGAGCGACAGTTGAGTTGGCGGGCGTAGCGACTGGCTCGCTCCCGGCAGGTAGTGACCTGCCGGCTAGGTTTTGGCTGGGCACTGAGCACCGATCACGCTTCCGCAATCTCGCATGAGCCGACAGACCAAGACGTTCCTGATGGAGCGATTCCGCGAGATGGGCATCCGCCCGGCGACGCGGCACGGGCAGAACTTCCTCATCGACTTGAACCTGCATCGGCTGATCGTCGATTCAGCCGATCTTTCGGAACTGGACGTCGTGTTGGAGGTCGGCACGGGCACGGGCGCCATTACCGCGCTGATCGCCGAACGAGCCGGGGCGGTCGTCACCGTCGAGATCGACGGGCACCTGTTCGAGCTGGCCAGCGAGATGTTGCTCGACAAGCCCAACGTCACGATGCTCAACGTCGATGCGCTTAAGAACAAGAACCGCTTCAACCCCGCGGTTCGCGACGCCGTGGCGGCACAACTCGCCCAGCAGGCCGACCGGCGGCTGAAGCTCGTCGCCAACCTACCGTACAACATCGCCACGCCGGTGTTGAGCAACCTGCTGGCCTGGGAATATACGCCGCACTCGATGGTCGCCACGATCCAGAAGGAATTGGCCGACCGTATCGTGGCCAAGCCCTGGTCCAAGGACTACAGCGCCTTGAGCGTGTGGATGCAGTGCCAGGCGGACGCCGAGATTGTCCGCGTCATGTCGCCGACGGTCTTTTGGCCGGCCCCGAAGGTCGACTCGGCGATCGTCCGCATCGTCGTCAACGAGGCGCGTCGCGCGGCCATACCCGATCTGCGCTACTTTCACGATTTCACCAAGGCGATCTTCCTCCATCGGCGCAAGTTCCTCCGCGCGAACGTCGTTTCTGCGCTGAAAGGCGTGCTGGAGAAGCCGGGCGTAGACGAAATCCTCGCGGAGATGGGCTTCGCCGAGGATGCCCGCACCGAGCAGCTTGACGTGCCGACGCTGTTGCGGCTGACGGAGCTGGTGCGCGCCCAGGCGCCGCAGTGGAGCCTCTCGTAAAGCCCATCGCCCCTACGGCGGCGTCCCACGGTTTCCCCCGACGTATGCTTGCCCCGGGGGCGGCGCCTGCGGTACGTTGGTGATCCGACAGTCGATGTACGTGCTCGTCCCGTTTTCGGAGGCGTCCCGCCATGGGCTTCATCGAAATGACCGGCGCCACGCTTCGCCGCGCCATGCACGAAGACGAGCTCAACGAATCCGACCTGGTCAAGGCACGGGTGACCGACGACACGATCGTTCGCATTAACCGCCAAGGCGACATCGAAGTTCGTCGCCCGCACGGTTGGGACGTCATCGGCGGGCTGATCGGGGGCTTCGAGGAACGGATTCGACGCGAGACCGGCCTCGATTGGGCATAGCCGCCGTGCCAGCGTTTCCCGGCGTGATCCGTCCCTGCACCCCCGGCGATCGAATGACAAGACGCCGCTAGCGTCGAGCGGCGACGCATCCAAGTACACCACAGCCGCCGTCAACTCCGCCATGCTATCGCCGCCAACCCGCGCCGCCGTCCTGCTCCTGCTGGTTCTTGCCCGACCGCTCGCCGCCGCGGCCGAACCGCTGAACGTGATGACCTTCAACATTCGCTACGGCACGGCGCCAGACGGCGAGAACGCCTGGCCGCATCGACGCGAACTGGTCGTCGCCGTCATAAAGCAGGCCGCGCCCGACCTGCTCGGACTCCAAGAAGCCCTACGGGCGCAGCTCGATGAACTGGACGACGCACTGGACGGGTATGCCCGTATCGGCGTGGGACGACAGGCGGACGGCGACGGCGAGTATTCGGCCATTTACTATCGAAGCTCCAGATTCGACCTGCAAGACGCGGGCACGTTCTGGCTGTCGGAGACGCCTGAAACGCCCGGCTCGACGACGTGGGGCAATACGCTGCCCCGGATCTGCACGTGGGCTCGCCTGTTCGATCGAACCAGCGGCCAGCGGATACTGTACTTGAACACGCACTGGGATCATCAGTCGCAGCCCGCTCGCCTGCAGAGCGCCAAGCTGATGGCCCGCCGGCTCGCGGAGCTGGATCGCGACGACTGCGCCGTGATCGTCAGCGGCGACCTGAACGCCGCGCCGGATAACCCCGCGACCACGTCGCTGCTGGAGGAAGCGCATTTGCGCGACAGCTTCGCGCTGGTGCACCCCGACGCAACGGAGGTCGGCACTTTCAACGGGTTCGGCCAGGCGCGGCTGGCGGGGAAGATCGACTACGTGCTGGTGAACGATCGCTGCACGGTGAGTAGCGCAGAGATCATCCGTACCAAGCAAGGCGACCGCTACCCTTCCGATCACTTTCCGGTGACGGCTACGATTGAACTCGACAGCGGCGCTGCAGTTGATAACTGATTGTGCTGTTCGGCCGGCGCATGACCGCGACGGGGCCATCCTCGGCTCGCCTGGAGCTACCGCTTCGCCCGCCGCCGCTTACACGAGGGCGTGAGACTGCATGTCCCCTACCAAGCCGCCTTCGGGGTTGCGCGGCGTGACGGCTGGCGCCACGGCCCTTTCGTACGTGGTTCCCAGCGGCGAGTATCTGCGCTATCGCGGATACGATATTGAAGACCTCGCCGAACACGCCGGGTTTGAAGAAGTCGCCTACTTGCTCATTCACGGCCGATTGCCGAACCGCGCGGAACTGGCGCAGTACCAGGCGGCGCTGCGCGACCTGCGGCGCCTTCCGACCCCGCTGTGCGACGTCCTCGAGCGGGTTCCTGCCGATGCGCATCCCATGGACGTGCTGCGGACCGCCTGCTCGATGCTGGGGACGCTGGAACCGGAAGGCCAGCCGTCGCGACTCGCCGAGTCGGCCGATCGATTGCTCGCCGTCTTGCCCTCGGCGCTCGGTTACTGGCATCAGCTCCGCCGCACCGGCAGGCGAGTCGACGTCGTCACCGATGAGCCCACGATGGCCGGCCAGGTCGCCCGCCTGCTGACCGCTGGGCCGCTAACCGACGAGCGGCGGCGATTCCTGGACGTCGCGCTCATCCTGTACGCGGAACACGAATTCAACGCCTCGGCGTTCACGGCCCGCGTGATCGCCGGAGCCCTGGCCGACTACCACTCGGCGATAACCGGCGCGATCGGGGCGCTTCGCGGCCCCTTGCACGGCGGCGCCAACCAGGCCGCGATGGAGCTCATCGCCCGCTTCAATTCGCCCGAGGAAGCGGCGGCGGGAGTCCGCTCGATGCTCAGTCGCAAGGAACGAATCATGGGCTTCGGACACGCCGTCTACGAGCGGCGCGATCCGCGTAACGATATCTTCAAGCAGTGGGCCGGTCGCCTGTCGCCGGCGGCGCCGGACGGCTATCTCTACGCCGTGTCGGAGGCCATCGAAGAAGCCGTGCGGTCGGAGAAACGGCTTTTCCCGAACGCCGACTTTTACTGTGCGAGTGCGTTTCACTTCGCCGGGCTCGAGACTCCGCTGTTTACGCCCATCTTCGCGCTGGCGCGGGTGAGTGGATGGTCGGCTCACATTGCCGAGCAGCGGGCCGACAACAAGCTCATCCGCCCAGCCGCCCAGTACATCGGGCCAGGGCGGCTGGAGTTCGTGCCGATCGACCAGCGGTGATCGCCGTCAGTTCTGCGATGGGCCGAACCGAACGGCGGGGCTCGGATTGACACTCCGGCGGTGCGATCTGACAATGGCAATGCGCCCGTAACCTTTGCCGCTTCAATTGCTTGCGCCAACATTAGGAACGCTGAAGCTCCTGCCATGCCGAACGTGCTTGCCGACGCCGACCCGGAAATCTGGTCAGCGATTGCCGATGAAATCCAGCGTCAGCAAGACGGCCTGGAAATGATTGCAAGCGAGAACTACACCAGCCCGGCCGTGATGCAGGCGGCCGGGAGCGTGCTGACCAACAAGTACGCCGAAGGGTACCCCGGCAAGCGGTACTATGGCGGCTGCCAGCATGTTGACGTCGTCGAGGCGCTGGCCATCGAGCGGGCGAAAAAGCTGTTCGGCGCCGAGTTTGCGAATGTGCAGCCCCACAGCGGCTCGCAGGCGAACATGGCGGTCTATTTCACGGCGTTGGAGCCCGGCGATACCGTGCTGGGGCTGGACCTGGCCCACGGCGGCCATCTCACCCACGGCATGCGGCTGAATGTATCGGGCATGCTGTACCGCTTCGTCAGCTATGGAGTCCGCAAGGACGATCACCGCCTCGACTTCGACCAGGTTGCGCGGCTGGCCCGCGAACACAGGCCGAAGCTGATCGTCGCCGGCGCCAGCGCCTACCCGCGCGAAATCCCCCACGCGACGTTCGCCGAAATCGCCCGCGAAACGGGCGCGAAGCTGATGGTCGACATGGCCCACTATGCAGGCCTGGTGGCCGCCGGATTGCACGACAACCCGCTTCCGGTGGCCGACTTCGTGACGACGACTACGCACAAGACGCTGCGCGGGCCGCGCTCGGGCCTCTGCCTCTGCCGCGAGGAGTACGGCAAGACGCTCAACAGCCGCGTGTTCCCCGGCATCCAGGGCGGACCGCTGATGCACATTATCGCCGGCAAGGCGGTCTGCTTCGCCGAGGCGATGAAGCCCCAGTTCAAGCTGTACGCTCAACGCGTGATCGACAACGCCAAGACGCTTGCCGAGGTGCTGACGGCCGGAGGGCTGAGCCTGGTGAGCGGCGGCACGGATAACCACCTGTTGCTGGTGGATGTGACGCCGCTGGGCATCGGCGGAAAACAGGCGGAAACAGCGCTCGACGCCTGCGGCATCACCGTCAACAAGAACATGATCCCCTTCGACGCCCGCAAGCCGATGGATCCGTCGGGCATACGCGTCGGCACGCCGGCGCTGACGACTCGCGGCATGGGCGCGGCCGAGATGCGAACCATTGGCGGATGGATGCTGCAAGCGCTCAAGGCGCCGGACGACGCGGCGGTGCACGCTCGCCTGCGAGAGCAAGTTCGCGAGCTGTGCGCGGACTTCCCTGCGCCAACGGCGGCCATGGAAACCGTGCCCGCCTGACCTGCGGCGCGGCGGAGGAAACAACATCAGCCGGACCGCCACGCGGTCCGCGTTTTCCGGACGGCGTGGCCGCCCGGCTAGTGGTTTTTGGGTGCGACTAACTGCGCGCTAGCCCTGGCGCGTCCTGACATGGCCGACAAGAACCGTGATCGCGTACTGATCGCCGACGACAATGAAGCGAACGTCGAGCTCCTGGAAGCGTACCTGAGCGACATGGACGTCGAAGTGGCCGTCGCCATCGACGGCCAGGATACGCTCGATAAGGCGGCGTCCTTTCAGCCCGATCTCATTCTCCTCGACGTGATGATGCCTAAACTGAGCGGCTTCGAGGTTTGCCAAAAGCTCAAGAGCGATCCAGCCACCAAGGGCATCATGATCCTGATGGTCACGGCGCTGAACGAGCACGGCGACATGGAGCGGGCCGTCGACGCCGGCACCGACGACTTCCTGTCCAAGCCGGTGGACAAAGTCTCGCTGGTCAAGCGCGTGGAAAACATGCTCAAGCTGCGGAACGTTACCGACGAATTGGAGCGGTTGCGCCGATACATCGAACAAATGGAGGCGGAACGGTAGAATACCTTGCGCCTTTACCCCCCGGCGCTAAGGTCGGTTGAAGGGCGCGACGAGCGTCGCCCCGTAGGCAACCGACGGCGAACGGTTCCTCCATTCGCGGCTTCCGCTCCAAACGCAGGGGAATGACGCCAGCCATGAGCCGAA
The DNA here is from genome assembly GCA_003576855.1 of Planctomycetota bacterium. Lineage (GTDB taxonomy): Bacteria > Planctomycetota > Planctomycetia > Pirellulales > Lacipirellulaceae > Lacipirellula. The sequence goes on from QEVI01000025.1 coordinate 15,914, forward strand.
AGTCGCTATGCGGTTGCACCTTGGCGATTTTCATCGCTCTCGTTGCGCCCACGCTGGCGGCGACGGGGTCGAACCGCAACGCCGCCGGCGAAACCGCCCGGCATCCGGCCGTCGCGGCGCTTATCCAGCAGCTTGGCGACGAGCAGTTTTCCGTGAGGCGGCGTGCCGAAGAGCAGCTCATCCGGCTAGGGCCCGAGGCGTTCGACGACCTGCGCGCGGCCGAGGAGGACGCCGACTTGGAGATCGCCGAGCGAGCCCGCTACATCCTGCTGCGGATGCGAGTCGACTGGGTCCGCCCGGAGGATCCGCCGGAAGTACGACGAGCCTTAACTCGTTACGGCGAGTTGAGCCGCGAGGAGAAGGAGAAGCGGATCGCCCGCCTGGCGGAGCTGAAGGAAGGCGCGGGCCTGCCGGCACTCTGCCGGATCGCCCGGCTAGACGCCTCGGCCCTGGCAGCGCGGCAGGCGGCGATGGCCCTCTTGAAGTCGCCGGTGCTTGCCGGCGAGCAGCAGAAGCTGCTCACCGATTGCGAGCGCGAGCTGAACGGCAGCGAGCGGCCGCCCGTGGTCTGGGCGCGGCTCTGGCTCCGCGAGGCGGCGGATCGCCGCGCAACGCTCGCCGAGTGGGACCAGGCCGTCGAAGCGGAAGCGGCGCTACTGGCCGCCGATTCGCCCGATACGGCTAGCGAGATCGTGTACCCGCTGCTGCTGCGGCACTTGCAGGGGTGTCACGAGTTCGGAACGGTGGAAGCCACCGCCGCGGCGCTGCTCCGCATTGCCGACTTGCGGTCGGACCATCAGACGGCCAGGCGCCGTATGAACAACCTCGCCTGGGCCCTGCAATGGATCATCGCCCAGAAGCGATGGGACGTGCTTGAACACGTCGTCGACCAACGGGGCGAAGAGCTGCGCGGCGACCGTCGCCTGCTGTACTACCTCGCCGCGGCGACGTCGGGCGCCGGTCGGCAGGACGAGGCGGCGCGGCTGGCCGACAAGGCGTACGCCCTGGGCGCCGCACATGCCAAAGAACGCGTGGACGTGGCCAACGCCCTCGTCGAACTGGGATTCGTCGACTGGGCGGAGCGGGAATACCGTCGAGCGCTCGACGATCTGCCCATTGTAAGCTGGGATTCCCTCCGCGCCCGGCGAGAGTGGGCCATGTGGCTGCACGACCGCGAGGAACATGCCAAGGCCGCGGAGGTGCTCGACGAGTTCTTCCAGAAGTACCGCGATGACCGAGCGGCCCGCCAGCAGCTCATCCAGCAGCTCGACGGACAGGAATACGTCAATGCGCTTGCCGCGCGGGCCGAGTACTACCGCGCTTGCGACTTCGCCGCTCAACATCGCTTCGACAAAGAGCGAGAAGCCCTTGAAAACGCCTGGCGGCTTTACGACGACGATCCAGACATTCTCATCGCCATGTATCGCTCGCAGGGCGCGGACGACGCCTATCGCCAGCAGACGCGAAAACGCATTCAAGAGATGAGCCAACGGCACTTGGCGCTCATCGAACAGTATCCCGACGAGCCCAGCTTTCACAACCAATGGGCCTGGCTAATCAGCAATACCGAAGGCGACTACGCCCGGGCGGTCGAGCAATCCAAGCGTTCGCTGGAGCTGCAGCCGGACGAACCGAGCTACCTCGATACGTTAGGCCGATGTTACTACGCGGCCGGCGACCTGAAAAAGGCGGTCGAAACGCAACGGAAGGCCGTGGAGTTGTCGCCGCACTACGGCGTCATGCGGCGTCAGCTCGCGCTGTTCGAGCGCGAGCTGGCTGCCAAGGGCGGTTCCTAGGCGCATGCGGCGCCAGGGACGCACACGCGGTTGGCAAGGCGCGCCGTAGCGCCGGCTCGGCGACGGGCCGGCGCCCGCCCCGGCTCGCGGCCCCATGCTCTTCAGAACTAGAATCACGGAGATCGAAACATGGCCGAGCGACAGTTCTCTCACGACGGGATTTCGCTGGCGCTGGAGGACGTCGGCTCCGGGCCGCCGATACTGCTGATCCATGGATTCCCGCTCGACCACGGGATGTGGGATGCGCAGATTGAATCGCTTCGCGGCCGCTTTCGCGTCATTGCACCGGACTTGCGCGGCTTGGGCCGATCGCGGCTAGCCGCCGGCGACGAAGAACTGGGCGTCGGCATGGAGCGGTACGCCGCGGATCTGGCCGCGATGCTCGATTGGCTGTCGATCGGCGAACCGATCGTCGCCGTCGGGTTTTCGATGGGCGGCTACGTCGCCCTGCAACTCGCGCTGCGATGGCCCAAGCGACTGCGCGGCCTGGTGTTGTGCGACACCCGCGCCGCCGCCGACGCCGAGGAAGCCCGCGCCGCGCGGATTAAAATGGCCGAGGCCGTCATGCAGTCGGGCAGCGCCGCCCCGGCGCTGGCCATGCTCCCGAAGCTGCTCGCCCAGCGCACCCAAGACGAACGGCCCGATATCGCCGAGCGGGTCCGCGGAATCATCGAACGGCAGCGGCCGGAGGGCATCGCCGCGGCGCAGCGCGGCATGGCGCGGCGCGAGGACGTCCGCGGCCGGCTGGATCACATCATCGCGCACTCGCTTTGCATCGTGGGGCGAGAGGATGCGATCAGCCCGCCCGCGGAGATGCACGAGATGGCCGTGCTTTTGGCCAAGAGCGGCGATGACGACGTCCGCCTCGTCGAAGTCGAAAACGCCGGCCACCTGGCGCCGATCGAGAACCCCGCGGCCGTAACCGACGCGATTCGGACATTCGCCCAAGAGTGCTATCGGCCGGCGTAGCCGGAGTAACAGCCGGCGGCGCGCGCCCCGTATCCTCGGGCGGCTTCGCCCTGAGCCGCTGGTGCGCGGCCCGACGGGGCGCTTCCGTAGGACCTGCTGGCGAGGAAACCGCGCGTAATCAAGCGCCGACGCGGTACCACGATTGGATTTTCAGCACCGCGCAGTCGTCCGGGAACGTGTGGAAGGCCTGCACGCAGAGCGTCTTGTCGCGCGAGTCGATGTTCACGTAACTCAGCGCAGCGGCGCCGAATCGGGCGCTCGGCTCGAACCGTTGCAACATGCCGTGCCGGGTAGTATGCAGCGTCAGCTCGCGCTGATAGGCGGTGAACTTATCGTCGTCAGCCGGCTCAAGCGAGAACTTCATTTCATAACTGATGCCGGCGCGAATCTCGATGCGGTCCGTCCGCTCGCCCTTGAGCCGATAGGACATCAACCTGCGGCGCAGCGGCAGCGGCTGGTTCGCCGCCGCGGCTACTTCGGTCAAGACCAGGCCGCGGTATTGCCACTGGACGAGGTGCCCGGCGCTGGTGATCTGCACGGTCGCTCGGTAACCGCCCCGCTCGACCGTGCGCGACTGGCAGATTTCAAACAGTTCCGGGTGGAGCGATCGACCGTAGAACTGGTAAACGAGCTCGGCGATTTTGGGTCGTGTCGAAGTCACGGGAGAATTCTTTATCTATTCGGCGACGGCGATGCTTCATCCGCCGCGCCGAGTTAATCAACTGGCCGCGAGGACGAACGCCTGCCGCGTTCGCCCGCCGATCGCCGTGACGTTGCCCACGGCGGCGCTGCGTACTCGCCATCGTCCGTGCGGGCTCGTCACCTCAATCTCAACACAGAATGCGATTATACTTTCGATCGCAAAACGGAACAAACGAGGTTTAACGCAGCGCTGGCAATCCGTCCGTTTCCTACTTGACAAATCCACCGCACGTAGTGCGCCCCCCGCCGTCACCTGCTAGCAACTTCCAACTCATGCGACCTGTAGCGCACGAAGCGTACGAACTGCTGCTTGCCAGCCTCGGTCCCCAAGCCTGGTGGCCCGGCGACACGCCGTTTGAAGTGATGGTCGGCGCCGTGCTCGTGCAGAACACCGCCTGGAGAAACGTGGAGCGGGCCCTGGAAAATCTCAAGCAAGCCGAGGCGCTCGATCCCCACGTAATCCACGGACTAGCGCCCACGGAACTGGAAGAACTGATTCGCCCGGCCGGCTACTTCCGCATCAAGGCGCGGCGGCTTCGCAACCTCATCGACTACCTGGTGGCACGGTACGATGGCTCGCTCGAGGCGATGCGCCAGCGCGACGCTTCGCAACTCCGCGAAGAACTGCTGGCCGTCCACGGCATCGGCCCGGAAACGGCCGACTCGATCCTGCTCTACGCGCTCCATAAGCCGGTGCTGGTGGTGGACGCCTATACCCACCGCATCTGGTCGCGGCACGGTTGGATCGACGACGAGGCGGACTACCATCGATTGCAGGAAGAAATCGCCAGCGGACTACCTGACGACGCGCAGACGCTCAACGAGTTCCACGCCCTGATAGTGAACGTCGGCCATCACTGGTGCAAACGCGTGCCGAAGTGCCACGAGTGCCCGCTCCGGCCATTGCTGCCGGAGGGGGGCCCTTGCGAACACCTATGAACGCCAACGATCCATGCCGCAGCCGCAGGGCGTGTCGCTGCACATAGCCAGTTGCGGAAGCTGTTGCGCAAGTGCTAGCGGCCTGCAAACTGCCATGGCAGGCTTGCGGCTAATCACTTAGTATCCGCGCGCCGGCATCCCAACTGCTACCGCGTGTGCGGAGGAACTACTTGTGAGCTCCCTGCGACCTTTGATCACGATCATGTTGCTCGCCGCTGTCGGCGTCGTGCTGTACATGAAGATCAACGAGACGGAACCTGCCATCCCACCGGGCGTGCCCGAGTGGTCGGCCGGGCCGTTGGATATCGGCGGCTCCAGCGGAACGTCTGGCGACGGATCATCAGCCGCCGGTCTCGCCGACGTCGACCTTGCCGAGGCGCCAGCGTTCGCTCCTGGCGCCGCGACCGCAAACGCAGCGTCCGCCCCCGCCGGCGGCGACGCGCCCGCCTGGACGCCAGGGCCGCTCGCCGCCAGCGAGCCGCCGAAAGACGAACCGGCCGCCCCCCCTGCAGGCAATCAAGACGCCGCCACGGCGGCCGGTGCGAGCGAGGAACAAGCCGCGGCGACGCCGCCCATCCCCCCCTTGCCCGACGCCGCGGCGAACGAGCAAACGGCGGCGGCGCCCGCCGACGCATCGGCGTTGTTATCCGGCACGGCAGCGGCCGATGCTCCGCTGTTTGTGCCCGTGGAGACAACGCCCATCGCCGCTGCGGGTGCGGTCGAAGCGACGCCGCCGAGCAAAGCTTCAAACTTAGACCATGCGCCGGCGGAGGTCCCGCCGATGACCGCGCCGGTCGCTTCGACCGGTTCCGCTCCGGCAGCCCCCGCATCGGACTCGGCGAACCCCGTGGCGGACGCGGCGATTCCAGCGGGCATCGCCGCTGCGGCCGTCGCGGCCGCGGCGACCAGCGGCGAGGGCAAGCCCGACGCCGCCTCGGCGACTCCCGCCGCCGATTCTGGAACGCCCCACGCCTCGGAGGCCGCTGGTTCCAAAACGCTGACTTATGCCTCGGTGCGGGTGGCCGTACAGGCCGCGCTCGATCGCGGCGAACTGGCCCAGGCGCTGCTGCAGCTCTCCGATTGGTACGACGACCCGTCGCTGACGCCCGCCGAAACCCAGGAGGTCGACGCCCTGTTGTCGCAATTGGCGGGCAGCGTAATCTACGATGGACCGCCATCGCATCGCTTGGAGCCGGCCTATATCGTGCAACCGGGCGAAGCCTTGCCGGACATCGCCAAGAAGCACGAAGTGTCGCCGGAGCTGCTCGCCAAGATCAACGGCATTGCCCCGGCAGCCCCGCTGCAGCCCGGCCAGGAGTTGAAGGTCGTCCGCGGCCCGTTTGCCGCGGTCATTGAACTGGGCAAACGGAAGATGACGCTCATGCTCGATCGCCGCTACGCGGGCAAGTTCGACATCGAGATCGACCCTACGGCCGCGATCGAGGACGGCCTGTGGAAAGTCCAGCAGAAGGACCTGACGCCGACGGTTCGCGGTTTGTACGGCGAGCCCAGCGGCCCCTCCGAGGAACGCAGCCTGCTGCTGATCAACGAGTCGGACGCGACCAAGACCGTCGTAATCCGGGGGCCCGGCAGCGGCGATCCGACGGCGACGCCGCCGGCCGGCCGCGTCATCCGGCTCAACTCGACCGACGTGGCGGACCTGTACGATATCTTGTCGGAGGGTTCGCGCGTGACGGTGCGACGGTAACGCGCTGCCGCCCGCGTCGCGGCCATTTCCGTGGGGTGTTGAGGCGACGCGCTCGGTCGCGACGCACGTTGCCGGGCGGCGGTTGGCCTCTGCCGGCGTTTTGCATCAGCGTTTGCCGAACCGCCGGCCTTGCTCCGGCGAGAGGCATTTCGTCTCGCAGCGCATAATGACTCGATCAAACTGTCCCGCCCAGCCCGCCTAGGCCCTTCTCCGAGGGCTGCAATTCGTGGTATACCGCGGCTTAATGCACGCCTTCGGGGCCAATTTCGGGTAGCCGCGATGTACGACAAGGAAGCGTTGATCGCGCTGGTTAAAGACGCCGCGCTGACGTTCGGCGAGTTCACGCTCGCCTCGGGCAAGAAGGCCAGCTTTTACCTCGACTGCCGCAAGGTAACGCTCGACGCCCGCGGGGCCCGGCTCATCGGCGCCGGGATGCTCGCTCTGCTCCGCAGCGATCTGCCCCCTTTGGTCGGAGGCATGGCCATCGGCGCCGATCCGATCACGGCGGCGATTCTCACGCTCGCCGGGGTCGAGAACTTGCCGTTGCGGGGCGTCATGGTCCGCAAGGAGTCGAAGCAGCACGGCACGGGCAAGTACGTCGAAGGTCCGTTCGCGGCCGGGGAAGAAATCGCCATTGTCGAAGACGTCGTGACGACCGGCGGTTCGTCGCTGCTGGCCATCGAACGTTGCGAAGCCGTCGGCTTGCGAGTGAAGCGCGTGCTGGCGATCGTTGACCGTTTAGAAGGCGGCCGCGAAGCGTTTGCGGCCCGCGGCTACGACTTGCAGACGCTGCTGACCATCCGCGATTTCGGCATCGAGCCGCCGCAGGCGTGAGGCCGTTTGCTCAACGAGCCGCCGCACGCGCGTGGACGTTTACCCAGGTAGCCGCGGCTCAACGAGCCGCCGGAGCGCCTATTCAGTGATTCCGGCCGTGAAGTATGGAAACCTCGCTCCATCGACAACTTAAGTCCATGTACGCCGGCGCGGACGGGCGGCAAGAGGTCGTCTGCGAGGGCTACCGCATCGACGTCGTGCGCGACGGCGAGCTGATCGAAATCCAACACGGATCCTTGGCGGCCATTCGCGACAAGGTTCGTCGTTTGCTCACGCGCCACCGCGTACGCGTCATCAAGCCGATCATCGCCGACAAAACGCTCGTCAAGCTCGATCGCCGCGGCGGCCAGGAAGTCGAGCGGCGGCGCAGTCCGAAGCACGGCAACCTGATCAGCTTGTTCGACGAGCTCGTGTACTTTACGACCGTGTTTCCCCATGAGCGGCTCTCGCTGGAAGTCCCCCTGGTGAACGTCGAGGAACGCCGCTATCCCGGTCGCGGCAAGCGGCGGCGCCGCACGAAGGACGCCTTTCAACTGGAGGACCAACGGCTGCTGGGCGTCGTCGCGACGCATACATTCGCCAGCGCCGGCGACCTGCGGCGCATGCTGCCGGCTCGTTTGCCCTCGCCCTTCCACACGGGCCAGCTCGCGGGACGCATGAACACGCAGCGGTGGGTCGCCCAGCGGATCGCGTACTGTCTGCGCCAGACCGGCGTGACCGAAGTCGCCGGGAAACAGGGGAACGCCTTGCTCTATCGCTTCGCACAAGTGCAAGCGGCATAACTCGGACCGGCCGCCGCAGCAGGCCCGGCGACTGGCAAGGCCATGGGGTTGCCGCACGCTAGCGGCGCGCGGCCTTGCGGTCGTCACGGTGCAGGCGTTACGCTGCTGTGTACCGCCGCCCCCCTGCCCTGCCCTCCTAAGTCCCACCGCCCGCGAGGTTTCGTCCATGAGCGATGCAGACGCGGCGGTCGGCGGCGCCCCCGTGCGGTCGGTCACGGGCGTACAAATCGTCGGCACGGGCTCTTATCTGCCGGACAAGGTCGTCACCAACGCCGACCTGGCCTCCTTGGGCTGCGACACCGAGTGGATCGTGCAACGCACCGGCATTCGCGAGCGGCGCCACGCGCCCGAGGGAATGACGACCAGCGACATGGCGGTCATCGCCGCCGAGCGCTGCCTCGCCGCCGCCAAGGTCCGCCGCGAGGAAGTCGACGTGCTGGTTCTCGGCACCTTGTCGCCAGATCGGCTGCTGCCGGCGACCGCGCCGAAGGTGCAAGAGCGGCTCGGGCTCAACTGCGCCGCGTTCGACGTGGCCGCCGCCTGCGCCGGCTTCACGTACTCACTAGCCATTGCCATGCAGTTCGTCGCCGCGGGCGCCAGCCGCCGGGCGCTGGTCATCGGCGCCGATGCGAACTCCCGTGCGATCAACCCTCGCGACGTGAAGACGTATCCGCTTTTCGGCGACGGAGCGGGGGCCGTGCTTCTGGCGCCAGGCAGCCAGGAACAAGGCGCCCTGGCATACACGCTCGGCTCCGACGGCTCCGGCGCCGACATGTTGTGCCGTCGCGTCGGCGGCGCTGAGCGGCCCTATCAACCGGGCGTTGAAGATTCGTCCTGGCTGCTGGAGATGGACGGGCGGCCGGTGTTCAAGTGGGCCGTGCGCATCGTCGAGGAATCCACCCGGCAGGTGCTCCGGGCGGCGGGCTTATCCAGCGACCAAATTAGTTGTTGGCTGCTGCATCAGGCAAATGTGCGAATACTCGACGCCGCCATCGAGTTGCTCCAGATCGATCGCGAGCGCGTCGTCATGCATATGGACCGCTATGGGAACACCTCGGCCGCCAGCATCGCCATCGCGCTGGACGAAACGCTGCGCGCCGGCGGCATCCGACGCGGCGACCACCTGGTGATGTCCGGTTTCGGCGCGGGGCTGGCCTGGGGCACCCTCGCCTGGCGATGGTGAGCCGCTCCCAATTCGCTCGCATTTGTGCTAACCGCGAAGTAGAATGCCGGCGCGGCTCGAGCGGCTGCTGGATTTCTCGTTCCACCGCACGCCGTCAATGGCCTGGGAATGCTACCGTGGATAATTGTGCAATCTGCCGCGGGTCCGGATGTTGTCCTAATTGCGAGGGACGTGGCGCACTACCAGCGCCCGACAGCGGGCTGCTGCCCTGCGCCACGTGCTTTGGGACAGGCGATTGTCCAGCCTGCGCCGATGACTGCGAAGTACAATCCCACTACGAGCAGAAGCTACCCGGATAGCTTGCCATTGAGCGTGGCCGAGGCCACTGCGAAATGCGCGGCCGCTACGCTGGCGGCCGCTGCGCGGCATGCAGCCGATCATGGTGGCTGCGAGCGCTGTTGCGGGCCCATTCCATCGCCGCCGAGCTGCTGGGAAACTTGACCTTCGACTGGGCGCCCAGGCCGCACAGCGTACAGTTCCAGCGGGCAAGGCATCCGGCCTCGTCGGCAGCGGCCGCAATCTCATAGCCCACCCCATCCAGCGCAAAGCGTTCGCGCGAAACGGGATTGTGCCGAATGTTCGAGTCCATAGGGCTGGCCGGTCAAGCGCCGATGCTCCGCAACGATTCGCTGGGTGGGCAATCGGTGCGCCCAATCGGCCGCTGGCCCGTTCGCTTTGCCCAGTCGCGCCGCCGCCGCGCACCGACTGCGCAGCGGGAATAACCGGCAAGATTTCACGAAGGCGCTCGCCCGGCGGAATTCGGCGGCTGGCCGCTCGCCGGCAATCAGGCCCGTACGGCAGCGAACTAAGCGTCGCTGGCCGATCGCCGTCGCGATTTGCGACCGGCGGCGTTGGCGCCCCACTCCTTGGTGAGGCTTTCAAAAACTTCCGGGGACTCGTAGCGGACCACGCCTTTGCCTTCGGGCATGGGGCCAATAAGCCCGCGGAAAACCGGCAGTCCCCGCAGGCTCAGATCCGTGCTGCAATCGTCAATGCCGATCTGCGTGTGCATCCGCAGCACGGCCTCTTGGTGCTCGTAGTCGCGGGCGCGAAGCTCTCCGTTGGCGCCCCGCGTGACGATGCGGAAGGTTTTTCCCTTTGCCATGCGAACTGACAGTCCGGGGGGAGGAAGGGCCAGGATACGGTACATATCGGCCCCGTCGGCGCCGACCGCCGAAGGTTTCGCACCGGCAAGGCACGCCAGGCAAAGTGCGCGAAACCGCTAGATCCGGCCGACTGGCTCCAAGCCATCACAAACGGCAACCGGCGGCGCCGGTCAGCGTTTGCCGCCCTGCTCGATGAAGTTCTGCACTTGCGTCTTGGCGGCTTCGATGGCGGCGGCGATCCGCTGCGGTTCGCGCTCGATATGCTCCCGCATGCGGCGGATCTCGGCGTCCTGCTTCTCGACGTGCGCCCGCAGCCGCTCCGCCTCGCCGCGGGCGGATTGCTCGCGATAAAACAGTTCGGTGACATCGACCGGCTCGGCCCGCGTAATGTTGAACTCCCGCCGTAGCTCCTCGCGGGCCGCCTCGCGGATTTGCTCCACGGTGGTGCCTTTCTCCATCGCGTTGGGAATTTTCTGCGAGCCTGACTCTGCGCCTAGCCAGACAATCTGGCAGCCTGCCCGCTTCAGTACTGCAAGATCAGCTTCGCGGGTGATCAGATCAGCGCGACTCAGGCATTTGAACGGAATTTTGATGTTGTGCTGTTCAATCAGACTGGCAAATTCCTGCACCCAGCCGGGCTTTAAACCGAGAATGTCATCAGCAAACCAGATGTGGTCGGGATTCACTATCGACTTGATATGCAGCATCTCTTCTACCACATTCTCAGGCGAGCGGGAATTATATCCCTGTCCGTAGATCGGTTTTGCGCACCAGTTACAATGGTA
>QEVI01000339.1 GCA_003576855.1 Planctomycetota bacterium
TGGGCGTAACGTTCACGGCGGCCAGCCCGCGCCACGTCGCCGCGGCAAGTATCGTTTCGCCTCCGGGGGCGGAAGCGGCCGAAGGGGCCAGCAGCGTCACGCCGGCGCGGCTGCCCCTGCGGATTCAGTACCTCATTCCCGCCGCCGAGCTCGCTGGCCTGCCAGCCGGCCAGCGTCGCCTCGTGGCCTTTAACTTCCGCGGCGACGCCACTCAAACCACCTCCGTGAACTGGACGCAGCCCCAAGAGCAAATCTGGATTTCGACGACCCCCGCCACGACCCTGTCCGACGTCTTCGACGCCAATCACGGGCCCAACAAGGTGAAGGTCTTCGACGGCACGATCACCTATCCGATCCTCGGCACGGGCCCCGCGGCCGGGCCGCGGCCGTTCGCCCCCGGCCCGCGCCTGCAAACGCCGTTTGACTACGACCCGTCGATGGGCAACCTGCTGATCGAGCTCCGCGACTTCGACAAGAACTACCCCGAGCCGGCGACGATCGACGTCGTCACGATGCCCAGTTCCAGCTTTCGCACGATGTTGGCCTTCGACGCCAACGCCACTAGCGGAACGCTCGTGCCGGACGTGGTGACGCCGATCCGCTTGGAATTCGTCCCCGAACCCTCCGCGTGGGCGCTGGCGTGCCTGGCGCTGGCCGGCGTCCGGCGATTGCGGCAGGCGACGGAGGCACGCTCATGAACGCCGTTCTACCGCGCCGCGCGAGCGGCGCGCTCCACGAATCCACGGGAGGTGCCAGCCGCCTGCGTCGCATCGCAACGCCCATGTGTTTGCTGGGGGCGTTGATGGTCGGCCCCTGCGCCCGCGGCGCGTTCTTCCTGCCGCTCGGTGATTTGCCCGGCGGGTACTTTTCCAGCTCCGCCAGCGATGTTTCCGCCGATGGCAAAGTCGTCGTCGGCTGGAGCGTCGCCCGCCCGTCGTCAACCGGCTGGCCTGTTGGCATCCTGGACGCATTTCGCTGGACGCCCGATGAAGGCATGGTCAGCCTCGGACGCCTCGAGGGACACAGCGGTAGCCTGGCCAGCGCCGTATCGGCCGACGGATCGGTCGTCGTCGGCACAAGTCTCTTGGGGGCCTCCAGCGGCGAGCCGTTCCGCTGGGCAAGCACGACAGGCATGCAGCCGCTCGACACCCGCTCGATTGGCAATTTCGTTGGCGGCGACGCGTCGGCAGTATCGGCCGACGGCTCGGTCGTCGTGGGAGCAAACCATAACGGGTTTTTCTTCGGCGGCCCGCGCCCGGCGTTCCGCTGGACAGCCGAGGGCACGGTCGACTTGGGCGACCTCCCCGGCGGCGACGCCGTAGCCCGGGCCGAGGACGTCTCGGCCGATGGCTCGGTCATTGTCGGTTGGAGCAGCACCGGCGTAAGCTCGCTCTACACAGAAGCGTTTCGCTGGACGCGAGAATCGGGCATGGTCGGGCTGGGAAACCTCGTGGGCGGCGAAGTAGACAGCTTTGCTCGCGGAGTCTCAGCCGATGGTTCGGTCATCGTCGGCTACAGCGACGCCAGCGCAAACTCCGATGACCGCGAAGCCTTTCGCTGGACCAGCGCCGGCGGCATGGTCGGCCTCGGCGACTTGCCCGGCGGGCGCCGCTTCAGCTCCGCCGAGGACGTCTCCGCCGACGGCGCGATCGTCGTGGGCCAGGGCGAATCGGCGATCGGCCCGGAGGCCGTCCTCTGGGATGCGACCCACGGCCTACGCCGGGTCACCGATCGGTTGACGGAACTGGGCCTCGACCTCAGCGGCTGGACGCTCTCCGCCGCCTGGGCCATTTCCGCCGACGGGACCACCATCGTCGGCAACGGCATCAACCCCTCCGGCCAGACCGAGGCCTGGCTGGCCAACATCACCGCGGTGCCGGAACCCTCGGCCCTTGGCCTGGCCGGCATCGGCCTGCTGGCCGGCGCCGCTAGCCGTGGCGCCCGGGTCAGGGCTGTACGTCATGCTCGGCCTTCAGTTAGTCGCAGGCGATCCGCTGGGGCACGTCGTTGGGTCGCGTCTCAACAAGTCTGCTGTGGACGAGCGGCTCGCACTTGAGCGAGGCGAAACTGGGAGGCATAGTGCCAGGGAGATCTCCTAATGGCCCGAATTCTCGACAACTGGGCCCGGTCGCGCCGGGGCGTGCGCTTGGCTCAGAACGCGTCGGCTCTTTGCGGCTGTGCCCTGACGTTCACGCTCATGGCATTCGTTTATTGGAATCTCGAGCCCGAGTCCGTGGGATTGGTAAACCTAAGTCCGGACAAAGTGGAGGTCACCAGACGCGGGCCGGGCTGGCCCATTCCGTCGTTCACGGGCCGTGCGCACTGGAGTCGCGCCGATATCCCCGCTGAGCAGTAATTCAGAAGGCAAGCGGCGGGCGGGCCGATTAGGGAAGTTCCTATGCCGCGGCACTCGTGGTTTCATCGAATTGTTCCCAACGCAGTCTTCGGGGCGTTGCTGGTGAGTGCACTGCTGGCCAATATTGCTCGCGGTCGCCTCGAACAAGACGAAGCTCCATCAGACGACTGCGAGCATGAATCTGCCGACGCATAGTTCGCCTTGTCGTTGAAGGGCCCTCAAGGCTTGTTAGATCCGACTTGCGCGGCCAGCCGTCAACGCGGCTCGTCGATCCGCAGTGCTTATTAAAACCACGAGCCCTCCCTCTTCTCCGCCACGGCGATCGCCGCTTCAGCGATCCCGTCCGCCGGCGGGCCTTCCGCTACGCGTCGCACGCCGGAAAAACGCGGTTTCTTGATCGCCGTCCTCCGCTGGCCGTAAACTGCATGCTCCTGCTGGCTTTAGCCGCTCAGCGAGCGTACACGCCAGGCGGCTGAGCCGCCCAACGCAACCATCCGAAAAGCCGTTATCGGGTGGCTGAGGAGGAGATCTCATGATGGCGAGAACGTTCCCGAGCCTGGCCCTGCTGGTCGTCGTGCTGGCCGTGGGGCCTGCCGCGCCCCCCGCCAGCGCCGTCCCCATGCAACACCAGGACCTGCACACCCACACCGTGCCCAGCGGCTTCTTCGTGCTGGGCGGCTCTTGGACCGTCGATAGCCGGATGGACGTCCTGTCCCCCGAAGCCCATCCCATCCCGCTAGGCGGCACGGTCGATTTCCACTTCCGCGAGTTCTACAACCTCTCGGCGTCGTCGTTCACGCCGTTGATCGTCCCGGGAAGGCCCAACCTCGCGCCGACCAAGCCCGGCGACGACCTCGACGCGAAGACGTGGACCTTTGAAATCAAGAACGACGGATGCTGCGGCTTCGATTACTCCACGCCCTGGGCCTTTGAAATCGACCCTAACACCGGCTCCGACAAGACGCCCGAATTCAGCCTCGGACTCTCCCTCGGTCCGGTCAGCTTCGACGTGAAGTGGGGCGGCGGCAGCGTACCGCCCACCCGGTTCCTGTTCACGCCGCTGCCCAATGTGCTGCGCATCGAGTTCGCCACTTCCGACCTGGGACAGGGCTTCTTCCGCAACGGCGGATCGCTCTCGGCCAAAGGCAAGCTGAAGGCCCTCCGCCCCGGCGCGGGCCGCGTCTTCGCCGAAAACGACCATTACGCCACCGGCGAAGGCGTGCTCGTCGACGACTACACCTGGGCGCTGCCCGATGCGGCCGGCGCCTCGGCCATCGTCGCCACCTCGGTCTTCGACCGTTATCGGTGCATCCCCGAACCGGCCGCCGTGGGGCTCGCCGGCGGCGGCTGGCTCGCGCTGGCGGCGGCCGCACGACCGCGGCGGCCAAGTCGTCGCCGGCCGCCAGGCGAAGCGCCGGCCGCCCAATCGCTCCGGCGGCTCGTTGAGCCGCGGCTTCAAATCGCCGCCTAGCGCCGCGCGCAATTCCTCGGCGCCGCCGACCATGGTCGCTGCAACCTATTGACCTGTGCGCACAAGACGAACCAGTGCTGGCTCCAAGCTCCCCGCTCCAAGCCCCAAGCTCTCCCCCGCACCCCAACAGTTGGGTGTAGTAATCCCGTCTGGCGCGAAGGGGTAAGATGCGGTAGCTTGGCAATCTCTTGGTTTCAATTTATGGAGGTTGTCATGTCGTATCCGCGTG
>QEVI01000340.1 GCA_003576855.1 Planctomycetota bacterium
GGACGGCTGCCCCGCGACTGGGCCCGTAGTCCGTTTAATTGCGCACAAGCGGTGGGTTATCATGTTCCGTTACGATGCCGAGGGCGTGATAATCCTGCGTATCGCGGACGGCAGCCAAGACTATCTCACCTGGAAGATCGACTAAGCTCGAGCCCTAATCTCACGGTTGCATGAACCTCCTCTGGATCGTCCTTCCCGCGGCCGCCGTGCTGGGCGTGGCCTACGCCACCTATGGCCGGCTCCTTGCGCGGCTGCTGCGGCTCGACGCCAAGGCGCCCGTGCCGGCGGTCGAGCTGCGCGACGGGCTGGACTTCGAGCCGCTGGCCCCGGCCGCCCTGTTTCCGCAGCACTTTTCGGCCATCGCCGCCGCCGGGCCGATCGTCGGGCCGATCCTCGCCGGCATCACCTTCGGCTGGCTGCCGGCGCTGCTGTGGATTCTAGTCGGCTCGATCTTCATCGGCGGCGTGCACGACGTCACCGCGCTGGTGGCCTCGATCCGCCACAAGGCGAAGTCGATCGCCGAAGTGGTGCGGCTCCACATGACGCGGCGATCGTACCTGATGTTTCTTAGCTTCATTTGGATCGCGCTGGTGTACATCATCGTCGCGTTTACGGACGTGACGGCCGCGTCGTTCGTCGGCCAGGCGCGGGCCGACTCCGGGGGCGTGGGCGGCGGGGCCATCGCGTCGGCGTCGATCATGTATCTGGCGCTGACGCTCGCCATGGGCTTGGCGCTGCGCTATTTGAGGACGCCGAACAACGTCGCGCTGCTGGTTTTCTTGCCGCTGGTGGCCGGCGCCATCGTCGCCGGGCCGTACGTCCCGTTCGACCTGGCCCAGGCGATCGGCCAGCCGGACGCCGTCGCCCGGAAGGCCTGGGGCGTGATCCTGTTGGCGTACTGCCTCGTCGCCGGCGTGCTGCCGGTGTGGTTGCTGCTGCAGCCGCGGGGGCAGCTTGGCGGGTACTTTCTCTACGCGGCGCTGCTGGCGGGCGCCTTGGGGCTGATGTTCGGCGGCGCGACCGTCGAATACCCCCTCTTTCGCGGCTGGCAGGCGCCGGCCGCGGGAGGCGCCGCCGTCGCGCTCTTTCCGCTGCTGTTCATCACCATCGCCTGCGGCGCCTGTTCGGGCTTCCACTCGCTCATCGCCAGCGGCACCACCTCCAAGCAACTCCGCCGCGAGACCGACGCCCGGCCGATCGGTTACGGCGCGATGTTGCTGGAAGGCATGGTGGCCGTTATTTCGCTGTGCTGCGTGATGATGTTCACTGAAGGGGCGCCGGAATTGGATCTCGCCAAAGGCGGCCCGAACCAGGTGTATGCGCACGGCATCGGGCGATTCCTGGAGGTCGTGCACCTGCCGGCGCAGGTGGGCGTGACCTTCGCGCTGATGGCCTTCACGACGTTCGTCTACGATACGCTGGACGTTTGCACCCGCCTGGGCCGGTTCATTCTGCAAGAGCTCACCGGGTGGCGCGGCCGCGGCGGCCGGCTGTTCGGCACGACCCTCACCGCCGGCGTGCCGCTGTACTTCTTGCTGCGACATCCGGCCGATGCCCAGACGCCCGTGTGGCGGACTTTCTGGGAATTGTTCGGCGCAAGCAATCAATTGCTGGCCGCGCTCACGCTGCTGGGCGTCACCGTCTGGCTTTGGCAGACGCGGCGGGCCCGGTGGGTCTGGATCGTCACCGGCGTCCCCACCGCGTTCATGTACCTCATGAGCACCTGGGCGCTGGCCACGATGACCGTCCCGGCTTTCCGCTCTCCCACCGGCGACTGGGCCGTTCCCCGCGATCCGGTACCCTGGATCGGCCTGGTGCTGCTCGCCCTGGCCGCCCTGATGCTCGTCGAGGCGGCTCGCGTCGTAGCGGCGATCAGCGGTCCGCCGCGCGGCGGAGAGGCCCGCCCGGCGCCGGCGTAGCGATCACCGCAGTCCATCGCCCGGTCACGCCGCCGGCGGTGCAACGGAGATATCCACCATCAAGTCGTGGGCCACCGCTTCCAGCGCTGTGCGAAGCCGTTGCTCGGTCAGCCCCGACGGCAGCCGCAGCTCGGCCGTCGCCCGAAAGAGCAACTGTCCGGTGGTGGGCGCGGCGTGTCGCTCGGTGTTGAGCTCCTCGACGTTCACGCCCAGCGAGGCCAGCACGCTGCTGATCTCGCGAACGATGCCCGGCCGGTCCTGGCCAACCAGTTCCAGTTGTACCAGCGGGCGGTCGTCGCTCGAACCGGCGACGTCGGGGCGCATGAGTAGTTCCAGCCCCGCCGCGCTCAAGCCTCGCAGGGCTTCGGCGAGTCGGTCCGCCTGATCGGCCTCGACTTCCACCCGCAAGATGCCCGCGAACTGGCCGGCCAGGTGTGCCATGCGGCTCTCCAGCCAATTGCCGCCATGTTCCGCGACGAGCCGGGCAATGGACTCCACCAGCCCTGGACGATCGTCGCCCAGTACGGTCAGTACAAGCGAGGTCTTGTTCATGGCCGAAAAATGTTGAGCCGTGCTGTAGAAATAATCGAACGGACTTTTAGCCGGAGGGCCACCGCCCTCCGGGGCCTGCGACGGTCGGTCGCTCCGTGGTGCTTTCCAGACGGCGTGGCCGTCCGGCTAGTCTTCATTGCGAGAGGACAGGCGTCGCCGCAACAGTTACTTCGGGATGGTTTCGCCGCGGATGACGTCCTCGAACGATTGCCGCCGGCGGACGAGGTGCGCCTGGCCGTCTTCTACGAGCACCTCCGCGGCGAGCGGCTTCGAGTTGTAGTTGCTCCCCATCACGGCGCCATAGGCCCCGGCGACGCCGATGACGACGAAATCGCCCACCTGCGCTGCTGGCAAGTCGCGGCTGCGAACGTAGCCGCCGTCTTCCTGGGTGAAGATGTCGCCCGACTCGCACAGCGGCCCGCCCACAACTACCGGCTGCTTGTCGCCAGACCGCCTCTCGGGCCCTCCCATGCCGTCGGCGTAAGCGACGGCCATCGGGTGGTACGCGCCATAGAGAATGGGCCGCGCGAGGTTATTGAACCCCGCATCGAGCACGTAGAACAGGTTGTCGCCCATGCGTTTCACGGCGCGGATTTCAGCGATGAGGCTGCCGCTCTCGGCGACCAGGTACCGCCCCGGTTCGAGCTCCAGGCTCACCTTGTGGCCGAACGCCTCCGACAGCCGCCGGCGGACGCCTTCCCACAGTTCAAAATAGGCGGCGACGTCCACGCGCTTATCGCCCTCACGATACGGAGTCGGCAGTCCGCCGCCGGCGCTGATCGTATGCACCGACGGGCCGACGGCCAGCGCCGCCCGCTCCATGGCCCCGCACACCTGGCTGAGATGCTCCAGGTCCGTCCCCGAACCGATGTGCATGTGCAGCCCGGCGATCGACAGCTCGAACTTCCGGGCCCGCTCGACGCACTGGCCCAGTTGCGTGTGCCAGATGCCGTGCTTTGATTGCTGCCCGCCGGTATTGGTCTTTTGGCTGTGGCCATGGCCGAAGCCCGGATTGATGCGCAGCGTGATGCCGCGACCTGGGCAGCGCTCGCCGTATTGGTCGATCATGTCGGGCGAGCCGCAGTTGACCGGAATCTGCTTGGCGGCGACGAGTTCCAACGCCTCGCGATCGAAAATATCGGCGGTGTAAACGATCTGCGGCGGCTCGTCGAAGCCGGCCTGGAAGCCGGCGGCCAGCGCCCGCTGGATTTCGCCGGCGCTGACCGCGTCGACGACGACGCCATGCCGGCGCACCAAATCCAGCACGGCGAGCGTCGAGCACGCCTTCTGGGCGAAGCGGATGACTTCGAACGCCGCCAGGTCGGCGATTCGCCGGGCGATCACCGCCGCGTCGTACACGTACAGCGGCGTGCCGAACCGGGCGGCCAGCTCCACAACCGGTTGGCCGGCGACCTGCGTCAAAACCTGGGCGTCAATCGTGTCGGGCATGCAATCTACCTCGGCTCTTCGGCGGCGCCGGCCGTCCAGTCTTCCACTTTCAACCCGGGAACCTGCTGGAAATCGACCAGATTCCGCGTCAGCACCGTATAGTCGCTCACCAAGGCGATCGACG
>QEVI01000341.1 GCA_003576855.1 Planctomycetota bacterium
GCTAGCGGCACGGTCTGGTTGACGATCTTCAACATGCCGCCGCCGGCAAGCTGCTTGTACTTGACCAGCGCGATGTCCGGTTCGATGCCGGTCGTGTCGCAGTCCATCATGAAGCTGATCGTGCCGGTGGGCGCCAGCACGGTGGCCTGCGCGTTGCGGAAACCGTGGACCGCGCCGGCGGCGAGCACTTCGTCCCACACCTCCCGCGCGGCGTCTCGCAGGTAGCCGGGGCACTCCGGCTTGATTTCGTCCACCGCGTCGCGGTGCATGCGCATGACGCGGAGCATCGGCTCGCGGTTTTGGGGGAACTCCTCGAACGGCCCGACGGCCTCGGCCAATTCGGCGCTGGCGAGGTTGGCGGCGCCGTGGAGCAGCGCCGTCATCGCGCCGCACACGCCGCGGCCGGCCTCGCTGTCGTAGGGCATGCCGGCGGCCATCAGCAGGCTGCCGAGGTTCGAATAGCCCAGCCCCAGCGGCCGGAAGAGGTGGCTGTTGCGGGCGATGTCCCTGGTGGGATAGCTCGCATGGTCGACCAGAATCTCCTGGGCGATGAAGAACACCCGGCAGGCCGCGCGGAAACGCTGGACGTCAAACGCGCCATCGGCCCGGCGAAATTTCATCAGATTGATGCTGGCGAGGTTGCACGCCGTGTCGTCGAGGAACATGTACTCGCTGCACGGGTTGCTGGCGTTGATTCGGCCGCTGTTGGGGCAGGTGTGCCAGTTGTTGATCGTCGTGTCGTACTGCACGCCGGGGTCGCCGCAGTGCCACGCGCAGTCGGCCATGCGGTTGAGCACGTCGCGTGCTTGGTAAACCGGGCCGGCCTGCTTCGGATCGGTGACCCAGCGGGTGATCCACTCTTCGTCCCGCTCGACGGCTTGCATGAACTCGTCGGTGACGCGGACCGAGAGATTGGCGTTCTGGAACATGATCGAGCTGTAGGCTTCGCCGTTGAAGTTGGCCTCGTAGCCGCCCTTCTCGATCAGCACGCGGGCCTTCTGCTCCTCCTTCCACTTGCATTCGATGAATTCCATCACGTCCGGATGCCAGACCTTGATCGACTGCATCTTGGCGGCGCGGCGAGTCTTGCCGCCGCTCTTCACCACCGCGGCGATCTGGTCGTAGACCCGCATGAAGGAGAGCGGGCCGCTCGGCTTGCCGCCGCCGGAGAGCTTTTCGCGGTGCGAACGGAGCGTCGAGAGGTCGGTGCCGGTGCCGCTGCCGAACTTGAACAACATGGCCTCGCTGCGGGCGAGCTCCATGATGTCTTCCATGTTGTCGTCGACGTGCTGAATGAAGCAGGCCGAGCCCTGCGGGTACTCGTAGGGGTTGTCCGGCTGCACGACGGAGCGCGTCCGCTCGTCCCAGCGCCAGTTGCATGGGGCGCCCGCCACCCCGTACTGGTGATACAGGCCGACGTTGAACCACACGGGCGAATTGAACGCCCCGTGCTGGTGAAGGCAGAGCCAGGCCAAGTCGCGGTAGAATCGCTCGCCGTCGTCGGTCGAGGCGAAGTAGCCGTCTTCCAGGCCCCAGTCGGCGATGGTTCGCGCCACGCGTTGCACCAGTTGCCGCACGCTGTACTCGCGCTCCGCTGTGCCGACCTCGCCGTAGAAGTATTTGCTGCAGATGACGTTCGTGGCCAGTTGCGACCAGAACGCGGGGACTTCGCAATTGGTCTGCTCGAACAGCACTTCGCCGTTTTCGCCCTTGATGGCGGCCGATCGAACCTCCCACGAGACGGTGTCGAAGACGTCGTCGACTTCGGCGGGGCAAAAAACCGAATCGATCTTCAGTCGGCCGTGGAAGCGCTTGGGGCCGGCCGGGCGGTTCGTTCCTCGGTCGGTGCGAGCGGAATCAGCGATCGCCATTATCAAACCTCCTGTTTAGCAGAGCAGAAGGGCATCTAATGTACCTGTGTACATTATCCCCCAGTTTGCTTCGGCATCCTACGCCAGCCAACCGTACAATATCTGGGGTCGTCGCGTGCTACGCCCCGGCAGAAGCCGGGAGTAACGGTCGTGATCCACTATATATTGTGTCAGATGCCCGATATGACACTATATTCAGCGGTGTGAAGGGCCGATCATACTCCGAACGAGCGGCTCGTCAAACTACACCTGGGGGTCAGCGTAAGCTGCTAGCACACAAGGGCTTGGGACGATCGTTAGAATTCGGCCGTGCTGTCGTTAAGGGCGTGTTAAGGTGCGTAAACTATTTTACGCACGGAAGTTGTGAAAATCCCGCCGCCGTCGCCGGCGCGTCGCCCCGTCGGCGGCCAGATTTTCCAGAATCCACGTCGCGATGAGTTTCCCAAAACGCTTGAACCGCGCATTTATCCATAAGCCGGCCATGCGGCGTTTTCGGTTCCGACTGCGAACGCTGCTAGGCTCCCTGGCGGTCGCCTCGCTGGCGCTCGGCGGGCTTCGCTGGCGCTACGACCAGTTCGCCGCGGCCGAGCGGCGGGACCGCGCCGTCGTCGAGTCGACCGCCTACGCCAAGACGGTCTGCCGCTGGAAGCCGGCGGCGCGGGCGTGGCCGGCGCAGTTCTCACGCGTCGAACATCTGTGGTGCGACGATGCGCCGCAGCTCTTGCAACTGGCGCCGCAATTGACCGACTTGTCCGAACTGCAATCGATCCAAGTGCTGGCCCGCCAGATCGCGGGGCACGCCGCAACGGCCGCCCAAGGGGCGGCGGACCCGGTGATCGGCGCCCTGCGGCGGCACGGCTCGCTACGGACGATCATCGTCGACGCGACCATCCGCGGCGCGCCGCTTGAGTACGACGCGCCGCTGTATACGCGCAAGGACAAAGCCTTGCTCGAGAAGCTGCTGCCTAACGTCCGCATCGAGTGGATCGAAGCGAACTAGGGCGGGCTATATAGCACGAGGCTCGCGGCGGCGAGTTTCCTGGCGCGCGTTCTCCTCGCGTTGGACGGGCCGCAGGCGCTGGGCGTGCTTGATCCGTTGCCAGAGCCGGGGCATGGCCGGCAGTTCGCTGTAGAACTTCGCGCTGGGATCGACGCCGAGCGATTCATTGCGGCGAATGTGACGTTCAATGCTCGGCGCGCGGGCGGCCAGCGGCAGGATGAAAAGCCAGATCGTCGCCGCGGCGGCGATGATCGCCGCCAGCGCCGCGAGGCGGGGCGACCGCGGCAATGAATCCCCCGGATGGCATGCGCGAAGGGCCGTTTTCGCGCGGTCGCTACTGGGCAAGGCTGGCGGCGGCATGGGGGAAGACCTTGGTAAACATCAGCCAGGCCATCGTGAGCGTGAGAACAAGATTGAGCGTCTGCCCCACGAGGTAGAGCGCCAGCGGCTTGCCGCCGACGAAGAAACGGCTCAGCTCGCGGAAGTTGGTTTCCAGGCCGATGCTGACGAACGCCAGGCAGAAGAACCAGCCGCGCATGGACTTGGACGTGGCTGTGGCCGCCGAGGCGATCGCCTCGCCATAATCGCCGCTGCCAGCAAGCAGCGAGAACGCCAGCGACGCGGCGATGAACCCCAGGATGAACTTGGGGAAGCGGCGCCAGATCTCGGCGAGGCTGGGACGCTCGCCGGCCGGCGAGCGTTCCACGCGCGTCACCCAGTAAGTCGCCACGGCGAAGGCGACGACGCCGATGAGGATGTTCTGGATCATCTTCACGCCGGCGGCGACGGTCAGGGCGGTCTCGCCCAGCGCGGCGCCGGCGGCGGCCACGGCGCCGGTCGAGTCGATCGTCCCGCCGATCCACGCGCCCCCCAGGACCGGCCCCAGGTCGAGGGCGACAATCACCGGCGGCATGACGACCATCATCACGACAGTGAACGTCAGCGACAGGCCCACCGCCAGCGACAGCTCTTCCTTCTTCGCCCGGCAGGCGGCGGCGGTGGCGATCGCCGCCGAGACGCCGCAGACGCTCATGTCAGCGCAGATGACCATGTTGAGCGACTTCGATTCGATCCGCAGCACCCGCTGGCCGAAGATGTAGGTGAGAACGAGCACCGTGGGCGTGCAGACCCACGCGATAAAG
>QEVI01000342.1 GCA_003576855.1 Planctomycetota bacterium
CCTCGCCGATCTCGCCGGACTGTTCTACAGCGACGATTGGGACCACTACTGGAACTGAACCGAAAATCAAAACTTGCCACAATCCGCGACTGCACCCGTTCGCCCCCCGCGGTCCGCGGCGGGCTGCGGCTCGGTTATACTGGCACTACCCTGGCGCCGCGGCGGGCCGTCGCGTGATATTCGGACTTTACACTGGTCGCTTCGCCATGACGGCATGTTTCGGGTCAATTCGAGGGGTCGCCTCCGTCCTGGCGGCCCTGTTCGCCCTGGCCGGCTGCCAGCGTCAAGCCGCGCCGCCGTACGCGTCAACCGCGTCGGCGCCTGGCGAGCGGCCAGAAGTCGTCGTGGCGGCTGCCAGTTACGAGGCGTGGCCCCGCGCCGTCACCGTCCAGGGAAGCCTGCTGGCCGACGAGGATTCGATCATCGGCGCAAAGATCGCCGGGCGAGTCGAGTCGGTCGTCGTCGATTTAGGAGCCGTGGTGCGGCGGGGCGACAAACTGGTGGTCTTGGACCGCAGCGATTTGAACCTGCAAATGGAACTGGCCGAGGCGCAGCTCGCCCAGGCCGCTTCGGCGATTGGACTGACGCCCGCCGACGACGAAACCCAGGTCCAGTTCGCCAATTCCCCGCGCGTGGAGCTGGAACAGGCCCTGGTCGACGAGGCCCAAGCCGCCGTGAAACGGGCCGAGCAACTGCTGCCGACGCGGGCCGTCACCCAAGCCGAGTTCGACGCCTTGGTGGCGCAGTTGAAGGCGGCGCAGGCCCGCTACGATTCCGCCGTCAACGCCGTTCGCGAGCAAATCGCCCTGATCGGCGTTCGCCGCAAAGAGCTAGCATTGGCCCGCCAGCGCCTGGCCGACGCTGAAACAGTCGCCCCGTTTGACGGCGTCATCGACGCGCGCCACGTCGCCCCCGGCGAATACGTGCAAGTCGGTCAGCCGCTAATCACGCTCGTCCGGGCCGATCGCTTGCGTTTCACCGCGGGGGTGCCTGAAAGCAAGGCCGGTTCCGTGGCGGCAGGGCAGCGAGTGCTCATTCGCACCGGCGGCCGCAAGGAGCCGATTGATGCGACCGTCTCGCGGGTCAGTCCGACCGTCACGCAAACCAGCCGCGCCGTGCGGATCGAGGCCGACGTCCCCAACGAGGGCCTGGACCTGCAAGCCGGCCAATTCGCCGAGGCCGAAATCGTCGTCGATCCCGCCGCGCAGGCCCTCTGCGTGCCGGCTTCGGCGATTACGCGGTTCGCCGGCGTGGTCAAAGTCTGGCTCGTCGCCAACGGGCAGGCCCGGCAGCGAACCGTGCGGGTCGGCCGGCAGGACCAGGACCGCGCAGAGATCTTGGCTGGGCTGGCGACGGGCGATCAGGTGGTGATCGACGCCCAGCAAGGCCGCGACGGTCCGGTGATCGCGATCCACCCACCCCAGGCCGGCAGCGCCGCCGACGCTCCCCGCTCGGCCGCGTCCGCGGCCGGAGGGCTGTAGCCGGCGCGTCGTCAGTAGTCGCGTGCGTGGCCGCTTCGTTCGGTTGGGAAAACGCCTATGCAGTGGCTCGCCCGAGTATGCGTTGAGCGCCCCGTGTTCGCGCTGATGCTCATCGCGGCCGTCGTCGTCGCCGGCGTTGCGTCGTACCCGCAATTGGGCATCGATCGCTTTCCGAACATCGACCTGCCTATGGTCCGCGTCTTCACCGCCTACCCGGGCGCGGCGTCGGCCGAGGTGGAATCGGAGGTGACGCAGCCGCTGGAAGACGCCGTAGCGACCGTCGCCGGCCTCGACGAGCTCCGCTCGATGACCAACGACGGCATTTCAATGCTGATGCTGACGTTCCGCCTGGATCAGGATATCGCCGTCGCCGCTCAGGACGTGCGCGATGCGGTCAATAGCGTGCTCAATCGGTTGCCGCCGGGCATCGACCCGCCCGTGGTGCAAAAGCAGGATCTGGACGCCTCGCCGATCATGTCGCTGGCCGTTTCCGGCCCGCGGGAACCCCGCGAGCTGTACGTGCTGGCCGATCGCTATGTGAAGAGCGTCATCGAGTCGGCCCGCGGCGTCGGGCAGGTGATGATCGAAGGGGCCGCCGACCGGGCCGTCCAGATCAACATCGACGCCGACAAGCTGGCCGCCCACCGCGTGTCGATCATGCAGGTCTACGATGCAATTTCGGCCCAGAACGCCGAGATTCCCGGCGGACGGGTCGACGCCGGCGATCGCGAGTTGAGTCTGCGAACGCTGGGGCGGTTGCCGCAGTCGCGGGATTTCAACGACCTGGTGGTGGCGACCGTCGACGGCGTGCCGCTACGGATCGCCGACCTGGGCGAGGCCGTCGATCTCACCAAGGAGCGACGCTCGCTGGCCAGCTTCGACGGCCGTCCGGCGGTCGTGCTGACCGTCCAGCGGCAGTCGGGCATGAACACGGTCGAGGTGATCGACGCCGTGAAGCAGCGGCTGGAAAAGGCCCGCGAACTGCTGCCGCCGGACGTATCGGTCGAAATCCTGCAGGACCAGTCCCGCTACATCCGCGCCGCGCTCCACGAGATTCAAAACCATCTCGTCTCCGGCAGCATCCTGGCCAGCGTCATTGTGCTGCTGTTTATGCGCTCGTGGCGATCGACGATCATCGCCGCGGTCGCCATCCCGACGTCGATCATCGGCGCCTTCGCGGCGATGAAGGCGCTCGATTTCACGCTGAACAACGTCACCATGCTGGCCCTGGTGCTGATGGTCGGCGTCGTGATCGACGACGCGATCATCGTGCTGGAAAACGTCTTCCGCGCGATTGAAGAAAAAGGCCTCCCCCCGCGCCGGGCCGCGATTGAGGGCACCCGCGAGATCGGCCTGGCCGTGCTCGCCACGACGATTTCGCTGGTGATCGTGTTTCTGCCGGTGTCGTTCCTCTCCAGCGTTACCGGCCGGCTGCTGTATGAGTTCGGCATCACGGCGACCGTGGCGGTGATGATCTCGATGCTCGTCAGCTTCTCGCTCACGCCCATGATGTGCAGCCGCATGCTGCGCGCTAAGGATTCCCCTCCCTCGAAGGACGGGGGTAGGGGAGGGACGTCCTCGGCCGGCGGTCGCGATGCATCGGCACATGGTTGGTCCGCCCATGAGATGGAGTCGCCAATCGCACGAGCATCCCGACCCCGCCCGTCGCCGGCCCTCGCCCCGCTGGGGCGAGATGCAATCGCCTCGCGCCGCGGCTTCTACCGCTACATCGAGCGGTTCTACATGGCGTGCCTCGCCTTCTCGATGCGGCATCGTTGGCTGGTGCTGGCCGTCTCGCTGGCGGTGATCGCCTCGAACGTGCCCCTCTACCGCCTGGTGAATCAAGATTACATCCCCACCGATGTCGACGAGGGGGAGTTCGAAGCCCGAATATCGGCCCCCGAAGGCGTGAGCATCGCCGCCATGGAGCGGATGATCGCCACCGTCGAGCCGCAGGTTCGCGCCATCCCGGGGGTCGTCCACGTGCTGTCCACCGTCTCGGGCGGATCGCCCCGCGGATCGAGCACCGCCAGCATGTACGTGCGGTTGGAGGACCTGGAGAGCCGCACCTTCTCCTGGGGGCGGTTCGTGCGGGCCGTCATGGCCGGCAGTCCCCGCCAGGCATGGGAGAACAACTTCAGCCAGCGCGATAAAATGCGCGACGTTCGCAGCATTATCGCGCAGTATCCAGAGCTGCGGGCCTCGGTCCGCAATCTCACGTCGTTTCGGCAAGGCGCCCCGGTCGACGTCGACTTCGTCGTGACCGGGCCGGATCTCATGGAACTGGCGGCTTTCACGGCGAAGCTGCGGAACCGAGTCGCCGCGTTGCCCGGCGTCGTGGACGTCGACAACACGCTGCGCCTCGACAAGCCGAACCTGCTGGCCCACATCGACCGCCAGCGGGCCGCGGCCCTTGGCGTCGACGTCCGCGAGATCGCCGAAACGCTCCGCATCGCCGTCGGCGGCGACGACCGCGTTTCGCGCTTCTACGACGCCTCGGTGAAGCTGTACGAGCGGC
>QEVI01000343.1 GCA_003576855.1 Planctomycetota bacterium
TCGCATCGAACGGCCCGCTGAAATCGCTCGTCGCGCTGCGATACGAGCGGGCGAAGATCCGCGTGTTCTCGTCGATCGTAATCGGCCCCGTATACAAAATCGCCCCCGTAGCAACCCCCGGCGGCACGATCGTGTCGGGCGTGCCGTTGATGCGGATTTCGGGACGTATCAACAAGTCCGAGCTAGTCGTGCTGCTGTTGATACCATGAATTGCCAGTACGTTATCGCCCGCTACCAATAGATTCTTGAATGCAGTGATATTGAAAAGCTGCGGCGTGAGGTTGTCCGGGATATCCGTGGCGACCGCGTTATAGCCGAGCGATCCTGCCGGCACGGAAGTGCTACGAGCGATTTCCATTCCGTTGAGGTATGCCACGAACCCGTCGTCGTACTGCATATAGAGATTCAACGTTTCGACGCTCGCGGGATCGGCGACGTTGAAGTGGAAGCGACTGAAGAACGTCGTGGCGGTCGCCATCGCTTCGTTGATGTCGGTTCCAATAACGTGGGCAAAGCCCACGGCGCGTTCGTATCCGATACCGCCCGTGCCGCTGCCCCAGGCCGAATCGTCGAACGTCAGGGACGTCCAGGCGTTTCCGATGGCATTGCTAGTTGGGACGAACCATCGTAGCGCCGCGTCGGGAGGTAGGGCAACCGTTCCCGGTTCGCCGAGGATCGTCGCGCCATCCGTCCGTGGGTCGGTGCCGTCGAGCGTGTAATAAATCGAGTCGCCCACCGGCGACGTCAGCGACAATTCGAAGCCTTCCTCGACCATGCCGCCGGCCTGGTTGGGCACGGGCGGAGCCGGGAACTGGGAGTCGATCCAGCTCAGCCGCGGCAGGAGGAACGAATCGCGCATCCACAGCGCATCGTCCAGCCACGACGTCCCGATATACTTATTCGGCCACAAGTAGGCGCCCACCGTTCGCCAGCGGCTGAAGTTGCGGGCGATCGGATTCGTCCAGAGATTCAGATCGTCGGAGCCAAGCGGATTCGGCTGCCCGTTGGAGAGCAACTCGATCGTGTCATTGACGTCGGCAAACATGCGTTCGTTCGTGAATACTGTATCGCGCAGTTCTTGCCAGCGGTCGACGACTTTCTGCTTGAAGTTCGGGTCCTGGAACAGCCGGCGGAAATAGATGTACTCGTTTTCGGTGAGGCCCGTCGTGGCGTTAAGGGTGGAACTCTGCGAGTGATACCAGCCCGCCGGCTGCCAGGCCAGCAAATAATCGGCGTTACCGAGCGACAGGTCGTAGTCCCAGAGCGGACTCATCGTCACGCGGCCCGACTCGACGACCTCGCCCGTCGCCGGGTCGACGACGTCGGCTTCTTTCGTGTAGAACGTGTTGAGCCGGAAACCGTCGATGTTCTTGGTCATTTCGACCATGATCCAATGGTCGACCCACGAATCGACGTCGATGTATTTGGCGTAACCGTTCACGGGATCGGTGAAGTTCGGTCCGTAGATGACCGATTCCATCTCGTTGATCCAGTTGCGGAGCCACGCCTTCTGATTCGCGGTGACTTCGCCGTCGTCCGGATCGTGCAGACGGTAGTCGATACCGCGGGAGGAACTCCAGGGCACGTCGCCATAGCTCGATTTGTCGCGCTTGTAGATGTAGCTGCCGGTGACCTCCGGTTCCGTATCGCCGGTTGGACCGAGCGGCGTCACGCGGTCAGCCTCCAGCTTGATCTTCTCCATGAGGATGTAAATGCCGAGATAGTCGTTGCGCCTGGCGTCGTTGCGGTTGAGGTTCGTCAGGTCGTACCGCACGTCCGCGTCGCCGTTAAGATTCGCGAAGACTTCGACGTACCGCGTGCGCACGGCGTAGTGGCCCATGTCGCTCCACCATTGGTGCGGTAGGTAGTTCTGCATCAGCGATTTTTCGGAATACGCGTTGTAGAGCACCCAATCCGAATCGCCGGACATGCCGAGGAGCGGGACATCGACATCGAAGTTCTCCTCGGTCCACGTCTCGTAGGCGAAGTGCGGCTTGGGGAAGCCCTGCGAAGTTTGGCCGCGTAATCGCAATCCGCCGCGACCCGCGTAATCGGCCGGGTCGGTGATGCGCGCGATTCCGTCGAGTCCGGTGTCGATGAACGCGGCGCCGACGTAGCGTTGCGCATCGCCCTGGTCGCCAAGCGTTACGGGGACGAAGCTATCGAGGACCACGATCGGCAAGTTCGAGGAGAATCCCGCGAGCGACGCGCCGATGGCGATGAAATTGGCGGTGGCGGGTTTGCTAGGACCATATCCCGGCTCGATCGCGATCGCCCGCACCACCGTCGACCTGGCGACCTCGATCGGACCTTGGTACAGCGTGGACGCGGCCGTGGGCGCGCTGCCGTCGGTGGTGTAGCGGATTTCCGCGCCTTCGGCGGCAAGGAGCGACAGCGCGAACGGCTGGACGAACGTGCCGCCGGGACGCGAGAACACGACGGGGGCGCTGGCGGCGATGCCATTCGGTCCGCCGGGCGTCGGTGTGGCGAAAAACCGCAACGTGGTGGTCGAGAGCGGATCGACGGTTGTCGCCGCGAGTTGCGGGCGAACGAGGAAATCGCGATCCAGGTCGGTATCTGGGAAGTCGTCGTCCGCGGATGCATTCAGGCCGTGAATCGCCAGCACGTTGGACGTTGGACTAAGCAACTGTCGAAACTCGGAAACGTCGATCGTTTCGGTCGTGCCGTCGATGCCGATGGCAGGGTCGACGGTGAGCTTCCACGAGACGACTTCATGCGCGTTGTATGCCCCGCCGGTGCCCGCGGTGAATCCGGCGTACAACTGCGGCAGGCCGCCGAAGATCGCCGCCAAGTCGATTTGCGCGGTTAGGGTCGGCGTCGCCGGCTTCGTCGCGCTCGTCGTGAAGTACACGTCCATCGTGTCGGTGATGCCGCCGTAGTCGATCCACACGTTGCGAATTCCGCCGTCGTTGAACCGCGGCACGGCAGCACGGGCGACGTTTCCACCGGCGACGCTCGAATCGATGCCAACGTGAGACGCGAGGGCGGAATCGGGGTCGAACGCGCCGGTGTTCCACGTGTCGAATTCGATGGCAACGTACTGCGTAAACGCGCCGTCGAGTCCCAAGCCGCCGCCCGCCAGACCGACGCGGTTTGGGCCGTCGGCCTGCAGGACGAACGTCATGCCGTCCGCGCCCGGGCCGTCGGGATCGGAGCTTCCCGCGGGCGCCGACAACTCGATCGCCATCTGCGTCGAGAACGAATAGTACGTCGGATCGAACGGGATCGGATTCGTGCGGAAGACCGAATTGGCCAGCGATCCGACGGCCGGCGTGACGCGCAAGCGATCGTTGGCGATGGACGGCGACGCGCTGGCGTTGTTCGAGTTCACCGTGAACTCGCTGAGATTTGAGAACGACGGGTAGTCCAAGACCACTCCATCGCCGATCGGATACTCGACCGTCGCCTCGGAGTCCCACGTCGCGGGCAGCGGCGCGTTGCGGCGGGCGATTTCGGTTCCGTTGAGATAGGCGACGAATCCATCGTCGTAGTCGATTCCCAGCCGCAGCGAATGGACGCTCGCCGGGTCGACGCCGCCGAAAGGATAGCGGACGAACGCCGTTGCGTTGGCGCCGTCCATTTCGCCTTGCACGTCCGTGCCGATCAGCGGGTCGTAGTCGCCGCTTTCGTCCCAACCGATCCCGCCCGTGCCGCCGATCCAGCCGGTTGCATCGAAGCCGTCTTGAGTCCACGTGCCATCGAGCGCGTCGCCGCCGTTTGCTTCCGAAGGAACGAGCACTTCCGCCGCCGATGCTGCGCTGACAAGTTGCACGTCTTGATACGGCTGCTCGAAGCCGTAGGACACGTCCGGCTGCTGCGCGGGAAACGGGTCGAACTCGTGAACGATGCTCGGACCGGCGACGGGATCGTCGTAGACGAGCGCGAGGAACTCGCCGTCCTTCTCCAGCTTGAAGTTGGTGTGCAACTCGCCGCCGGCGATTGCCTTGTCTTTGCCGGAGGCGAA
>QEVI01000344.1 GCA_003576855.1 Planctomycetota bacterium
AGGACGAGCTTCCCGGCGCGGAGGGCATCCGCAGCCGCAAGCCCAACCCGCTGGCGGTGATTAGTTAGACAGTTGTCAACGGTCCGTTGTCCATTGTTTATGCAAGCGGCAAACCACTCGGCGAATGCAGGCGTCGACACAAACACGCCCCCCCAACCCCCAACCCCCAACACCTGACACCTGACACCTGACGCCTAACACCACCTGCCATGGCCCTGATTCAGCCGCGTACCTTGAAGGGTTTCCGCGACTACTTGCCCGAGGCGATGATGCCGCGGGAGTGGATCATCGACGTTGCGCGGCGGGTCTACCGTTCGTACGGCTTCCGGCCGATCGATACGCCGGCGCTGGAATACCTGGAAATCCTCACCGGCAAAGGAAGCGATGAAACCGACAAGCAGTTGTACCGCTTTGAAGACCATGGCGGCCGCGCGGTCGGCTTGCGGTTCGATCTCACGGTGCCGCTGGCCCGGTTCGTCGCCCAGCACCAGCAACAGCTCGGCCTGCCGTTCAAGCGGTACCACATCGCCACGGTGTGGCGCGGCGAGAACACGCAGACCGGCCGGTACCGCGAGTTCATGCAGTGCGATTTCGACACGATCGGCGTCACGGACCTGACGGCCGACGTCGAAATGGCGCTCGTGGTCAACGACCTGTTCCTCGCCCTGGGCGTCGAAGACTTCACGATCCGCGTCAACCATCGCGGCGTGCTGGGCGGCATGCTGGAAAAACTGGGCCTGGCCGACCGCTCGGCCGCCGTGCTGCGGGCGGTGGACAAGCTCGCCAAGATCGGCCGCCAAGGGGTCGCCGAAGAACTGTCGCGGGCCGCCGGCGCAACGCCTGCCCAGGCCGACGACGTGCTAGCGCTGGCGTCGATCGCCGGCGACAATGAGCAGACGCTCGCGGCGCTCAAGCCACTGGTCGCGGGAAATGCCACCGGCGAGTGCGGCGTCGAGGAGCTGGCCGATCTCGTGGCGGCCGTGGCGGCGGCCGGCGTGCCGGCGACGCGGGTGAAGCTGGATCCGTCGATCGCCCGCGGCCTTGATTACTACACCGGCGTGGTCGTCGAGACGCAGCTCAACGAGTTGCCGACGATCGGCAGCGTGGCCAGCGGCGGCCGGTACGATAATCTCGCCGGGCTCTACACCAACCAGAAGTTGCCCGGCGTGGGCGCCTCGCTGGGGCTCGATCGGCTGCTGGCGGCGCTGGAACAACTCGGCCGGCTGCCAGCCGCCAAGACGCCCGCGCCGGTGCTGCTCTGCATGTTCGACGGCCCGCGCCGCAACGACTACTTGAAACTCGCCGCACGGCTTCGCGCGGCCGGCGTCGGCGTCGAGCTGTATCCCGAACCGAAGAAGCTCGGCAAGCAACTGCAGTACGCCGATCGCCAAGGCTTTCGCGCGGCGCTGGTCCTGGGCGACGCGGAATTCGCCGCCGGCCAGTGCCAGGTGAAGGATTTGCAGTCGGGCGCTAGCGCGACCGTCCCCTACAACGGCGGCGACGCCGGCGCCATCGCCGCCGAAGTCCGCCGGCTGCTAGAGCAGTAGCCGCGAAAAGTCGCAAAACACGCGAAAGGTCGCATGCCACCGGGACTGAGTTTGTTTTGATGGGCAGCGACCCCGACCGAAACCAGCTTGGGCCCCTGGCTACACGCTGCCCTCCCGATTGGGGCAGCATGCCGAGCCGGTGGGCGCCCTGCAATCCGTGCAGCGTTCCCGTCGCATACCTCTTAGCGCATCAACGGATTTCATCATGACCCGCCACGCACTACTCGTCGCCGCGCTGCTCGTCGCCGCCGCCTCCCTGGCCGCCCCGCCGCACCCGTCGTTGCCCTCCGCTACCGTCCCGAACGGACTGGGCGTCAACATCCACTTCACCGATCCCCGGCCGGGCGAGATGGAGATGCTCGCCGCCAGCGGCGTGCGCTGGGTGCGGATGGACTTCACCTGGTCGGCCACCGAACGCCAGCGGGGCCAGTACGATTTCTCCGCCTACGATCGGCTGCTGGCGGCCCTCGAAGCCCACCAGCTTCACGCGCTGCTGATTCTTGATTACGGCAACGAGCTTTACGAACCCGCCGGCGCCGTCGCCACCGAGGAAGGCCGCGCCGCCTTCGCCAAGTGGGCCGCCGCGGCCGCCACGCGCTTCCAGGGCCGCGGCGTGCTCTGGGAGATTTGGAACGAGCCGAACATCCCCAACTTCTGGAAGCCGCAACCCGACGTGGATAAATACACCGCACTGGCGTTGGCGACCTCCAGGGCCATCCGCGACGCGGCCCCCGGCGAGGCGATCATCGGCCCGGCCACGTCCGGCGTAGATTTGAAATTCCTGGAAGGCTGCTTCCGCGCCGGGCTGCTCGATTACTGGGACGCCGTCTCGGTCCACCCCTATCGACAAACGCCCCCTGAGACCGCCCTGGCGGACTACGACAACCTGCGGCGGCTGATCACGCAGTACGCCCCCGAAGACAAGCACATCCCGATTCTCTCCGGCGAATGGGGCTACTCCAGCGGCTGGGAAAACTTCGACGACGCCCGCCAAGGTCGCCTGCTCCCGCGGCAGTGGCTGGTGAACTTCTCGGCCGGCATCCCGCTGTCGATCTGGTACGACTGGCACGACGACGGCCCCGATCCCCACGAACCGGAACACCACTTCGGCACGGTGGCCCACGAGTACCGCGAGGGCCAGTCGCCCGTCTACGAGCCCAAGCCGGCGTACCTCGCCGCCAAGACGCTGACCGCGACGCTCGGCGGCTTTCAGTTCGAGAAGCGGCTCCCGTTGGAAAACGCCGACGACTTCGCCTTGGTCTTCCGCCGCGGCGAGGAAGTGAGATTCGCCGTGTGGACCGCGTCCGCCGAGCCGCACGAGGTCGCCGTGCCGACCGGCGAGGGCCGGTTCACTGCGATCCGCCATACCGGCATGCAGGCCAGGTCGATCATCCCCGCGCAAGGCGGCCATGTGCAATTAACGATCCGGGACGCGCCGGTTTATCTCGTGCCGATTCCGGCGGACGCCGCGGATTGAGCCCAGTGGGACGGAATCGGGATTCGCTCGCAACCGGTGGCTACGGCGACCCTGTTCGCGCGGGCTCCCGTTCTTGTGGCCCTGGACTAAAGAAGCGAATCAACGCAGAGCCGCGGTCGTATCCCGTTCGCGATCATTCGCGTGTTTCGCGGGCGAATCATCGTAAGCCTTGAATCCGGTCCGCCGGCTCGTTCAAGCCGGCCTACAGCTCGCTCGGCCGCATGCCGACGCCGATGATGCTGCACGCCGTGATCGGCTCCAGCCCGCGGGCTTGCGCGGCGCTGACCAGCTCCTCGCTTTCGGCCCCGGGGTTGAGCCACAATTCATCGCAGCCCCGGGCGGCGATCTCGTCGATCAACACGAGCCCCACTTCCGGCGGCACGTACACGCTGATGCGATGGAGCCGACCGCCCGGCACGTCCGCCAGCCGCTTGTAGACGGCGAGCCCTTCGATCTGGCCCCCCTTGGGATTCACGGGAAACACCTCGTAGCCCTGGGCCAGGTGGGCCCGCACCGACTTGTTGCCGTACTTGCTGCGATCGGCGCTGGCGCCAATGATCGCCACGGTCGGCCTGCTCATCGCCAAAGCCTTTCTTTACTTCTGCCGCCGCCGAGGGAGCCGCAAAGAGGCGCAAAAATCGCAAAAAAAGGAGGAAGACTGAGAGCTGCACAGTCAATGAGCCGTCAATGGCGTCCATGACAGCCCCGGGCTCTGCCCGGGGGTCGCGTTCCACCGGGACTAAACCTGTCCTGATGAATAGCGACCCCCGGGCCAAAGGCCGAGGCTGCAAAGGCCCCTTGGCGGGGCAATCGTCATTAAACGAAGACTTCTGACCTACCTCCGCCCTTTTTTTTGGGTCCTCAGCGGAATTCGTGGGTGAGTTGACGTTGCTTGGCGGGGCGCGGGGGAAGGGACCATGAGGCCCCAAGGTCCCTTCCCCCGGACC
>QEVI01000345.1 GCA_003576855.1 Planctomycetota bacterium
GGCCGGCGCTGAAGCGCCTGCTGGCCGACGTCGACGCCGGCAAGATCGACTGCGTCGTGGTCTATAAGGTGGACCGGCTCAGCCGCTCGCTGTTGGACTTCGCCCGGATCATGGAGACGTTCGAGCGGCGCGGCGTCTCGTTCGTCAGCGTCACGCAGCAGGTCAACACCGCCTCGTCGATGGGGCGGTTGATTCTCAACGTCCTCCTGTCGTTCGCCCAGTTCGAACGGGAGATGATCAGCGAGCGGGTCCGCGACAAAATCGCTGCGGCCCGCCGCAAAGGCAAATGGTCCGGCGGCATGCCGATCCTCGGCTACGTCGTCAAAGAGACGAAGCTCGTAGTTGACCAGGTCAAAGCCGCGCGCGTGCGGCGGATCTTTGAACTGTACCTCGACTATCAAGCCCTGCTTCCCACGGTGACGGAGCTGAACGCCCGAGGCTGGACGACCAAGCAGTGGACAACCAAGAAGGGAACGCATCGCGGCGGGCGTCCTTTCACCAAAAACAGCCTGTACGCGCTCTTAACGAACGTCACTTACGTTGGTCAGATCAGGTACAAGAATGAAGTGCACCAGGGCGAACATGAACCCATCGTACCGGAAGAGCTGTTTCGACGGACCCAGACGCTCCTGTTGCGCAACGGTCACAGCGGCGGACGAGCCGTTCGCAACAAGCACGGCGCGCTGCTGCGAGGCCTCTTGCGCTGCGCTCCCTGCGGGTGTGCGATGTCGCACACCTACACTTGTAAGGGAAGCCGCCGGTACTACGTCTGCGGCGTCGCCCAGCAGCGCGGCTGGTCGCAGTGCTTCGCGCCGTCGGTTCCCGCCGGCGAGATCGAGCGGTTCGTCGTCGATGAAATCAAGTGCCTCGGCCGCGACGGGGCCGTCGTCGCCGCAACCGCCGGCGAACTACGCCGGCAGATCCAAGTGGAGCTGCAGCGGCTCAACCACGAGCGCACGGCGCTGGTGCAGCAGCTCCGCGGCGCCCATGCCAGCTTGCAGGCGGCCGCCGCCATGACAGAGCACGTGCAGCGCGGCTCCCGGCTGGCGGAGGTCCAGCAGGGCGTTTCGAGCGCCGAACGGCGTCTCACGGAGATTGACGATGAACTGGCGTCGCTGAGCGGTCAACTGATCGACGAGCGTGAGGTCGCCCAGGCGCTCGCCGACTTCGACCAACTATGGGAGACCCTCGCGCCGCGAGAGCAGGCTCGCCTGTTGGAAGCAGTCGTCGAGCGGGTCGAATACGACGGCCAGCGAGGTCAGATTTCCTTGACGTTCCGCCCCTGCGGAATCAAGACGCTCGCGCGGCGAATCGCCGAGCGTCCGGAGGACGCGGCATGAAGAGCGAACTGACCGTCACGCGGACGTTTCACGTCGCCAGCCGGCGCTACGGCAGTAAGCAGCTGCGCAGCGGCGCCGCCCCTGACGCACCGACCGGTCGCATTCCGCGCGTCGCTCGCCTGATGGCGCTGGCCATCCGCTGCGAGCAGTTGATCCGCGACGGCGTCGTCGCCGATCAGTCGGAGTTGGCGCGCTACGGCCGCATTACCACGACTCGCATGACGCAGATCATGTCGCTGTTAAACCTGGCGCCCGATATTCAGGAACAACTCTTGTTCCTGCCGCGCACTCAGCGGGGCGGCGACGCCGTCAAAGAAACCGATCTTCGCCCCATCGCCGCGACGCTCGACTTGCGTAAACAACGGCGGCTATGGGCGGACTTGCAACGAAGGCTGGGAGCCGGTTCGCGGCCGGATGGGTTCGCCCCGCGGACCCAACGGGAGTGCTAACAAGCACGCGGGTCTAGAGCCGAGAGCGCGAGAGTTCGCGGGAGATTTTTTGGCCCAGCGAAAGCAACCTTCTCCCGCGGTGCGCCGAGAGAGAAATCCGAGAGCGCCTGTTCGGCTCGCCCGTCGCCGCAAACTCTTCCCCGTCCTGGGGATAAGGGGCCAACTGCAAAAACCGGCGATTCGACCGCAAGAGCTGACTGGCGGGTCGCTCGCGTTTCGCGGAAGTCAAAAAGTATCCCGGAGTGGATTCGAACCACTAACCTTCGGCTTCGGAGGCCGACGCGCTATCCAATTGCGCCACCGGGACGAACTTCCAGCGAATCACCTAAGACTACCGCCGCGGGCGGCGACTGACAACCGTGGGCGGCAAGGCCGCGCCGGCGGGGCCGTCAGCGGCGGCGCGGGGCGCAGCGAGTCGGCGCTGGGGGCCGGCGGGTCACTCGGCGTCGGCCGGTTCCAGCAGGCGGCGCAGCAGCATCTGGTTCTGCTGCGCCAGGTCGGCGTTCTGCTCGGCCAGGAGGCGGTTCTGGCGCCGCAGGTCGCTGGCGAAGCGGCGTCCCGCGTCTTCGCCGAGGCGCAGGCCCGCCAGCAGGCTCACCACAAAGATACCCAAGCCGAGCGACGTCTCGCCCAGCGGGGCTTCGATCCACGTGATCAGCCACAGGCCGATCGCCAGCAGCGCCGCTAAAACCATCCCACCGCACCATCGCATGCCGCGAGCCTTTGGCAGATTCCACGCCCATGCCAGTTAAGAACGCCGTGACGCGCCGGCGAAGGCCGCAGTTCCGTCACGACGGTTACGAACGGAGCGCCTCGCTGCGCTCCTGCTGCAACAATTATAGGCCGCTACGGCCGATCAGGCTGGAAGTAACGTTGAGGGCCGCGCACTTTCGTCGCGGCGCCGCTCCGGCGGCTCGTTGAGCCGCGGCTAATTACGGGCGGGCGTTCGGGCGCAGTTGGAACGAGCAGCCGCCGTTCAACGAGCGGCCGGGGCGGGGGCGGTGGTTTTTAGCGCCGCTCCGGCGGCTCGTTGAGCCGCGGCTAGTTGCGGCGAGCAGTCGAGCGGAGCGCCGCGGTTAGGCCCGCACGATCTTTTCGCGGCCGACCTTGACCCGCCTCGTGGCGTTGCGCGTATCCACCACCAGCGGGGCGTGGGCCGCAATGAAATTGTAGTCGTACGCCGAATGATCGGTGGCGATCAGCACGCAGTCCTGCGCCGCCAGGTACTCGGCCGTGAGCTCGCGACTGTCCATCGGCGGCAGGTCGTGCGCACGCATCCGGGGCAGGTGCGGCACGTGCGGGTCGTTGTACGACAGGTCGGCCCCCAGCGCCAGCAACTTCTCCATCAGCACGAACGACGGGCTCTCGCGCGGATCGTCCACGTCCCGCTTGTACGCCACGCCCAACACCGCGACGCGGCTGCCGCGGACCGGCTTGCCCGCCGCGTTGAGCGCTTCGACGACCCGCCCGATGACGTACTGGGGCATCGACGAATTCACCTCGCCGGCCAGCTCGATGAACCGGGTCGAGCCGCCATGCTTGCGGGCGACCCAGCTCAAGTAGAACGGGTCGATCGGGATGCAGTGCCCGCCCAGGCCCGGACCGGGATAAAACGCCTGGAAGCCGAACGGCTTGGTCTTGGCCGCGTCGATCACTTCCCACACGTCCATTCCCATGCGGTCGCAGAGCATCTTCATTTCGTTGACCAGGGCGATGTTGACGGCGCGGTAGGTGTTCTCCAGTATCTTGCAGGCCTCGGCCACCTCGCACGAGGAGACCGGCACGACGTCGACCACCACGGCCCGATAGAGCGCCGCGGCGACGGCCAAACTCGCCGCGTCGTGGCCGCCGACGACCTTGGGAATCCGCGCGGCCGAGTACTGCTGGTTGCCCGGATCTTCGCGCTCGGGACTGTAGGCCAGGAAGAAGTCTCGGCCCACTTCCAAGCCGGCGGCGGCGAGCTCCGGCAGCACCACGTCGCGGGTCGTGCCGGGATACGTAGTGCTTTCCAAGACGATCAACTGGCCCGGGCGGAGCGTCTGGGCCACCGTGCGGACCGTGCCGACGACGTAGCTGAGGTCGGGGTCGCGGGTCTCCGACAGCGGCGTGGGGACACAGACGAGAATGGCGTCGGCCTCGGCCAGGCGGGCCGGGTCGGCGG
>QEVI01000026.1 GCA_003576855.1 Planctomycetota bacterium
CCGCTCCGTTGAGGAACAGCACCACGCTACCTGGGTGGTCTTGCTCCAGGCCCGCGCAAAGCTCGCCCGGATAGTCGGGCGAGACATCGGGGATGCACATCTCGTAGACAGGATGGCACGTCGCATTCACGACGACCGCCACGGGGGCTCCGCCGCTGTTACGAAGGCAAAGCACATTCACCGAATCGTCCGTCGCCCCGTCGCGGGAGATGATGACCTCCTGGGGCGGCTCCGGATGAGACATCATGATGCCGCTAGTCGTCTTGAACCGTCGGTGGATCCCGAGCCCCGCGGCCTGCGCGGCGCCATAGGCCAGCGAACAGGGCTGGACGGCGCTGGCCGCCCATGAAATCGATTGCCCGATTTTTTGGGCGAGTTGTGCAGCCCACTGCCGAAAGGCCGTCGTGCGATAGAGATTGGTGATGCCGCCGGATTCAGGCGCGGTGTGCGTGTGGGTGCAGACGAGCACGATGCCGTCGGCCGCGACCGCACCGCCAGCCGCCTCGACGATCCGCGACTTAAAGGCTTCGAAACCGCCCAAAGCCTTGCCGGACAGGGCCAGCAGGTCGAGAGAGACGATTGCGACTGGTTGTCGTGAATCCTGGTGAGCGCCCGGGGACAGGTCTTGCAACACGAGCGCTCGGGCGAACAGCGGCCTGCGCACGGCGGCAAACGGCGCCCAACGCGCCTCGACCGACGACATGAGCAGTCCGGCCTCTAGCGGCGGGGTAATTTCGATCCTTGCAGCGCCAGCCGCCAACGACGAGGCGCCGTCAACCCGAAGCGTCATCTTTCCTTCCAATCGACTTGAATACTCGCGCACAGGCCTCATTCACGCTTGGACGCCCACTGCAGCGCCCGTTGCCAAAAGGCGTCGTAACCTTCCCACAACTCGAAGTTAAGCCCCCAATGCGGCGCCGGATCTGAGGCGTAGACGAATACTCGCCCTCGGCCGTGCTGGCCGGCGACAACGAGCGGATGGCCCGTTTCGCGAACCCGCACCACGACCTGGGCGCCCGCCTTCGGCAGCAGCTCGTTGTAACCAAAGATCGGCGGGAACGAGTGCCACGGCAAATTTATCGCCAGCGGATGCTCCGGCGCGACGACCTCGGCGGTGAAGCCCGCGGAGGACTCGACGAGGTCTTCGCCCGCCAGGCATTCCACCGGCAGCGCCGGCGCCAGGCGGCTGCGACGCCAGCCGCCCATTTCGCGAGCGCCGGAAAAAGACAACCACCCGCCCAACATCATCAGGCCGCCGCCGTTGTGGACCCATCGTTCGATCGCCTGCAGGCGGTCGGGGAACGTCACGATCTGCTTCTCGCGGCGTGCGCGATCGAAAAACGACGGATACAGATGGAAGCACTTGGCTTCCACATCGCTGATCACCAGCGCGCTGCAGCGGCCGATCAATTCTTCGAGGCGCCCCGGCTCCAAACGATACAGCGACCAGTTTGCCAGCGTGCTGACCTCGGCGTCGCGGCTGAAAGCGTCGGCCAGCCGTTGGCCGTAAAAGTGCAAATCGCAGTCCTTCGTTTCAAGCGCAAACGGCGTTTCAATGAACACGGGTCCGACATGAAACACCCAGTCGCCCAGATACAGCACGTGAGGACGTTCGGCTGGCAAAACCGCGGCTCCTTGTAGTTGTCGTTGAGTTGATCAGTCTTGTTGAGCGCGTTGGGTGCTCGCCGTGTTCGCGGGAGCGCCGTCATTCTCCACGGCGGCCTTCGCTGTGGACGCCGCTTCACGGGCGTCCAGCGCGTTCAGATACGGCTGCAGCCAACGAAAGAACGCTACCGTCAGGGCCGCGGCGACCGCCAGCGAGCTGAAGGCGACCGTGAACTTCCCCACATACCCGGCGGACGCGCTGACGATATAGAGCATCGAAGCCGCCGCCCCGGACGCGGCGATGACGAACCCGTCGAGTATGAGCTTCCACTCGCCGCTCATAATGCGACCGTTTGAACTGGGGAGGCGCCGTAATGCGCCGTCGCGGCGGGCGTCTCGGCCTGCAGGGCGCCGAACCGCACGCGGCGGCGAACCGGGCCCCAACTGCCCAGGGGCTGGACCCGCGCGTAAAACCTGTCGAGGATTTCGTCCGACTCCGGCTCGGTGAGCAGGGCGACGGTCACCCACAGGGCCGTAGTCAGCCCCATCACGATGAACGTCTGCCACCACCACGGCGGCACTTGCGACTGCTGCACCAGGCCAGCGGCGACTAGCGCCTCGCTTCCTAACACCACGATGCAAAAGATGGCGGCGCCGCCGAACGACGCGGCGAGCCGCGCCTTGCCGTTGAAGCGCCACCACCACCACTGGGCCCAATTAGCGGGGAGCTCCGCGGCGCTGAGTTGCAGCATAAAGACCGCCACCTTGAACAGAAGCTGCACGCGGTAGACCACCAATAGCGCCATAGCCAGAATGATCGCCAGGCATACTTTTCCCGCCGCCATGTAGTGCGCTTGCGACGCCGCCGGCTTGATCCAGCGCTGGTACAGGTCGCTGAGCATCACCTGGCTGCCGAAATTGAGGTTGTCGCTGACCGTTGACATTACGCCGGCCAGCATACCCGCTACCGCCAGCCCCAGCAGTCCGCTGGGCAGCATCTGTTTCATGAGCATGCCGTAGGCCAGCTCGCGGTCAAATCCCTCGGAGCGTAGCTGCGGCCACAACAACGGGGCGGCCACGCACGGCAGCGACACGAGCAAGACGAACAAGAACATCGTCGCCGCCGTGACGACGTACATCGTCACCGCCTCGCGCGGACTTCGGGTGGAGAGGATGCGTTGCCCCTCGACGGCGCCGCCCATGGGCGCTGCGTCGCCGCCATAACCCACGGTTTGCCCGATCAGCCAGGCCAGTGCGGCAGCCAAAGGAAACACCTCGTGCTCGATGGGAGGCGTCACGCGCGTCATCTCGACGCCGGCCGGCCCCAGTTCCGCGGCGAGCCGCGCCGCCAAGGCCGTCGGCCCGCCGAAGTGGATGAGCGTCAGCAGCGCCACGGCCAGCGTGCCCAGCGTAAAAACCGCCATTTGCACGAGGTTCGAAATGACGACTCCTTTGTAGCCCGCCATAAAGACATAGAGGAACGATACCGGGACCACCCACAGGAGCGTCGTCGTCTTGCTCATGCCGGCGACAGGTTCCATGATCTTGCAGGCCGCCAGCAGCGTCACTCCCGTCCAGGCGGGCATGGCGATGCACGACGTGCGAAACGCTATCCACAGCCGCATCATCGCGGCCGGCCTGCCGGCGAAACGAAGCTCGTAGAACTCAAGGCTGGTAAACAAGCCCAGGCGTCGCCAAAACACGGCGAACAGAACGGCCCCCACGAACAGCGCCAGCGCAAAACGGCTCAAGTACCACCAGCACACAAACGCCCCGGTGACGGTAGCCAATCCCCCATAGCCGCAGGCGGCGTCCGCACTAACCAGCGCCGCCGAGTACGAAACCCCGTTCAACCAGCCCGGGACCGATCGTCCCGCGAGAAAGTAGTTGTCCAGGTTCTTGCCCGCGAAGCGACGATAGTACACGCCGATGCCGAGCATCAGCACGAGGTAGCCCAGAACGATGGCGTAGTCGATGTGCACGGGTCGCCGGTTTCCAAGGCCGCTGCCTCGCGTTGCGCCGCCTGTCTCGGCGGCGCGACGCGAGCTGAAACGTTTAACAGCGCCGCCGAGACTGCCAGAACAACGGCGCCGCGGCCAGCGCGACTAGCAGCGCCGCGGGCTCCGGCACCGCCGTCGCGTGACCGGCGATGTCTGCCAGCTTGGCGGCGATGGCGGCGACGTCGAGCCCCGTCAGGTCATATACGGCCAACTCGTCGATTTGGCCGTTGAAGTGGTCGAAGTTCGGATCGCCCGGCACCGAGTTGCCCACGGCGATGGCTTCCGTCCCGAACGGGGAATCGCCCGCGAAGGCGACGCTAGCGCCCGCAGCGCCGTTAATCCAGAAATCGATGCGATCGTTGGCCGCGCCGAAGTTGCCGATCACGATGTGCGACCAGGCGTCGTTCTGCAGCGCAGGTCCCGCGCCGCTGGTGCGCTGTCCGCCGCGAAAAACCTCGACGAGGTCGTTGTTGCCGTAGTCGAAGAGGATTCCAGGCGCGTTGTTCGGCCCGCGAGCTTCCAACAAATAATCGAACCTATCGCCAGGATCGGCGCCTTGGGGCCGGATCCACATTTCGAGCGCCCAGGCATCGGGGGTGGTCGCCGGCGTCAAGGAACCGCTGAAGAACTTGGTGAATTGCGTCCCGTCGAAGCTCGCCGCGCGACCTAACGACAACCCGCCGAGGGTCGCGCCGCTTGCTACGCGCGTCGCATTGCCTTCAGCGAGCAGGTTGTCACCGGCATCGGCGCCGACCAGGTCGACCGCAGGATCGGCGTCTCCCGCCTCGTTGAAATTCCAATAGAAGAGCGGTCCATCCGACAGAACGATATTGCTGTATGTCTGCGCGGCGGTTGGCTGGGCGACAAGAAGCAGCATGCATGCTGCCGCCAGGGTCGCGGTGCGTAGTTTCTCAGTCATGAGTCGGTCCCCAAGTTGAAGTCGTTCGATAGAAAAGCTCGGCGCCCTTCTCTGCTGGTCCTGGCAAGTCCGACGTTCGTCAAATAGCACACGGCGATTTACGGCATGGCATGTTCTCCCAGTACGTAGTTGATTCTCCGGCGGATTGATTTAACGTTAGGTCACTGTAGTAGCATCGCTACAAGGGGTGACTTAACGATAGGTCTAGTACGGACCAACGAGCGCGAGTCGGCAGTATGATCGTCGCATTGACGCCTGTCAAGCAGCTTTCTCTCGCTCTGGGCGGCCCAAGCGGCGCGCAAACCGCTGCGCCGCGAACTGCTCTTTACGCCTAACCCCCCCGGCGGCACAATACGCCCCGATTTGACCCCCGCCGCCCCGTTTCGGCATGGCAACAGTAGGGAAGTGCGCTGCTTCCCGGGCGGACCCCAGAACGTCTGGTCACGGATGACCATAGCCAGCAAGGAGTGCTGACGTGAGAAAACTGCTCGTCGTTGTCGCCATTTGCGGACTGGCGTCTTCGCCGTCCCGCTCTAGCCAGGCCCAGCAGTTCGTGCAAGGAGCGAATGCGGCCAGCTTTGGCGTCGCTGTTGTGGACATCAGTTACATTTTCAAGAACTATCCGCCGTTTACGCAGGCCATCGACGGGCTCAAGAAGGAAATGGAAGCGGCCGATGGCGCGCTGAAGGCCGATCGCGACAAGATCGTCGCGGCGGAAGAACAGCGCAATGCGCTCAAGGCGGGTACGCCGGAGTTCAAAAAGCTGGACGAATCGCTCGCGCAACAGAAGGCGGCGTTCAGCATCAAGCAGGGAAGCGTCCGCCGCGACTTCCTGGAGAAGGAAGCCAAGATCTACTTCCAGACCTACGATCAGGTTGCGGCCGCCGTGAAGTCCTATGCGACGCAGAAC
Organism: Planctomycetota bacterium; assembly: GCA_003576855.1. Classification (GTDB taxonomy): domain Bacteria; phylum Planctomycetota; class Planctomycetia; order Pirellulales; family Lacipirellulaceae; genus Lacipirellula. Next base: position 5,435 of record QEVI01000026.1, read on the forward strand.
AAGATCGGCATGGTCTTGCGGTTCAACGGCGATGCCATCGACCCCACTCAGCGTGAAGACGTAATGCGGGCCATCATGCAGCCGATCGTCTTTCAGAATAGCATCGACATTACGCCGGACGTGCTGCTGACGATGGGCGTCGACGTGCGGAAGCTGCCCGCTCCTCAGCAGGCCCAGCCTGCAGCCGGGCCGGTCGCCGGTCGCGTGCAGCCGAGCGGCAGCACGATCCAGCGGTAAGGCGTCATGCGGCGGCGCCTGAGCTTTCGCCTGCTCAGGCGCCGCCGGTTTCTTTCTTCCGTCGATGCGCTGTCAAGAAGGCAATCACATGCGCCGGATGGCCGTCCCCATGCAGCAAACAATCGCTGGCCGCGCCGTCGTCCAAGGCTTCGGCTACTGGAGCGGCCGGGACGTGCGCGTCGAGTTTCGTCCGGCCGCCGCGGGATCCGGCGTTACCTTCGTGCGAAGCGACCTTGGCTCACAGGCGCGGGCGCCGGCGCGGGTGGAGTGGCGCGTGGAAGCGCCGCGGCGTTCCAACCTCCGCTTCGGCCGCGTCGAGGTGGACATGGTTGAGCATGTGATGGCTGCGCTGGCGGGACTGAACATCGACAATTGCGAAGTCTGGGTCGACCAGCCGGAAATGCCGGGCTGCGACGGATCGGCGGCCGCGTTTGTAGACGCTTTACTGCGGGTTGGCATCGTTCAGCAGGGGACGGAGGCCGTTTGCCTGCGAGTCAGCGAGCCGGTTCGCGTGACCGAAGGCGACTGCTGGATCGAGGCGCGGCCGTCGGCCAAAGGAGAGTTTCAGATCGAGTACCAGCTCGATTACCCGCGGTGCCGGACGATTGGCCGCCAAGTCGCGCGGATCGTGCTGACGCCGGATCGCTTTCGGAGCGAACTGGCGCCATGCCGTACGTTCGTGCTACAGAGCGAAGCCGACGCGCTCAAAGAACAAGGACTCGGCCGGCGCGTGACCTCGCGGGACCTGCTGGTGTTCAGCGACGACGGGCCGATTGACAACCGACTTCGTTTTCCGAACGAGTGCGCTCGACACAAGGCGCTCGACGTACTGGGCGACCTGGCGCTGGCGGGTCGGCGGATCGTCGGCGAGATCACGGCGCATCGCAGCGGCCACCGACTTCATGCTGAGCTGACCAAGGCCTTGGTCGAGCGATTTGCGACAAGCCCACTGCGGGCAAGCGCGTAAGCTGGCGCAAGGCCGACGATAGGAATAGCAACATGGCCACCACCATCGCGGCTAACGCTTGGGTCGACCCCCGGGCGGAGCTGGACGAAGACGTTGTCATCGGGCCGTTTTGCATGATCGGAGCGGGTGTGCGCATCGGCCGCGGCACGCGGCTGTACAATCACGTGACGCTCATGGGCCACGTTTCGCTGGGCAGCGACAACGTCTTGTTTCCCAACGTCGTCGTCGGCGCCGAGCCGCAGGACGTAAGCTACCAGGGGAGCGAGACGCGCGTCGAAATCGGCAATGGCAACACCTTCCGCGAGGGCGTCACCGTCAACCGCGCCAGCGAGAAAGAGGACGGCGTCACGCGCATCGGCAGCCATAACTTTTTGATGGCCAATTGCCATGTGGCGCACGATTGCAAGGTCGGCGACCACGTGCTGATCGCCAACGGCACGCTGCTGGCTGGCCATGTCCATGTTCACGACCATGCGGCCATCAGCGGCGGCGTCGGCATCCACCAGTTCGTCACCGTCGGCAGCTATTCGTTCATCGGGTCGTTGAGCCGAGCGCTGCACGATGTGCCGCCGTTTATGCTCGTCGAGGGCATTCCAGCGCGACCGCGCTGCATTAACATCGTCGCGCTGAAGCGGAACAACTTTTCCGCCGAGCGGATTGAGTTGATTGCGGCCGCGCATCGACTGCTGTACCGCTCGAAGGTCGGACTGAATCATGCCCGCGAAATCCTGCGGACCAATAATCAATTCTCGGCGGATATCGAACAGCTTCTGGCCTTCATCGAAGGTCAACAGGTCGGGAAGCACGGCCGGGGTCGAGAAGTGCGGAGGGCCGCGTGAGTCGCCTTCGTCTAGCCGTAGTCGGCGTCGGGCACCTGGGGCGCATCCACGCCCGGCTGGCGGCGAAAATCCCTGGAATTGCGCTAGCGGCGGTCGTGGACAGCCGGCCTGAAATTCGCGAGGCCGTCGCCGCGGAGACCGGCGCCCGGCCGGTTGCCGACTGCATCGACCTGATTGGCGAGATTGACGCCGCCGTGGTGGCCACGCCGACCTTCACGCATTTTCGCGTGGCGAGCGAACTGATTCGCGCCGGCGTACACGTGCTTGTCGAAAAGCCGATTACGCCGAGCCTGATCGAAGCAGAGGAACTTGTACAGCTCGCGCGGCGTCGCCAGGTCGTGTTGCAAGTGGGCCACGTCGAGCGGTTTAATCCAGGATTCGTAAGCGTGCAGGGACGCCTGGCGGACCCGAAGTTCATCGAAGCCCGGCGCCAAAGCAGTTTCACGTTTCGTTCGACCGACGTCGGCGTCGTCATGGACCTGATGATCCACGACATCGACGCCGCGCTGGCGCTGGTGCAGTCCCCCGTAACGGCAGTGGAAGCCCTGGGCGTGTCGGTGATGGGCGATCACGAGGACATGGCCAGCGCTCGATTGCAGTTTGCGAGCGGCGCCGTGGCGAACCTCACCGCATCGCGCACCAGCTACGCGCCGGCGCGGACGATGCACGTATTCACGCCGCGGCGGTTTGCGTCGATTGATTTTGCAGCGCGCAAGGCGACGCTCGTCGAGCCGCGGACCGATTTGCTGCAGCGCGGCTTTTCCATCGCGCAGCTCGATGAGCCGGCCCGCTCGTTGCTACGCGAGCAGCTTTTTCAGGAACTGCTCGTCAAGCAGGACGTCGCTGCCGTGGAAACCAACGCCATCGAGCAGGAGTTGCTGGACTTCGCTCAGGCGATTAAGACGGGATCGGCGCCGCGCGTCACCGGGGCGCACGGTCGCGACGCCGTGGCCGTGGCCGAGCGGGTGCTGGAGTGCATTCGCCGGCACGCATGGGACGGCGCCGATAGTCGCCGTGTGGGGCCTCTGGCGGCGCCGATATCGCCATCGCCCATCGCGGCGACGCTGCCGGGCGACGGCTGGTCCGGCGATGAAACGGTCGTGCTTCGCCGCAAGGCGGGATAGCGACCTCGCCGGCCTGCTACTTTTCTTCGCGATTCCAGCAAGATTAGCAGGCGGAGTTTGTACTCGCTTCTAGCCCCGACCTAGCTAGGTCGGGGCTATTTAAGGACGCTCGGCGCGCACGGGGCAGGAGCCTCGGGCGCCGTCTCACGCCAGGTCGCGATCCTCGAACAGGATCAGCACAATCAGCACGGCGGCGCCCGCATAAAGGGCGCTATAAAGTAGCGCCCAGCCGAGATACGACGCCGGAACGCTGGACGCCCCGGCAATGGCTCCTTCAATCTCGAAATGATCGAGCACCGGCAACACGACTGACAGTAGTTTGCCGATGAAGTTGACGAACACGTTTTCGCCGATCGACGACTTCACGATTAGTGCGGCCAGATGCCCAAGCACGTAGATCGAGCCGCAAATCACGAGGTTCGGCAACATCGGCAGCCGCGTGGAGACGGCAATGCTGATCGCCGCCATGATCACGGCTTCAAAGAACGACAACACCAGACCGGGGACGATCCGCACGACTTCGACGAAGCACTCAGTCCATTCGGGCGTGGTTTTGGCGGACTCTCGGGCGTCGTACACGACTTTGTACGACACGGTCAGCAGGAAGACAAAGCCCAGTACGATGAACAGCAGCACGATCGGCCAAATGATGCCCAGGAATTTGCCCAGTATGAACTGGCGTCGCCCGACCGGCTTGGAAAGCATGGTCAGCGCGGTGCGTCCCTCGATTTCGTCGGCTACCGACGTGCTGGCGGTCCAAAGTGCGAGGATGATAGCCAGCACCTTGATCGTCGTGATGCCGGACGTCTTGAGCATCTTTACGTCTTCACCGAACGTGTTGTACGGAATGAAGACGAACGCCACCAAGGCGACTACGCCAATGCCCATCAGCAGCGCGAACAGGGGCTGTGCGGTCGTTTCCTTGGCCGTCGCCGCGGCGATCACCGAAGTCCGCGGCGCGAGCAGTCGTATCGCCAAGTAAATCACGAACAGCCCAACGACCGATGCGGCGGCAATTGGAATGGCGCGGACCTGCGGCTGCTCGACGTCGGTAATCAGCCGCAGCGACACCTTTGTCGGCGCATCGCTTTCGTTCGTCACATACAGCGTGGTAACATCGCCGTCGAACGCCCGGGGCACGGCGCTGCCAGGCTGCCACTGGTACGGCTCGCCCCCCTCGACGATCAACAGCGGCTGCACGTAGCCCTTGCCGACCTCGGTGTTGATGGCGACGTCCTGCTCGCTGGAAATGGAGTACTGCTGCAATTCAGAGGCGCGAAACGCAGCGCCGACGGCGAAGTCCTTGGTCGCCGCGGGAACCGTCACCTCGGCGACGATGGGCTGGACCTTCGGCAACCGCTGGAGCGACGCCACGATGCGTTGGACCGGCATCGACGGCGCGGCCAACACGGCCAGCGCCGCCAGCGCGGCCAGCACGTAGGACGTTGGCCGCAAAATGCCCTCGCCGACGGCCGCCGCGAGGGCCGCCGCCGCACGGCGATTGGCAAGCCAGACGACAGCCCACGCCAGCAGCAGCACCGCGGCGCCGACGGTAGCGCCGACGGCCAGAATCCAGGGGGGCGTCAACCAAATGGCAAGTTTCGACATAAAGCTGTGCTACTACATGCTTCGGGACTTCATGCTCTGGGGCGGCGCAACCGGCAGGCAGGCTGTCTCGTCCGTCTGCAAGAACGCGCCGACGGTCGAGCTTTAATAACGAATCTCGAAGTTCGCGAACTCCCCATTCCCCGCGAGCACGTCTACGGAGGTCTTACGGATGTAGCCTGCCATGCGTTCGGCGATCTCTCCCATGAACCGGTCAAGCTCGCCGGGCTGTCCTTCGGCCACTAGTTCCACCCTGCCGTCCGGCAGATTGCGAACAAAGCCGCTCACGGCGTAGCCGCCGGCGATCTCTCGTACCGCGTACCGGAAGCCCACGCCCTGGACGTGCCCACTGTAGTAGGCGTGGCGCCGTTCGATTGGCCGTGGTTGGTCAACCATCGCAGCGAATCGGTCCCCGGATCGACGGCGACCAGGTCCCAGCGGACGGGCCGACGGGCCGGCAACCCGCCTTGCCGAACGCGAAAACCGCTTAGTATATCCGGCCCAGCGGATCCCATCTAGTATTGACGCCAGCCGGGGCGGCCCCTAACCTCCGCCGCCTATGCCAGTTGGACCGCGAACCCGCCGCGCCTGCTTCGTGCTTTTTCTTCTGTGGATCGGCGGCGGCCACTGGCCGGCGGCGGCTGCCGATGAGGCCGGCAGCGTAGTCATCTTGCGGAACGGCAACATCCTGGAAGGCGTCGTCCGGCCGCTGGGAACGTACTACCGGATCGAGCGGTTCGGGGCGACGCTTCAAGTTCCGGCCAATCAAGTCGAAGCGGTTTGTGCGTCGCTTGACGAAGCCTATGAGGTGCGGCGGCGGAGCCGGGTTGGCTCATCGGTCGACTCCAACATCGAGCTGGCACGCTGGTGCCTACGGCACAAGCTGCTCGACCAGGCGGCCCGCGAAATCCTTGACGCACGCACCAAAGATCCACATCACCCCGCGATTAATCTGCTGGATCTTCAGTTGCAGCAGCAGCTTGAGGTGCTCGCCGCGCAGGCGCGAACCACGGCGAATCCTGGGGGACCGAGGCGGGACTCTGGCGTAGTCGCCGCCGCCTTGGCGGAACATCCTGAAACGGCGAGCCCGCCCCCCTCCCCTTCGACCGAGGCTCAAGCGGCGTTCGTGCGCAGCATACAACCGATGCTCATTCACAACTGCGCGACCGGCGGGTGCCACCAGCCGGGCTCGCGGCAGCGACTGCAGCTTGACCGCTGGGCGCAACAGGGCAACGGCAACCCTGCCTTGATCCGGCAGAACTTGGAAGCGGTCCTGGCGTACGTCAATCGCGACGACCCGCCGAGCAGCCCCATTATTCGGTGGGCTCGACAAAGCCACGGCCTTCGGGGAGCTCGCCCTTCAGCGCCGCTGGCGTCCTATCAGGCGGGCTTGCTGCTGGAATGGCTCGGCGCGGCTTGCGGCGTGGAATCGGCGCCAACCAGCGACGGCGTCGAGAATGGCGTGCCAACCGACGCACTGCCGCCGACCGACGCCCAGCGGGCGCCGTACGCCGAGCATGCCTATCCGTCGCCGGCGGGCTCTTCATCACGATCGGCGACGTTGGCGGCCGCCAAGCCGGCGCTTCGGGATCCGTTCGATCCGGAAGCGTTCAATCGCGAAGCCGTCCCTTCGTCGCCAACCGAGGATCCCACGGCCGCTGCCGGAGAAGCTACGCACGGGCATTCGGCCAGCCGGGGGGACGAGGCGGAATCGCAGGAAACAGCGTCGCCGCTTCCTCCGGTAAGCCAGGAAGCCGCCATCAGGGAGAACCGGCAGGCGACGGAGTGACCGCCGGCGCCTGTTCGCCGGTTGGCCTGGCCGGGGGCGGCGGACTCAGCTTGGACGGGTTCATCGCCGAACCTGCCCGCCCCAGCTCGCCGGCATGGGGTCCGTTTAGCACCGGCGGCGAATAATCGCACGAATCGCTGCACATGCGACAGCCGCAAGCGGCGACCAGCGCCAGCGCCGTGGCGAGTTTCCGAACCATGACTTCCCCCTGCAAGACGCACGCCGCTAGCTGAAGATGCCAACGGCCTTGCGCGTTTCATCGGCGCGTTGCCAAAACGCGGTTGAGGGAAAGCCCTCCCGATGGCGGAGGTTCTCCCGATTATGCCGCCGTGGTGCTAGCACGTATCGCCGCCGGAAAGACGCAACGCCTGGTAGATGCGCCGGTCAGCCAACGTGTTGGCGACAAATCGCGCCCCGGGGAACTGGTGCTGCAAGCTTCGCCCATGCGGTACCGCGACGGCGTAGGCCTCCGCGGCCACTGCGGCGGCGCAGCCGATGTGGCTGTCTTCAAGCACCATCATGCGCTGCGGGCGCACTTGGTGCCGGGCGGCGGCGAGCAGGTATACGTCCGGCGCCGGTTTGCCGTGCTCGATGTCCTCGCTGGTTAGCACGAATGAAAACCGCGGACCGAGTTTTGAGATTCCCAGCACGAGTTCGACGAAGCCGCGACCGCTGCTGGTGGCGATGCCTTTGGGAATGCCGGCCGCCTCGAGTGCATCGAGCAAATCGAGCAAGCCCGGCATTGGGCGCAGCTTTTCCGGGAGGATGCCGCCGAAGATTTCCGCGGCCTCGGCGGCCAGTTGTTCCGGCGTGGCGTCGAGCTGGTGGTACTCAATCATTAGGCCGTAGGCGACATTCGATTTGCGGCCCATCATCATGTCGATCAACTCGTCGGTGAACTGCTTGCCGCGGCGGGCGAGGATGTGCCCGCCGACCTCCTGGTACAGCTCCTCGGTGTTAAACAGTAGCCCGTCGAGGTCGAATGTCACGGCTTCGAGGGGCGGCGCGGGCGGGACAATCGTAGACGTACGCTCAGCCATGTAACCGGTTCATCTCCTGGTTATGAACATGATCGCCGCCCGTGCCCCGTTCAAGTCCGCTGGGCGGCCGGATCGGGCGCCAGCGGGTCTCTACGGGGGCGGCGCCGGGGCAGACATCATACGCATCAGGCGTCCGCAAAGCTCGCCCAGCATGACCGCGGTCGCGCCCCAGGTGGAATGGCCTTCCACGATCAACTGCGGGGCGCTGAACTGAAGCTGGCCGCGCTGAATTACCAGCGGGGCGCGGACCGATGCGTCCAGCAGCGAAGCAACCTCCAGCTTCAGCACCTGTTGGACCTCACGTGGATTGGGCTGCCATGCCGGCCAGTACTCGGCGGCGGCCACGCATGGGGTGACGATGGTATTGCTAGTGAACACCCAGAGCGGCTTGAGATCGCCCAGCCAGCGAAAGGACGGCCGGCAGCCCAGTTCCTCGTCAAGTTCGCGCAGCGCCGCCTCCTGCGGCGTCTCCTGGGCATCGATCAGTCCCCCGGGCAGGCTCACCTGGCCGGCGTGCCGCGTCAGTCCGGGCGTTCGCACCGTCAACGGCAGCGCCCACTCGCGTCCGTCCCAGCACAGCACGACGGCCACCGCCGCGCGTCGTGCGTCGCCGCGGGCCGGACCGTCGTGCCGCCCATAGGAAAGCTGCGGGCTCATGTCGCGCCGCCAAGCTGGATCGGGCGCGGTGCGGAGGTCGGCGGCCAGCAAATCCGGCAAGTCGGGCGATTTCCACAAGAGCCGGTTCATCGCTGAGCCCCGGTCGCGGAGACGCCGGTCTCGTAGACCGCGTAGTAGCTGCCCGTCACATCGCCTGACGGAGGGTACGCAATTGGCAGCGCAAGCGGCGGAAAACTCCGTGCGATTACATGACTCGCTCCGTACTTGCGGGCGAGAGCCTTGGTGCGCTGCGTCCCCCACTGCTCGGGCGAGCCGTGGATCATGGCCAGGCCATCGTCGCCCGGCACAAGCGGAAACAGCTCCTCGCAACGGCGCTTCCACTGGACGACGCTGGCGGCGTCTTGCGGAACATCTTTGTAGTTGGCGACGTCCGCGCGGGAGGCGTACCACTTGAACGATTGCCCGGTGCGCGGGATCAGGAAAACGGCGGCCGGCGGCGTGTTGTCGCGGACCCACTCGCACGCGTTGCGCCACGACGAAAAGTCATCCATCTTTTGCGCCGCGGGGGGCGTTGACGTTCGTAGTCGCTCAAGCGATTTGCTCACCAGGTACCAACCGCCCCCAGCCAGTACGCCAACGATCGCCACGATGGCCACGGCGCCGCCTCGCTGCACGAAGACCGAACTAGCGGCGCCAGTTCCCAGGGCGACAGCGAGCGGTATCGCCACATCCGCCAAACGGAACCAGTAATAGCGCAGCAGGGTCGCCGCCCGCAGCGGGTCGTCCCAAAGGGCTGCTTCAATGGCCAAACCGGCGAAATTGAAGGCAAGCGACGCACCAGCAAACCGCATCATGCGTTCGACGGCCTGCCAGGCAACCCCGTCGGGTTGTTCCGACAGCGAACGCGTCAAGCGGCGGCCGTGGGACGAGGTCCAAGCCCACAGGCCCATGAAGCACGCTGCCATAGCGCCGAAGCGCACCAGGCGGCGCCGCAGCTCATCGGCGGGGAGCGTCAGCGGCGCCAAGTGGTGGGGCAACCGGTCGAACACGTAGATCCGGGCCGCTTGCTGAGCGACCGCCGGGTCGACGTTACGGTCCAGCGCAAGCGCCGGCAGCAAGCCCGGCAGCGACAGTATGCCGCCGATGATCAGCCCCGGCAGCATGCTCCGTAGCGAGGGCCGGCTGGCACGAGGTTCGGTAACCCAGGCCGCCATTCCCGCGAGGACCGCCCAGGCGCCGACCAGAACATGGAACGCCGCCGCGGCGCCGAACCCGATCCACGCCACGCTCCACTTCCCCACGGCAATCTGCGCCAGCCCCAGCAGCACGAGCGCGTAGGCAATGCACTTCGCTTCGATGCCGCCGACGACCCACTCGCCGGCGAAGTTGGCTTTCTCGATGAGCGCCACCCACACAGTCGCGCTCAACGCCGCGATCCCGGGCCGGTTGACGACGCGTCGCGCCAGCGACTCCCAGGCGGCGGCCAGCAACGCCCACGCCACGATGCGACCGATCCACGCCGTGGCTGTCAGCGAAACCAGCCGCGTCAGCCAGCCGAAACCCCAGTAGAACGCCAGGTGCGCGTCGGCCGAATCAAGAAAGAAATCGCCGGGGCAATACGACGGATCCCAGTAGTGTTTCGCCTTCGTTAAATAATGGCTTTCGTTGACGTGCGGCGCGGGCGCCCCGCCGGCAATGAAAAACACGAGGAACACCAGCGCACATTCGAGCCAACGCGACGCGATCGGCCCGGCAGGCGCAGCGGCGGCGAGCGGCGAGCGGGCATCTACGCGGCACATGCCTAAAGCGTACCGTACCGCTTGGAAGGCGGCTACGGCTGGCGAGCGGTGCGACAAGCGTCGTCGGTCGAACGCTCACCGAGGCCCTGTCTATGGAAATACGGTCCGCCGGCAGCTACTCTAAAGCGACACGACGACGCTTTGGTTGGAGTCTACCGATGAATGCAAGAGGGGTAATCACCTGGACCGTGGCGTATGTGGCTGCCATCGGCGTTCCGCCGTCATGGGCAAGCGCAATTGCCGGCGGTAAGCCGAATATCGTCGTCATCGTCGGCGACGACATGGGATACGCCGACCTGGGCGTCCACGGTTGCCGCGATATTGCGACGCCGCACCTCGACGCGTTGGCCAGTGCCGGCGTGCGGTGCACTAACGGTTACGTTTCCGGGCCCTACTGCTCGCCCACGCGGGCCGGCTTGCTCACGGGGCGTTACCAAACGAGGTTTGGCCACGAATTCAATCCTGGCGCCGGCCTTCGCGCGCAGACGGCCGGCGGACGCCGGCAGCGCCGTGCGGACGAGGCCGGCGGGGCCGTTACGTCGTTCGGTTTGCCGCTGTCGGAAACCACTATGGCTGACCGCTTGCGTGCCGCTGGGTACGTCACCGGTCTGGTGGGGAAATGGCACCTCGGCAGCGAGCCGCAGTTCCATCCGCGGCGCCGCGGATTCGACGAGTTCTTCGGTTTCCTCGGCGGCGCCCATCCCTACGTTGCGGGAGAAGGCCCCGCGATACTCCGGGGCGACACTGCCGTAGACGAGAAGGAATACCTCACCGACGCCCTGGCCCGCGAGGCGGTCCAATTCATTGAACGGTATCGTGACGAGCCGTTTTTTCTGTATCTGGCGTTTAACGCCGTCCACACGCCCATGCAGGCGGACGAAGCGCGACTCGCGAAGTTCCAGTCAATTCCCGATGAGACTCGCCGGACGTACGCGGCCATGATGTCCGCTATGGACGACGCGGTCGGCCGCGTCGCAGCAACGGTTGCGCAAACTGGCCTGGAAGAGAACACGCTGGTGTTCTTCATCAGCGACAATGGCGGCCCGCGGCTCCGCAGCACGTCGGTCAACGGCTCCGACAACTCGCCGCTACGCGGATCGAAGCGTACAACGCTCGAAGGGGGCGTCCGCGTGCCGTTTTTCGTGAAGTGGCCGGCCCGATTGAAAGCCGGGGTCTACGACAAGCCGGTGATCCAACTCGACATCCTGCCAACCGTGTTGGCGGCTGCCGGCATCGAGGCGCCGGCGGACGCACGGTTCGACGGCGTGGACCTGTTGCCCTATCTGGTCGGCGAAAACCCGGCGCCGCCGCACGAGGCTCTGTACTGGCGGCTGGGCCCTCAAATGGCCATCCGCCAAGGCGACTGGAAGCTCGTTCGGTATAACCCTGCCATCGACGGCGAGCCGGGGCGCGCCACGGCGGCGAAGCTGTACAACCTGGCGGAAGACATCGGCGAGCAGCACGACCTGGCGGCCGCCATGCCGGAGAAAGCCAGCGAGCTCCAGGCGGCCTGGGACGCCTGTAATGCCTCGAACGTTGTGCCGCTATGGCGAGACGACGGCGGCCGCCGCCGCAACCGCGGCAACCGCCCCGCCCCGGCCCTGACCAATTGACGCCGCGAGTTTGCAGCCGCTCGCGGCTTAGCGCCGCACGTCACGCCCCGAGGCGGGCGAAGTGCGGCCGAAGCGCGACGTAAAGCTCCTGGAACGCCGGAAACAGCGCGTCATACGTTTTGTGCGTCTTCGCTTGCGGCTTGGCCCCCTCTGCCACGCGAACGGTCGCCGTGCAGGCCTCGGTGACGTCCTTGTAGTGTCCGGCGCCCACGGCCGCGAGTAGTGCCACGCCGTACGCCGGCCCCTCGTCCGCTGCCATCGCGTTGACGGCCTTTCCAAAGACGTCGGCCTGCATCTGCCGCCAAAAGGGGTTCTTCGATCCACCGCCGCCGGCTCGCACCTGCTTCACCGGCACGCCCAGTTCTTCGATGATTGCCAGGCTGTCGCGCAGTGCGAACGTTACGCCTTCCATGATTGCCCGCACAATATGGCCGCGCGTGTGCGCAAGCGTCATGCCGACGAGCGCCCCGCGGGCATGCGGGTCGAGATGCGGCGTTCGCTCCCCCGCCAGGTACGGCAAAAACTGCAGCCCTAAAGCGCCAGGCGGCGTGGCCGCCGCTTCGCTGCAAAGTTCGTCAAAGCTGACGATCGACCTTTTGCCGCTCTTGCCGGCCGACGCGCAAAGCGCGTCTTGAAACCATTGCAGAGAGCCGCCAGCCGACAAGATGACGCCCATCATGTGCCACTTGCCGCGGACGGCATGGCAAAACGTGTGAAGCCGGCCTTGTGGATCGAACTGCGGCTGGTCGCAATGAACGAACACGACGCCCGACGTGCCGATCGACGTGGCCAGCAGTCCCGGCTTGACAATGCCGTTGCCTACGGCGCCGGCCGCACAATCACCAGCGCCGCCGACGACCTTGCAATTCGTGGTGAGTCCCAACAACTTCGCCGCTTCTGCCGTGAGCGTGCCGGTGACTTCTTCCGACTCGACGCAGGGCGGCAACAAGGCGCCGTCGAGGTCGAGCGCCTCCAGCAGTTTCTTCGACCATCGTCGGTTCACGACGTCCAACAGCAGCGTCCCGCTGGCGTCGCTGACTTCGGTGGCGAACTCGCCGGTAAGCCGGCGGCGGATTTCGTCCTTGGGCAGCAGCACCTTCGCGGTGCGGGCGAAATTTCGCGGCTCAGTGTTGCGGAGCCAAAGGATTTTCGGCGCCGTGAAGCCCGTCAACGCCGGGTTGGCGACCATTTGGATGAGCGCCTTGCGGCCGCCAGCGCGGGACTCGATCTCGTCGCATTCGACCGCCGTCCGTTGGTCGTTCCACAGGATCGCTGGGCGAATGACCTTGCCGGCCTTATCAAGAAACACCGAACCGTGCATCTGTCCGGATAAGCCAATGGCGGCAACGTCCGCCGGCTTCAGCTTGGCCTGCTTTACCACGGCGCGAACGACCTTAACGGTCCCGTTCCACCAGTCGTCTGGATGTTGTTCGCTCCAAAGCGGCCGGGGGTGGGCGCACGGATAGCTGGCGCTGGCCGACGACAGTATGCGGCCGTCCGGCGCGATGGCCAGCGCCTTGGCGCCTGAGGTTCCGATGTCGATGCCAACGCAAACCGCCATTTGAGTCTCCAGAAGTAGCCGTCGGGTCGCCGCCTCGTATGGCGTCAAAGTATAATCGTCGCACCGTGAAACGCCAGGATTGCCGTTGTTGTGCAACGCCGCCGGGTCCGGCGTCAAAGACCGTCGCGGCGGAACGCCCCACGCTCCGATGCTCGTACTAAGTCCGCTAGTGCGGCGTAGTAATCCCTGCAGTTGAGAATTGCGTAGTTCCCCAGTGGTCGTCCTGCAAATGAGTACGCGACTGATGCGACGCATCCCGGCTCCCCATGATCTTCGCGCGGCCCGAATCAACCGCCCTGCAGCGGCGCCAATGGTAAGTCGTGGCGCCGGTACGCACGGCCAAGTTCGCGCGGCGACGCGAAGCCGCACGCAAGAGGCGGCTTGCATGCTTATCGCCGTTGCGATCGGCTGCCGCCAACCAGCGACGACTCCGCCGACAATGGACACTGATGCGCAAAGCCGCCCGGTGGTTCTTTCCATTGAAGTCGCCGGCGATGAGGAGATCGCCGAGGGCTTGCGATTGCTCAGCGGCGAATGGAAAGCCCGCAGCGGCGGCGAAATGCGCGTGGCCAGCACGTCGCTCGAAACGTTTTTAGCCGCCGATCGTCTGATGGCGGACCTGGTCGTCTTTCCTTCGCGGCTGCTCGGCGCACTGGTGGAGCGCGGCGATCTGCGCCCCATGCGCAGCTCGGTGTTGGAGAGCGAACAACTTGCGATCCACGATGTATATCCCGCAATCCGCAACGGAGAAATGCGTTACGCCGGACAGGCGTTTGCGCTGCCGCTCGGTTCGCCGCCGCTGTTGACGTGCATGGATTCTCGCCTTGCCGGCGCCGCAAGCGACGAGCTCCCGACAACTCGCACGTGGCAGTCGTTAGGCGCCCTTCGCTCAGGCGCACCGTATGCTGCCGGCGTCGCAACGCCGCGGCGCGGCCGCGCTGGCGCGATTGCATTGATCGCCCGCGCGCTTTCTTACACAGAGCCGCCGCGGCGCGCCGAGGCGCTGTTCAACGCCGATACATTTGCGCCCGGAATCACCCAGCCGCCGTTCGTACGCGCGCTGCGCGAAATAGCAGAGGAGTCGCCAGCGACCGCGGCGGAGCCGACGGGAGACTTCACGGCGGCAGCGAATCTGGTACGTACTGGAAAAGCAGCGGCCGCCCTGGCCTGGCCAAGTCTGATGAAGGGCAGCGATGGCGCGGCGCAACCGGCCTCGCTGGCCTGGGCGCAGTTGCCGGCGGCCGGCGAAACGTACTCGCGGAATCAGACGCGATGGGAAGTCGCATCGTCGCCTCGCAACCTGGTTCTTTTAGGCGTTGAAGGACGGCTGATCGGCGTTACGACAGAAACTCGCAACGCCGTGTCGGCTTTTACACTGGCCCAGTGGCTGGCGACGGGCGACATCGCGGTGCAGCTCAGCTCGCGGAGCCGAGGCACGCTGTGGTTTCGGAAGTCGCAGGCGGGCGCCGTCGCGAAGTGGATGAGCGCCAACGGGGCGCCTTCAAGCGACGAGCTGACCAGCGCCGCCGCGGCGGCAAACGAGGCGCTAAATAGCGATTCCGTGGTACTTATTCCGAGACTGCTCGGCATTGACGAGTATCTGGACAAGCTTGGCAGTGCCGTGGCATCTGCCGCGCCCAGCGAGGAAGCAGCTACAGCCGAACTGGCAGCAGCCGCCCAAGCGTGGGAGGCGATCACCGACCGACTGGGCCGCGACCGCCAGGCCCGGGCATACCGGCGACACTTGAACCTCATCGAATTGCAGGGCCGTTAAGCCCTGCGAGACCCCGGCGAGCTGGCGTTTGGTTCGCCCTTGTGCGCCGAGTCGAACCACCGCCCGCTGCTAAGAACGCCCGATGGCGGAAAAACGGTAAGCTTTTCTTCTGCCATCCGCCGAATATAATGAACCGTCCGCATTGCAAGGCCGTGGCCTTCAGGGGGCGAACTGGTTTCGACCGGATAGGCGAAGCGGCAAGCGGCGTGTCGTGGTTGATCAGTGGGCCACGTAAAAAGCTGATCGCACCTTCAATTGCCGAAGGTTCCTACGCTTTGGCTGCCTAATTAAGGCAACCCGGGCTGCGGGCTGACGTCGGGTCGGCCCAAAAGCCCGTCAACAATCCCGACTAGCCGCCAGTCACCGTCGGGCACGCTGGCGGCGAAATTAAGTTCCTGACTAGCTCTGGCAGAGCCTTGTCGACGAGGCGCCGCCCGAGCGAAACCAAACTCGCCGACTACACACGTAGAAGCTTCCGTAGAGATATCCCGGGACGCGGGTTCGATTCCCGCCGCCTCCACTTTTTTGATTCGCCGTCAGGCGATGAAAACCCACGACAACCCCTGTCAGCGACAGGGGTTGCGTCGTTTCTGGGCAAACTCGCTCCAGTGTCGCCATGTGCCCCGCTTTGACAGGGTGCGACCCCTGAGGCACTGGCAGATCGCTGACGGCCATCTGCGGCGGGTGCATCTTGCAATGGTTGCTTTCCCGCCGCTTCCACTGGCAACTGGACTGCCGGCAGTCGGCGAATCGCACGCGCTTGATCAGCCATCCCGATATGCGTGTACCGCATCGTCATCTTCACGTCGCTGTGGCGAGCAAGCTCCTTCGCCTCGGGCAGCGAGGCGCCGTTACGGAGCAGCTCCGTGATATGGCTGTGGCGGCCGGCAGCATGGAAATCGGCGACGCCTTCGGCCGTCTCGTACGCGATACCTACGCGCTCCAGATCCTTCTTCACCATGAACCAGGTCCGGCGCTTCGCTAGCTTAGGGAAGAGCAGGCTTTCCGGAGGCATGCCTACGAGCCATGCCGGCAGCAGCGCCGCCAGGTCCGGGTGCAGCGGAAGCACGTCGCGGCGGCGGTGCTTCGAGAACGCCGCTTCCACCGTCACCGTTGGCGGCGCCGAATTGAGGTCAAAGCTCCTTGGAGTCAACGAGGCCAGCTCATTCCGCCGCAGCCCCGTCATGTACGAGAGTAAATACAGACGGGCTCGCGTCTCTCCGTCGAAGCACTGGATCTTCTTCCGGCTCGTGCGAGCCGACTCGACCAGCCTGCCAAGCTCCTCGGGGGTCAGCGCCCGCCGGCGGCGTCTGACATCCACTTCAGTATTCAGCCGGCCCAGGCCGACCAGCGGGTTCGACTCGATCCGGCGGGTCTTCACCATCCAGATGCAGAGTTCGTCGATGGCCTGCACATAGTGGTTATACGTTCTGTTTCCGAGGTCCTCCTTTTCACACAGATCGCGGAGAAACTCTTCAACGGCCTCCATTGAAATCTGCGACGCCGTCTCAAATTTGCAGCCGGCGACCACCCGACGGATTCGCGCCATGGTCAGTTTGACGTGCTTGGGCGTATTGTCACTCAAGCTGCGCTCGAAGGCTTTGAGGTGGTCGGCGAGGGGAGTCTTCTTGCGTTCCAGCAGCTCCTCCTGGTCCGTATCAATCAATCCGCGTTTGCGGAGCATTACTTCGTGCTCCAGCTTCGCCGCCAGACGCTCGGTCTGCGTCCTGTCAGTGAAGCCCTTGAGCGTCCGCCGTCTGCCGCGATGGTCGGTGTAGTCGACGAACCAGACGCCACGCTTCTTCGCCTTTTCACGAGCTGGCTTGTAAATCGACGCCATGGAAATTGCTCCTTTCAGAGTCATTGTTGATCGTTTCCAGGATTGGTACCACCCTCGCGCAGCCATTTGAGTACATCCTCCCGGAGCCAGCGGGTGCTGCCGCCGAGCCGAATCGGCTCAGGAAATCTCCTAGCGCTTACAAGACGCCACAGCGTCCGCATAGAAATCGCAAGCGCTTGGGCCACGTCCTTGGCGTTCATCAACCAGGGATCTTCAGGCAGCTTATTCTCCCGCCGCTTCTTGTCGCGGTACGTGTCACGCAGGAAATCGTGATCGTCAGAGTTAGATCTGTTTTGCTCGTCAGCCATCGTTCACCTCGCGACTTTGAGAGTAGGGACTTGGGGCGGATGCGTGCAGGTAGATCCAGGTGTGGGCAAGATCGGCGATCTTGGCGACCAGCGGCAGATCATCCCGCCCGAACTGCTTCGATTCGCGCCACTGCTCCCCATCCTTGAACAGGCGGCTGACCATGACGTTGAAGCGCTCGCCGCTTCGGGTCTGGCGCAGGTGAATCTCACACTTGATCAGCCCAAAACGGATGACATGAATTGGCTCCGCGCTCATGGCTGCGTCTCCTTTGGTTCAAACGTCAGTTGCGGCTGCGGACTCTTCGGAGGCCGACCGCGCTTCTTCGGCTTGGCGGCGACGGAGCTGCTCTCCTCTCTGAGTTTTTTGACGGTCTTCTTCGGTGGCGGCGCAAGCACTGGAGCGTCCATGGGCGAGGGTTCTCCTAGCTGAATTGCTAAAGCTTCGAGCCGCTTGCTGATGCCAGCGGGAGTCTCTCCCGCCATGGCGCGGTATCGCTCAGCCTCTGCTTGCAGCTCGGCCTGCACGGCCGAAAGCTCAAGCTCCAGACGCGCATCGAGCTTGGCGCTGACCAGCGAGATCATGCGGGTCGTCAAGCGCTCAAGCACTGACTCAAGCCATGTGCGAATCATTGTGAACCTCCTTGAAGCGACAGTTGCTGCGAGACAGTCTCGCAACATGCCATGCAGCGTAAGCATGTGTGTCTGATTCGCCGCGCAAATGACATTCGCCGCGGCACGTCGCATGCCTCGTGACTGCGGCATCTCTAGAGAACGACACGCCTTACGACCTGACGCCTGCGCCGGCACAAGCGAACCAAAGTTCCGTCGAAGCGAGTGTCCGACCTGCGTTGTTCCGGCCGCAAGTCGCGGCTCGGCACCAGATGGCGCCAGGTGCATGGCGGCTTCGAGCGTCGACTTGAAAATGCCAGTCGCCTAACAAACGCTGGTGCATGAGAATGCGCCTCACTGAACGGGACCTCGGCATCCTCAGAGCGCTAAGCCTATGCGTGCGAGTGCTGAGTTTGGAACAAGTGGCTCGCGTGTGGTGGTCGTCAGACGCCGACGCCGCTCGATGGCGGCTCCGTGCGTTTGTTGATCAGGATCTGCTGCTGGCACGTCGGTTCCTTGGCGTGCAGCTCGGCCCGCTGCCTTCACCGCTGGCCGTTTGGCAGCCGGGCGTGATGAGGCCTGATTTCGGCCCGATCGCGTGGACGCTCGAAACTCGCTGGTCCGCTGCCCCACAGCGGACCGTCATTTACTACGCCGCACGCCGGGTGAGTCAGCTGTTCGGCGGAGTACGCACCGGCCGGATTGCGAGGCCCTTCCAAGTCGCTCATGATCTTGCCGTCGCGGAGATGTTTTTCGCCGTTTGCCGTCGGCGCATCGAAGTTGACAGGCTCTGGGTTGACGAGGATCGTCTGGCGCCCTTTCGCCGAGGCGAAAAACTGCCAGACGCCATATTGGCTCCAGCCCCGTACGCACTGCCCAGCTTGGTTCTGGAACTGGGAGGCCGCTACGGTAAGCGGCGGCTCCAGGCGTTTCACCGGGACTGCGACATCAGAGGTCTCGCTTATGAAATCTGGTAGCGCAAGACAGCGCTCCAAGCTCATCCCACGAGGGTGAAGCGGTTTCCGGCGCTCTCATAATTATCGAAGAGGAAATAACGTTCGGTATCGCCCGTACGCAGGATCAAGACGTGGCTGTCGACCGGCGCCTCTTCAATGCTCTCAAGCTCTCTCAGGCCGCTCGTCAGCTCTTCCCGCGAAGACTGAATCGCCCGCCAGTCTCTCACGATCTTCTGACCGGTTCCCGTTCTCACGACGAGCGAACTTTCTGTGACCATGTATGACCCTCCGATGCGATCGTATCCTCGTGGCGAGAGCGTGCGCTAGATGACAAGAGGGGGCCTGCGGCCCCCACGCTGTCAAGGATGCCCTGCGGCTGCAGCCGGCGTCTCCCCAAGCTTCCGCGCTTCGCTTGTGCAGCCCGGGCGATGCCCCTCACCGGCTGCTGTCCTTGACAGCGGTTCCCCCGCTCATTGGCGCGGGCCTAGTTCAGTTTCGCAGCAGCGAAACCGCTTCAAACTAGGAGAAAGCCAATGACACAGAACGACATTTACACTCGCGTGACCGAACAGATCATCGAGGCCATCGCCGCGGGTGAAACTTCATATCGCATGCCCTGGCACAACGACGCCGGAGGCCTATCCACCCCAAGGAACGCGCTCAGCAAGCGTTCTTATCGTGGAATCAACCTGCTTGCTCTCTGGGCAATTGCCGCCAAACGGGGCTATTCGTCCGGCGAATGGGCGACCTATCAGCAGTGGAAGCAGCTCGGCTCGCAGGTCCGCAAAGGGGAGAAGGCCGCTGACGTTGTGCTATGGAAGGTCGGCGAGCGTTGCCGGGAAGAAGAGGAACACGACCCGCAAGCCAGGGTCTTCCTCGCCCGCGGATATTCGGTCTTCAACTCAGCGCAGGTCGACGGCTACACGCCGCCAGCTCCGGTGGAGCTGTCTGAGGCGGAGCGGCATACAAGCGCCGATGCCTTCTTTGAACGCCTGCGGGCTGCAATCGTCCACGGCGGAAACGAAGCGTACTACCATATCGGCGACGATGTCATTTACCTGCCGGAGTTTAAGCGATTCCGAACCGCCGCTGGTTATTATTCCACGCTGTCCCATGAGATTGTGCATTGGTCCGGCGCGGCCAACAGGCTCAACCGGTCGCTTGGAGCGCGGTTTGGTTCGTTCGCCTATGCCGCCGAGGAGTTAGTGGCGGAGCTAGGCGCCGCTTTTCTTGGAGCACTGCTCAACACCGGCTCGACTCCGCGGCGCGACCATGCCGGATATGTCGCGTCCTGGCTTACGCTTCTCCGGAGCGACAAGCGGGCAATCTTCACTGCGGCTTCGCAGGCGCAGAAGGCCGTCGATTGGCTGTGCGAGCATTCCGCCCGGCAATCAACAGCTGCTTAGGATGACGCCGGGCCGCCCGAGCGGCCCGGCGGAACGCCCTCATTCTTGGGCGTATTATTCTACCCATTCAGGATGGCTGACCCACGCGCCGCCCCAGCTCCGGACGAAGATCCGCGAAACTACAGTCCCGACTGCTGGAGGAACTGACTTGGTTCCGTCGGGGAGCGTGACAATTGCATGCCGCTCAGTCCATTCCAGAGCGATCGGAGCCTCGCTTCTGACTAAGATGGTTTCAACCGGCATTTCCGAAACGCCCATCCCTCCAGAC
>QEVI01000346.1 GCA_003576855.1 Planctomycetota bacterium
GTTCTGGGTGAATGAACGGATTGGGTTGGGTAATCAGCACGCCTGGCCCGCCAGTTGGATCGCCGGACGGTTGATTGGGCTTCTTCCACCAATGATTAAGCGCCTGAACATTGGCGACGTAGTTACCGCCGCCCCACACGGCGCCGTCCGCCGCGTCCTCCGGGCGAACGACGCTGCCAGGCTCGGCCGATGACTCCGACGGGCAGATGTACACTGAGGGCACCGACACCAGCTTCCGAGCGAAAAACGGATTCATCGTCCAGCCGGTCACCGACATGTAAAGCTGCTGTAACTCCAGTTGCGGCAGCAAAAAATACTGGATGCTGCCCAGCCTCGCCGGCGCGGTGTTGGGCACCTGGTTCGCCGGCGGCGGGTCGGACTTCTGCGCCGCGTCTTCGCCGGGAAAGTACCCGGCCGTCTGCGGCATCTTCTTGTGCGCGTTCTCGGTGTTGAGCAGCGCCAGGCCGATCTGCTTCAGGTTGTTCGTACACTGCGAGCGCCGCGCCGCTTCGCGGGCCGCTTGCACCGCCGGCAACAGCAGCGCTACCAAGACGCCGATGATCGCAATCACCACCAGCAGTTCGACCAGCGTAAAAGCAGCCGGTCGTCGATTCATGCGTGTAGGTCTCATGGTTCGCCTCCGTGATCCGCAAAGTTCGGTTGTACTAACCAATAGTAGAAGTTCCGCCGCAGGAATGAATACGCGCAACGCGCCGCTGGCCAGGCGGCTTGCCGCACCGCCCACGCGACCATCGAACAAGCGCCCCCAGCCCGCCGCCGACGAGCCACACGCTCGCCGCGCCCGGCTCCGGGACGCTCAGCAAGCGGACGAACGCCGCCGCCCCGTGGGCCGCGATGTACGCCTCCTTGAACAGCGCGAAGTCGTCGACGTCGCTCCGCAAGTCGCCGTTGAGATCGCCCAACCCGTGCGCCGCGCGGGCCGAGAGCGACGCGAAGTCGCCGCCAAAGTGCTCGCGGAATCGCGTCCAATCAGCGACCGACAGGCGGTTGTCGCCGTCGAGGTCGCCCTCGACCGGCAAGAACGGCTCATGGTCCGTAAAGATCATCGCCCGCAACCAGCTCTCGTCGCCGAACAGGTCGCGGGCCGGGCCGTTGCCCAGCACGAAATCGACGACGCTGCCTGCGGCCAGCGTGGCGTCGAAGTCGAACGCCGACTCCGGCAGCACGCCGCCGGCGCCGCTAGCCGAGAATCTCTCGACGCCGTCGACGAAGATGTGAAAGTCGACGCTGTCGCCGGCGGTGATGAAGTTGCGGATCGAGCCGGCGATGTTCGCCACCCCGGCCGACGACGGCCCGGCCGTCCAGCGGGCCGCGACGTACGGCAGCGCGGCCTGTCCGGCAAAGCCGCCGCCGCTGACGTCGCCCGCCGGGTGGAATGCTAGTTCGTGATATCCCGGCTTGCCCTGGACGGTCCCGTTGAGGCCGCCGTCGACGAACAGCAGGTCGTCGGAAATGGCGGCCAGGTTGTGCCCGTTCTGCCCGCCGCCGTAGCCGGCGTGGCCCGCGTCGCCCACGGCGCCGTAGACCAGCGGCGCCGTCTGCGCCTGCGGCGACGAGAGGTTGGCGTGCGACGAGCTGAGGTACTGCCAATGGCCGTCGCCGCTGGCATCGGGGATTCGTTCGGCCGCCAGGTCGAGCGCACGGCGGTAGTCGGCGCCGAGGTCGGCCGCGACTTCGAGCGACCGGGCGCCGGGGACGCCGTACCAATACGTGGCGCCGCCGACGTCCACGCTCGTGCTGGCCCAGTGCCATAGTTCCATGTCGAACTTCAGCGCTTCGTTGAACGGAATCGCGTCCAGGCTGCGGACGCGGGAATTCACCGAGACGCCGGCGTCGAGGTTGCCGGCGCCGATCGGCTGAGCAATGAACGGCCGGCTGAACGTTTCCGGGTGGCTCCACGCGTAGCCGTAATAGTCCTCGCTGCCGGTGCCGATGTGATCCGGCCGGACGCCGCTTCCCGCGCCGCTGGCGTCGAGGTAGTCGACATACACCTTCTCGTCCCCTTCGCCCCACCAGGCGGCCGCGCGGTTGCGAACCGACAGCGTATCGCCGACGTACACGCCGCGGCCGCGCACGTTGAGCGTGGTCCAGTCGGTCGTGCCGTCGCCGCCGCGGGTAGCGATTTGCGCTTCGCTGCGGTAGTCGGCATGGAAGTGCATGGAGTTGGCGTCCCACTGCCACTGGCCGCGGTCGACTTCCAAATCGACCAGGACGCTCGCCGCGCCGCGGTTGACCAGCCGCACCTCGGCCCCGTTTTGATACGGCATCGTCCAGTAGGCGGTGAGGGCGCCGTCGGCGCTGGCCCGGCGGTAGAAATCGGTGAACGGGTTGATCGCCTGCGAGCCGCCGCTAGCGCCGTTGCCGAAAAACTGGCCGACGGGGACCTGCACCGTGCGCTGGCCGTCGAAAACCAGCTCGACGTACGTGTTCCGCAAGGCATCGGCCTGGTCGGGGCCGTCGACCTTGACCGCCAGCCGCCGGATGGCGCCGCCCCCGGTAAGCTGGTGCACGAGCGACTGCCCCGCGCCGAGCGCCTGGCCGCTGACGGCATACGTGCCGGTCACGTCGCCCCAGACGCCCGGATTGGCCAGCGCCTGGTTGGTCGCCGCGACGGCCTGACTGTGCGCCGGCGGATCGGCCGGCGTGTAGCTGGCGACGCTTCCGGCCGCCGCGTACTTGCGGTAGTTGATGTTGTAGTACACCGGCGGATTCCAGCCGGGAAAGTCCCGCACGGTTCCGCGGTAGACGACCAGGACGCTCTGCGAATACGGAATCGGGGCGTACAGGTTGTGGCCCGAGTCGACGCCTGGTCGGCTCTGGAACGACAACTCGCTGCCGAACTGCACGTCGCTGCCGCTGATGAGGTCTTGCATCGTGCCGCTCAGCGCCGGCGTGGCGGCGCCATCGACGTAGACGCGAATCTCGCCGTCGGTGGCGCCGCTGCCGGTCATCCACCAGCGGGTGAGCACGCCGGGGCCCGAGTCCTCGAGCATGACGTATTCCCGCTGGCCTGCGTAATACCTCGAGCGGAGGAAGTTGGCCGTGTCGGCGTTGGCGAACGACGACGGCGCCCCCAACGGTGTCGCACGCCGGTCGTAGCTGCTGGCCTGTTCGAGCGTGTACTGGCCGGCCGGGTGGACGGCCAGCCGGTCGCGATCGACGATTTCCTGGACCAGCGCGCCGAAATGGCTTTGCGCCACGGCGGCGCCGGCCCAAGTCGCCGCGATCGCGACCGCCGTCGCCAGTCGCTGCGCCGCCGCGCGGCGTCCACGTCCGCCAGCGGCGATGGCCATTGCTGTGCTCCAAGCCAAACCGGACACAAATCCTCCAAAACTGACCAGGTGCGTCAGGCCATGGCCCGACGCCGAACCAGCGCGACGACCATCGCCCCGGCGGCGGCCAGCAGACCGGCCGCCGGCTCAGGCACGAGCGTCGCGCGCAGAATCATTCCATTGCCGCCCGGCACGACGGCCAGGCTCACCAGGCCGACGTCCTCGGCGGCGGCCAGGTAGTCGGCGCTAATGCTGGTCGCCGTGATCAGGTCGAACGAACTCCCCTGGGCCCAGCCCCCGCCGAGCACGTCCACGTCGATCATGGCGCCGGTGAGATCCGCGACGCCCGCGACGTCGATGCGGCTGACGCCGCCGGCGCCGATCTCGAAAAACAATTCGGACGTGTTTTGTCCCGTATTATCCGGGCGGCGGCGGGTGTGATCGCCGGCGTTGGCGAGCAGGTTGCCGCCGACGTTGACGTCGCCGCCGGGTCCGCTGACGATCAGCGTGCCCCAGGCCTCCAGGGCCTGGCCCTGCGTGCCGCTCGGATTGGGCGGGGCGTTGCTGGCCAGCGCACCGCCGACGCTCAGGTTGCCGCTGAGATTCAGC
>QEVI01000347.1 GCA_003576855.1 Planctomycetota bacterium
GAAGAGGCCGGCGTCGAGGCGCCCGTCAAGCGGATTGTGCTGTTTACGTCCGGCGTCGGCTACTTCGAGCACCGCGGCAAGGTCGAGGGGGATGCTTCGATCAAGCTGCGGTTCGACGTCGACGACGTAAACGACCTGCTCAAGAGCATGGTCCTGCAGGACCTGGACGGCGGCACGATCTCGACGGTCACGTACAACTCGCGCGACCCGATTACCCGCACGCTCCAATCGTTCGCCGTGGATGTGACGCAAATGCAGACGCTGGGCCAGCTCCTGGCCCAGTTGCGCGGGCAACGCGTCGACATCGATGCGCCGATGAAGGTTTCCGGCGCGATCGTCAGCATCGAACGCCGGCGGCAGCAGACGAACGACGGCGACGTGGTCGAGTCGGAGCTGCTCACCCTGCTTACCGAAGAAGGGCTGCGGCAGATCCCGGTGGAATCGATCGGCCGAATCAAGCTGCTCGACGAAGCGCTCGACGCGGAGTTCCGCCAGGCGCTGGCCGTGCTGGCGAGCGGCCAGTCGTCGGACGAAAAGTCGGTGACGCTCCAGTTCCGCGGCGATGGCGAGCGGAACGTCCGCATCGGGTACATCCAAGAGGCCCCGGTATGGAAGACCAGCTACCGGCTGGTGCTCGACGAGGAGGGCCCGCCGCTGCTCCAAGGGTGGGCCATCGTCGAAAACACCAGCGACGCCGACTGGGACGATGTGCAACTGAGCCTGGTGAGCGGTCGGCCGATTTCGTTCGTCATGGACCTGTATTCGCCGCTGTACGCCGAACGGCCGGTCGTGACGCCGGAACGCTACGCCTCGTTGCGGCCCAAGGTGTATGAGCAGGACCTGAGCCGCCAGAAGGCCGTAGAACAGAAGCTCATCACAGACGCGTACGGTCGGCGAATCGCGTTAGAGGCACGCGGCGGCGCCAGGAATCGCGCGGTCGCGCCGGCCGAGGAGAGAGCGTTTGCTGGCCGCGCCCTCGGCGGGCAAGGCGAAATGGCGGACGCCGGCGCCCTCCCAGAGGCGATGGCCGAAGTGCCGGCGACGGCCGGGGAAGCGCTGCAATCCACCGTGCAAGCCATGGCCGCGGGCGCCGAAGTCGGCGAGTTGTTCAAATACGAGATCGACGGGGCGGTGACGATTGCCCGGCAGACCTCGGCGATGCTCCCGATCATCAACCAGCCGGTCGAGGGGAGCAAGGTTTCCATCTTCAATGCCCTGACGCACGCCAAGCACCCACTGGACGGCGTGCGGCTGAAGAACTCCTCGCCGCTCCACCTGATGCAGGGGCCGGCGACGGTGTATGCCGGCGGCGTGTACGCCGGCGACGCCCGGTTGCCGGACCTCGCGCCCGGCGGCGAACGGCTCTTGAGCTATGCGCTGGATTTGGACGTCGAAGTCGCTCAGACGAGTGATTCGGCGCCGCAAAGCCTGGTCAGCGTCAAGATCGACCAGGGCGTCTTATCGGCCGCCTACAAGCAACGGCGGACGCACGCCTACACGCTGAAAAACTCGGCAGAGGAGGCGAAGACCGTGCTGGTCGAGCACCCGATCGAGCCGGGCTGGGAATTGGCGGAGCCGAAGGAGCCGACCGAGAAGACGCGGGACGAATATCGATTTGCCGTCGAGGTCGAGCCGGCAGCGCCGGCGGAGCTAACGATCGTCGAGGAGCTGACAATCCGGCAGTCGGTCGGCGTGAGCAGCCAGTCGGACGAAGACTTGCGGGTGTTTTTGAGCGCTAAGGAAGCGTCCGACGAGGTTAAGGAGAGTCTCCGCGAAGTCGTGCGGCGGCGAACCGAACTGGCGGAGCTGGGTCGTCAAAAGGAGCAGTTGACCCAGCGGATCGCCGCGATTGCCGACGAGCAGACGCGGCTGCGCGAGAACATGCAGGCGATCGACCGCGCATCGGACCTTTACGCCCGGTACGTGGGCAAGTTGTCCAGCCAAGAGGATGAAATCGAAAAGCTGCGGGAGGAGCTCCGCACGGTCGACGGCAAGATCAACTACGCACAGCGAGCGCTGGACGAGTACCTAAGCCAGTTAACGGTGGGGTAGGGGGGCAGTGATCAGTGATCGGTGATCGGTGAGGCTCAATGCCGCGACCCCTCCAGCCTCCAGCGTCCGCCCTCACGCCGCTTGCGCGGCGAAGCACTCGATTTCCAGGCGGATGAGCTCTTCGGCGACGGCGGCGGCGCTTTCGGGGCGCCGGAGCGGATCCTTGGCCAGCATCCGGTGGATGAGCGACGCGATGCCTTTGGGCGCGTCGGGCCGGCGGAGGCGGACGCACTCGGGCCTCGCCTCGCGATGTTGCCGCAGCAGGTGCTCGGCGTCGCGGCCGATGAACGGCAGGCAGCCGCAGATGGTTTCGTAGAGCGTCACGCCCAGGCTGTAAATGTCGCTTTGCGGCGAGGCGGCCAGCGCCGACGTGAGCGTTTCGGGCGCCATGTAGTTCAGCGTTCCGTAGACGGGGCGCTGCGACCAGTGCCGGCTTTCGCCGGGCGTGTGGACGAAGCCCAGGTCGACCAGCGTGGCGTGGCCGTCGGATCCCACCACGATGTTCGCCGGCTTGACGTCGGCGTGGATCATGCGGGCGGTGGTGTGCAGGGCGTCCAGCGCTTCGGCCACCTGGCGGGCGATCCACAGCGTCAGGGCCAGCGGCAGCCGTCGCTGTTGCTCCAGCAACCGGGCCAGCGACCGCCCCTCGAGCTTCGGGCTCACCGTGTAGAACGGCGGCTGCTCCACGCCGGCCGAAAGCACCGGCAACAGGTGCGGGTGCGAAACTTTCCGTCCCACCCAGGCGGCCCGGCGCTGCATCTCGATGGCGTGGGTATCGCGCCACCATTCCTTGCGGAGCACCTTCAGCACGTAGGAGGCCGGGGCGTCGGCGGCGCCGTCGGCCGGGCGGGCGACGTAGACGCGGGCCAGTTCGCTTTCGTTAATGAGTCGGACAAGCTGCCAAGGTCCGATGCGTCCGACAAGCGTTCGCTCGCCGCCTTCGGTGGAGTTCGCCGCGGGATGTCTGGTGGTAACCGAACTCTCGACTGTGGCCATTCGTGGTCTATCAGCGCCGGGTCTGGGTCGGACTGCGCGAGGTCGATGCGCCGTAGCGGGCGGCGGCCTCGACGGGGATCGGCGGCGGGAATTGCCGACCCCAGCACAGCAAATCGGCCAAACCGCGCGTCGCGCTGGATGCGAAGGCAACGATTTTTCCGGTCGCCGCAGCGGCGCCGGTGAAGCTGGAGAACACGCGCTGCCTTTGCCGTCAGGAGCCCACGTAGCGTGCATGCACGGCGCGGGCCTCCGCCGGATCGACGGCCCCGCCGACGATGGTTCGCCCGTCGGCGAATACGGTGAGGCGGTACTTTTCGACTTCCAGCCGCAGCAGGAAATCGTTCACGCTGACGCGGCCGACCGACCGGAGCTTTTCGGCCAAATTCGGTAAAGAAACGCGGTCGCCGGCGGCCGGAGCGAGCTGCACGGCGTCGCGGCCGCACAGGACCACGGCCGCGGCGCCCCGGCGGCCGTCGAGCCAGGGGAAATCCCGCTGGCCGCAGGCCCGGCAGCGATTGCCGTCGAGTCGGCCGACGCCGATCGAGCGGATCTGGTTGTTCCACAGGTCGACGAGCGTCAGCCGGCGGTTGACGGCCGCGACGTTGCCGCTCAAGATTTTCAGCGCCTCTGCCGACTGCAGCGACGCGATGACGCTGACGATCGGGCCGATGACGCCGGCGGTTTCGCAGGTAGGCTGCGTTTCGGCCGGCGGCGGCTCGGGCATGAGGCAGCCGAGGCAGGCGGTATCGCCCGGCAGCACCGCCAGCACTTGTCCCTCGGCGGCGACGCAGCCGCCGAAGACCCAGGGTTTGCCGTGGGCCACGGCGAAGTCGTTCAGCAGATAGCGGGTCTCG
>QEVI01000348.1 GCA_003576855.1 Planctomycetota bacterium
CCGTCTCAGGAATCCTCTTGCCAGGAAGGTAAGCGTACTGCCCATGGCCAAGCACATCTTTGTCACCGGCGGCGTCGTCAGTTCGTTGGGCAAGGGGCTCACCAGCGCCTCGGTCGGCATGCTGCTGGAACGCCGCGGCCTGCGGGTGAGGATGCAGAAACTCGACCCGTACATCAACGTCGACCCCGGCACGATGAGCCCCTACCAGCACGGCGAAGTTTACGTGCTGGACGACGGCAGCGAGACGGACCTCGACCTGGGGCACTACGAGCGGTTCACCAGCTCGCCGCTGACTCGCGACTCGAACTACACCACCGGGCAGATTTACCTGTCGGTCATCAACAAGGAGCGGCACGGCGAATTCCTCGGCAAGACCGTGCAGGTAATCCCCCATATCACCAACGAGATCAAGTCGGTGATCCGCCGCCTCGGCGAAGGGGACGTCGACGTCGTCATCACCGAGATCGGCGGCACGGTCGGCGATATCGAAAGCCTGCCGTTTCTCGAGGCCATCCGGCAGTTCGCCCTCGACGTCGGCAAGCAGAACTGCTGCTACATCCACCTCACGCTGGTGCCGTACCTCAAGGCGGCGCGGGAGCTGAAGACCAAGCCGACGCAGCACAGCGTGGGGCAGCTCCGCGAGATCGGCATCCAGCCTGACATTCTCATCTGCCGCACCGAGCAGCCGATCAGCCGCGAGGACAAAGAGAAGATCGCGCTGTTTTGCAACATCCCTTACGAGGCGGTGATCGAGGAACGCGATAAGGACTTCTCCATCTACGAAGTGCCGCTGAGCTTGGTTGACAACAAGCTCGACGGCCTGATTTGCCGGCAGCTTGGCCTCAAGACCCCGGAGCCGCAGATCGACGACTGGCGGGAACTGCTGCGGCGGCTGCGGCATCCCAACCACGAGGTAAGCATTGCCGTGGTCGGCAAGTACGCCGAGCATCGCGACGCTTACAAGTCGATCTACGAGTCGCTCGACCACGCCGGCATGGCCAACTCGGCCCAGGTCCGCATCGCCCGCATTCGCAGCGAGGAACTGGAGGTCGAAGGCCCGGAGCGGATGCTGGCTGGCTACGACGGCATCCTCGTGCCGGGCGGCTTCGGCGAGCGGGGCGTCGAGGGGAAAATCGCCGCGATTCGCTATGCCCGCGAAAAGGGCGTGCCGTTCTTCGGCATCTGCCTGGGGATGCAATGCGCCGTGATCGAGTTCGCGCGGAACGTCTGCGGGCTCGCAGCGGCCCATTCGACGGAGTTCGATAAGGACACGCCCCACGCGGTGATCTGCCTGCTCGACGAACAGCGGACGATTACCGACAAGGGGGGCACCATGCGGCTAGGCGCCCAGCCGGCCAGGCTCGACCCGGAAAGCCGCTCCGCCAAGGCGTACCGGGCGATCGAGATCTCCGAACGCCACCGCCACCGCTACGAGGTCAACAACCGCTATCGGCAGCAATTCGTCGCCCACGGGCTGCGGATCGCCGGCACGAGTCCCGACGGCCAATTGGTCGAAATCATCGAACTGGCGCAGCACCGTTGGTTCGTGGCCGTGCAGTATCATCCGGAGTTCAAGTCGAAGCCGACGGCGGCCCATCCGCTGTTCGCCGGGTTCATTGCCGCGGCGATCGAGCACCATGCGGCCAAGCATGGCCGGGCGACGGAAGCGCCGGCGGCCAATTCCGCCAAGAAAACGCATCGGCCTGAACCGCAGGAGGCCTGAGCAAGGCATCGCAGCGATGAGCGACGAACAGAAGATCATCGTTGATGAGGATTGGAAGAGCCGCGTCGCCGCCGAGAAGGAGGCGGCCTCTCGCAGCGGCCAGCCGGCGGCCGACGCAGCCGAGAGCCCCACGGCTGAGCCCGCGGCCAGCGCCGGCGCCGCTCAACCTGGCCCGCAGTGGCCGCCGGCCTCGTTCGACTTGCTCGTCGCTGGGCTGGTCACCGAAGCCCTGGTGGCGCTGGGGCAGTTGCCCCACCCGCTGAGCGGCGCCGTGGACCCGGATCGCCAGCACGCCCGCTACGCGATCGACATGCTCGAAATGCTGGCCGAAAAGACCAAGGGCAATCTCACCGCCGACGAGGAGCGCGGGCTCGGCGACGTGCTCCACCAGCTTCGCATGGCGTTCGTCGCCCCGGAGCTTTCCGGGGCGGAGTAGCGGGCCGGCCGCCCCCAGTGGCCTGCTAGCAGCAAACCGGTGTGGCGGCGATTCGCCGTTTCGCCTATCTCTACGCCGCTTCTGACGAAATCAAGGCGGCCGTCCACGGGCGGCCGTGCCTGGCTCACCGGCTGCATACTGCGCAATGAAGGATCGCGTCGTCATTACCGGCATCGGCATGATCACGGCCGTCGGCCGAGATCGGGAAAGCACGTGGCAGGCCGTCAAATCGGGCCGCAGCGGCGTGCGGCGGCTGTGCGGCATGCCGGGATTGCCGGACGGGTTGCTGCTGGCGGCGACCGTCGACGGGATCGACTTCGATCGGTTCGGCGACCGGAATTTTCCCCTGGCGCTGGCGGCCGCCCGCGAGGCGATCGCCGATAGCCGACTCGACCTAAAGCGGCTCGACCGGACGCGCGTCGCCAGTTCGTTCGGCACCTGCGGCGGGCCGACGCCCTGGATGGCCGAGCAGTTTGCGCGTCGGCGGGGCGGCAACGAGGTGATACCCTGGTGGGAAAACCTGCTCCACTCGTCTGTGCCTTCGCGGGTGGCCAATCGGCTGGGCGTCCTCGGCCCGCGGATGGTCAATTCCACCGCTTGCGCCACCGGCGCCATCGCCACGTTCAATGCGATGCGGGCCATCGAGGACGGCCAGTGCGACATCGCCCTGGCAGGCGCTGCGCAGGCGCTGCACCCCATCCTCTCGGCGGGCTTTTACAACATGCGGGTGCTGGCCAGCGGCGCCGACCCGGAGTCGGCCTGTCGGCCGTTCGATTTGCACCGCAACGGGTTCGTCATGGGCGAGGGCGCCGCGGTGCTGGTGCTGGAGCGGCTCAGCCTGGCGCTGGCGCGCGGGGCGTCGATTTACGCCGAGCTGTTGGGGGGCGCCTTGTTCAGCGATTCCACGCACGTCACCGACTTAAGCGCCGATAGCGCGCCGCTGGCGCACCTGCTCGACCGGGCGTTGCGGCGCTCGAACCTCGCGCCCGGGGACGTCAACTACATCAACGCCCACGGCACCGGCACCAAGCAGAATGATGCGATGGAGACCCGCGGCATCCGCGCCGCGTTCGGTCCGGCGGCCAACCGGCTGTGCGTCAGCACGATCAAAGCGAACCTCGGGCACCTGGTGAACGCCGCCTCGGTGGTCGAGCTGGCCATCACGGCGCTGGCGCTGCGCGACGGATTCGCTCCGCCGACGGTGAACCTCACCAGCCCCGACCCGGAGTGCGACTTGGACTGCGTGCCGCTGGTCGGACGGCAGCGGCCGATCGAAGTCGCGATGAAAATCTCCATCGCCTTCGGCGGTCACCTGGCCGCACTTGCGCTGCGGCGCTGGTCGGGCGCCGGCCAGCGGTGCGAGCCGGCCCCCATGGCCGCCCGACTGGCGGCATAGCCTTCTCCGGCGGCCCGATGCGGCGCGCGGAAGTGCAATCGCCGGCGCCGCCGGCGAACCTACGTCGCCCGCCGCCGCACCGCGTAGCCGTACTGCGTCGGCCACGCGGGTTCTTCCTCCAATTCGTGCTGCGCCCGCAGCGCCCAGTAGGGTTCGCGCAGAAGCTGGCGGCCGAGGAACACCAGGTCGGCGTCCCCTCCGGTGATGATTTCGTTGGCGTGGGCCGGTTCGGTAATGAGCCCCACCGCCCCGGTGGCGATTTGCGCTTCGGCCCGAATCTGCCGGGCCAGCGGAACCTGAAAGCCCTTTGCGACGGGGATGCGGGCCTTGGGGGTAAGGGC
>QEVI01000349.1 GCA_003576855.1 Planctomycetota bacterium
GCAGCGGGTCCACATCGGGCTCGACTACTTCGACGCCAGCATCAACCGCGTGGCGGCTTGGATCATCGGCGCCCGCGCCGTGCAGCAGGCGCTGCTGGCCGCGCTGCTGGAGCCGACGCAACAACTGCGGCAAGCCGAGGCCGAGGCCGACTACACCGCGCGGCTTGCCGCGCTGGAAGCGGCGAAGCAGCTCCCCGTGGGCGCGGTGTGGGACTACCATTGCCACACGAGCGGCGTTCCCCTGGACGGCCAGTGGCTCGGCCGCGTGCGCGAGTATGAATCGGCGGTGTTGAGCCGCCGTTGAGCGAAGAATTGCTGCAGTCGCTTGGTCAACGCCCCAGCGCCGCCCGCTTCTCTTTAATCGTCGCCACGTGGTGCGGGATGTGGCCGGTGATGCGCCGCAGCAGTTCTTCCAGCGAAAGCGGTCCGTATTCCGAGTGGACGCCGACGCGCTGGAAGTCCTCGGCCCGCAGCCCCCGGAGGATGACCGACATCGTGCGGCGCACGACGTCCACCAGTTCCAACTCGTCGGCGACGTTGCGCCGGCCATACGCCAGCCCGGCCGCGAACACATCCGGATCGCCGCCGAAGAACGTCGGTTTATTCTCGGCGACGACCCGTTTCATCCGGTCGGCGTAGATCGGCTCGAAGTCGGCGATGTGGCAGACCACCTCGCGCGTGGACCACTTGCCCGGGATCGGCCGGGCGTCAAGCTCCGCCGGCGACAGGCCGGCCACTGCCTCGCGGAGCATTTGCGGACCGGCAAGGTACTGGTCGATCAAGCGTTCATACGACATGGAGGTCGCTCCTGCTAGGGTGGGGCGGGACAGCGGCTGGGCGCTGGGGCCTCGAAACGCGATCTCACGGCATGTCTTCTCCCTCGGAGACCGACCAGCCGCTCTTGAGGCCCACAACGAACCAGCCCAGGGCCAGGATGCCCACGGCGAACAGCGTGTCGCCCACGACCCGCAGCCAGCGGAACGTATCCATCGTCTCGTTCTGCATGAATTCGGCGCTGCGGGCGTACCACAAGCCCCGCTCGACGCTCGCCCAGGTCTGCGCCAGTCCCACCGGCAGCAGCGACAACAGCACCATCAGCGCCAGCCCGATGTTGATCGACCAGAACGCGAACGACAGCGTGCCGGTGTGCCACTTCTTGCGAGCGGCCAATCCCTTCAAGCAGAACAGCATCAGCCCGATGCCCAGCATGCCGTACACGCCGAACAACGCCGTGTGGCCGTGGACCGGCGTGGTGTTGAGGCCCTGCATGTAGTACAGGGCGATCGGCGGGTTGATGAAGAATCCGAACAGCCCCGCCCCCACCAGGTTCCAGAACGCCACCGCCACGAAGAAGTAAATCGGCCACTTGTACGCCGCGACCCACGGCCGGGCCCGCGACAGCGTCAGGTTCTCGTACGCTTCGAAGCCGATCAGCACCAGCGGCACGACTTCCAGGGCGCTGAACGTGGCGCCCAGAGCGAGGATCGGCGTCGGCGTCCCCGTGAAGTACAGGTGATGAAACGTGCCGATGATGCCGCCGAACAAGAAAATCGTGCACGAGAACAGCACCGCCGCCGAGGCGGTCGCCGTCTGCAGCAGGCCCATGCGGGTGAACAAGAACGCGATCACCACCGTGGCAAAGACTTCGAAAAAGCCCTCGACCCACAGGTGGACCACCCACCATCGCCAGTATTCGGCAATGGCCAGGTTGGTCTGCCGGCCCCACATGATGCCAGCCGCGTAGAAGAACGCGATGGCCGCCGAGGCGATCACAAACAGCCCCAGCAGGTGTTTGTGCTCGCCCGGCTGCCGGAACGCCGGCCACAGCGCCCGCAGCATCAGCCCCAGCCACAAGAACAGCCCCACGAGCAAGAACAACTGCCAGAAGCGGCCGAGGTCCACGTACTCGTAGCCCTGGTGGCCGAACCAGAAGTTCGCCTCATGGCTCATGGATTGCCGCGTGGCGTACCAGGTGCCGAAGAGCGTGCCGACGACGATGACCAGCAAACACACGAACAGGAAGTTAACGCCCTCGCGCTGCAGCTTCGGTTCATAGCCCGACACGGCCGGCGCGATGTACAGCCCCGTCGCCAACCATGCGGTGGCAATCCAGAAGATGCCAAGCTGCGTATGCCAAGTGCGGGTAACGGAGTAGGGGAGCCACTGCGCCAGCGGAATGCCGTAGAACCCTTCGCCCTCGACTCCATAATGGGCCGTTACGGCCCCCAGCCCCACTTGCACGACGATCAGCGCCGCCACGACCCAAAAATACTTCAGCGTCGCCTGCATCGACGGCGTCGCCCGCAGCGCCAAGAGGGGGTCGGCGGCCGGCAGCTCGGCCGGCTCCTCCTCGTGCCTGTGAACGATGGCGTAGTACCAGGCCAGCGCCCCGATCCCGGCCAACAGCAACACGAAGCTCACGACCGACCACACGACGATCTCGCCGCTAGGGACGTTGCCGATCAACTCTTCCGAGGGCCAGTTGTTCGTGTAGGTAATCGCCGTCGGCCACAAGCCCGATCGCGGCGAGCCGTCGCTGGCCGAGGCCGTCTGCGGCCGCTCGGTTCCGCACGCCCAGGCGGTCCAGAAGAAGAAGGCGTTCATGTGCCGCTGGCGCTCGTCGTCGCGAATCGTGTTGGCCGGAATGGCGTAAGCGTCGCGAAGCTGCGGCGGCGTCATGCCGCCGTCGGCGATGAGCTTCAGGTCGTCGTCGAACTGCTCGGCGTCGCCGAAAATGGCCGCGTAATAACGGCTCAGGGCGTCGAACGCGGCGGCGCGATCCGCCGACAGCGTGATGACGTCCGTCTGCGGGTCGTACGTGTTGGTCCGCATTTCGCCGCGGAGCCGCGCGAGCAACTCCGACTGCTGGGCGTCGGACAGGGCGTCGAACGGCTGGTTGTGCTCCGCCTGCGACCAGCGATTCAGCAGCCACACGCACTCGCGATGGAGCCAATCGGCCGACCAGTCGGGCGCCACGTAGGCGCCGTGGCCCCAAATGCTGCCCAGTTCCTGTCCGCCGATCGACTGCCAGACGTTTTGCCCGTCCTTGATGGCCTGGCCGTCGAATAACGCCTGGCCGTCGGCCGTCGCCACCTTGCTGGGAATCGGGGGCGCCTGGCGGTAGATCTCGCCGCCGTAGTACCCCAACACCGCAAACGACGCGACAATGACCAGAAAGAACGCCAACCAAAGCCGCCTGTAATTCATGCTCTGTACTCCTTGACTGAGGCGAGCGCCGGGGCCGCTCAATAGTTAGCAACTGCTGCGCCGCGGGGCTGCGGCGTTAGCGGCCGTCCCGCCGACCTTGCGTCGGGGCGTCCTTCGGGAGCAGCCGCCACTCAACGAGCGGCCGGAGCGGACTCGCTGCCGTCCCGCCAAACCATGCCATCCTTCGGCAAAAAATCGCCTCGGTAAGCCGCATTTCCCATAGGGCCGATTTCCCTGCCCGGCTTGAAATCTACACCTTTAGGTGTAGTATTGCAACGGGGCCCCTCTTTCCACTTGCGGTCGAAGGGCTGCGACCCGCTCGACCACGCCGCTCCGACCCACAGGAACAATACCCATGTCCGCCATTGCCGCATCCTCGCTGCCCTCGGCCGCCAGCCACCGGCCGCCGCTCGACAAGCTACCCGGTCATTGGCTGCTGGCCAAGATGGGCAAACGCGTCCTGCGCCCCGGCGGCGTCGCCCTCACACGGCGGCTGCTCGACGCCTTGGCCATCAGCGAAGCGGACGACGTGGTGGAATTCGCCCCAGGGCTCGGCTTCACCGCCCGCCTCGCCTTGGACCGCCGGCCCCGCTCCTATACGGCCGTGGAGCGCGATCGCGACGCCGCGCGGCAAGTACTGGCCTACCTCC
>QEVI01000350.1 GCA_003576855.1 Planctomycetota bacterium
GCCGCCCAGCGGCGGTTCGCTGCGGGCCTGCGGCTTCGGCGGCAGCGGCCAGTACCGCTGCCTGAGCGGAGCGGCGCTGGGCTGCTCCCAGCGGCCGGGCCAGCAGAGCGTCCGGATTGCCGGCGCGGTCCGCTCCGGCGACTCCGGCGGCGGCGTGTTCGACGATCGGGGCCGACTCTGCGCGGTCGTCTGGGGCGCAGCGGACGGCGTCACGTATGCATCGACCGGTCGGCCCCTCCAACAGTTCCTAAGTCGCCTGCTGGCGCCTTCGCGGCTGGGCAGAGCGGAGTCGCAGCCGGTCGCCGGCGCCGCGGTCTGCCCAGACGGGCGGTGTCCGCTCGTGGGCGCTGGCGGCGGCGCTCCGGCCGGGCGTTGCCCGGCGGCTGGGAGCGACAGCCAAGGGCGAAGCGGCAGTGGCGGCGGGCTGTTGCCCTGGCGGCCGCTCGCGCCGGCCCTTTCCTGCGACTGCGGCGAACGGCTCGCCGCGATGGCCGACCGGCTCGACCAGCTCGAGCGAAGCCAGGCCAGCGCGGACGGCGCGTCTGCCGGTCTGCTCGGCGCCCTGGGCGGCGTCGCCCCCGCCGCCGCGCCGTGGGCCGCAGCCTTGCTCGGCCTCAGCGGCCCCGTGGGTTGGGGCGTCGCGGCGGCGGCCATCGCCGGCGGCTGGTTCATCGGCCGGCGGTGGAAAAAGAAGGCGCCAGGCGCGAGCCGCAAGGCGCGCGAACAGGTCGCCCAGCGACAGCTTGCGCCTCACAGCAGGCGCCCCGCGCAAGCGCCGGAGGCGACCGCCGCCGCGGCTGAGACGTTTCCCGGCGCGAGCGACTCCGCCGAGCTGCTTGCCGTGCACCAGCCCGTCGAGCGCGACGACGTGGAGGCTCGACAACTTCTACGACTTTCGCAACTGGAGGGACGTGACCCGCTACAAGACGCGCTTGCAGGACGCCTTGCACTCGACCGGCTCGACGCGCTTGCCGAGAGCGACGACGATCCGCCGCGCCAACAGTGGGCCGACGCCCTGCGCCGCGAGCTCCGCGAACGATTCGACGACATAGCGCCGACAAAGTTCGAGGTGCATGCGGATTGCGGAGTTCGGATTGCGGAATGAGCGGCGCTGGCAGATTCCTTGATTCCGCAATCCGCAATCCGCAATCCGATTTCCGCAATCGAACCACAATAACGCTGCCTCCCTTAACAACCTCAGACCCAAGGAGCCTTCCCATGCCTGCCGGCGACCCTGGTAAAGAACAGTTTCGACGGATCATCATCGAGTTTCGCAACCTGCACATCCTGGCCGCGCTGGGGCCGCTGTTCGATTTCCGCAGCGAAGTCGTGGCCAACGACGAGTTCGGCGTCCGCGGCGGGCTCGACGAAACGACCAAGGACCACTACGTCGAGCACCTCCTGGCCTGCGACCGCATGCGCCGCCGCGTGACGTACAACCCGGAAAAGGACCCCCTGGGCGACCTCATCGAACGGGCGATCAATTCCAGCGAGACGCTGCTCGGCTCGACCGCGCCGTTCGGCGGCGACGAAATCCAAGAAGCCCCCGGCGGCCTGGTCGCGCTTCCCTGGGCCGTCGACGGCAGCGATCCGAACATCCCCCTGGGGAGCCAGCTCAACTTCCGCAGCCAGAACGCCCTGGTGCTGCTCGGCGCCATCGATCGGGCGATCGTCAACTGGACGCGGCTCGAAAGCCGTTTCCGCACCTCGTTCATCTACGTCAAGGACTCGATGCGGATGTACGGCAGCTACGTCCAGGTGCTGGAGTACCTCAAGGCCTTCGCCGGCGACGCCAATCGCGTGGACATGGCCTCGGGCGTCCGGCCGACGGAAGAACCGCAAGGCCCCGGCGATTCGCCCAACCTCAAGAGCGAGTCGGGCCGCGCCGCGACGGCGGCAGCGCGGCAGTAGCGCCAGCGCGACGCTAGCGCCCACTTGCACACGCAACTCACCCAGCCCCGACCTAGCCAGGTCGGGGCTGCGCGGGGAGAAGCGTTCACAAGCTTTGACGGTCGCCCCTGAGGCGCGCAACTCATGGAATGCAATCACGAACTGGAAACGCAATTGATGCACCTGGCCGCCTACCTGCGAAGCGAGCTCGGCTATCAGTCCGAATCGCCCGGCAGCTTGCGTCGGCAGGTGGAGGAGAACGTACAGATGATTCGCACGATCGACGAAACGCTCCGCGGCCGCGGCGAAGAGCTGGGCCTGGTCGGCTGGATGATGGTCCTGCGGCGAACCTGGATCGCCATGGTCGCGCTGGTCGGCACGGCGCTGGGCTACGCGCTCAACGACGTGGTCGAGGCCATCGGCGCAATGCCGCCGGCGATTTCCCAATGAAGGGCGTGCCGCCTGAGCCGCCGCCGGGGGCGAGGACGCCCCGGCTCGCTCATTTGATTGATGCCCACTGCCCCTAGCCCCCTGCCTCCTGCCATGCACATCCGTGATCGTATTCGTGAGCTGCGCCGCGTGCCGGCCAGCGAGCTAAGGCCCAATCCTCGCAACTGGCGGACCCACCCCGAGGCCCAGCGGAACGCCCTGCGCGGCGTGCTGGCCGAAATCGGCTTCGCCGACGCGCTGCTCGCCCGCGAACTGGACGACGGCTCGCTGATGCTCGTCGACGGGCACCTGCGGGCCGAGACGGCGCCCGACGCCGTCGTGCCCGTACTGGTGCTCGACGTGAGCGAGCAGGAAGCGGACAAGATCCTGCTGACGCTGGATCCGCTGGCGGGGCTGGCCGGGGTCGAGACAATTCGGCTCGCGGAGCTGCTCGAAAGCGTCGAGTTCAGCAGCGACGGCGTCACGCCGCTGCTCGACGAGCTGGCGCGAAGCGCCGGCGCCGCCGAAATCGAGATCGACGCGGCCGCCGATCGACCGGAAATCGATGTGCCGCAGTCGTACCAGCTCGTCGTCGATTGCCAGGACGAAGCGGAGCAAGAGGCCCTGTTCAGCCGCCTCCGCGCCGAAGGCTACCGCTGCCGCGTGGTAACGCTGGAAGGGGGCTAGCGGCTAGCGGCTGGTGGCTGGTGGCTGGTGGCTAGGGGAGGTAAATAGCCGGACCGCCACGCGGGCCGGGAAAGCGGCGCCCGGTCCGGAGGGCGGCGGCCCTCCGGCTAGCTGCCTGTCGACAACGATCAATCATCAACAAACAGACCGATCTCCGCCTTTAACCCTCGCGTACCCCAGCCATGCCATCCATCAACATCACCGTTGAATGTCCCGTCAACGATTCCTTCCGCGTGCAGCAGGTCGCCGGCATGTTCGACGTGCCGCTGGCCGAGAAGACGACCGAACGGTTCGCCGTGGAACTGCCCGATCGGGACGAGCCGTGGGACATCGGCTTGATCGTCGGCCCCTCCGGCAGCGGCAAGAGCACGGTCGCCGCGCAGTGTTTCGAGGCGGAGCTGTACCGCGGCGCCGACTGGCCGGCGGACAAGGCCGTCATCGACTGCTTCGGCGATCTTCCGCTGCGGCAGGTCGTCGAGCTGCTCACCGCCGTCGGCTTCAGCTCGCCCCCGTCGTGGGTGAAGCCGTACCGCGTGCTCAGTTGCGGCGAACGGTTCCGCTGCGATTTGGCGCGGGCGCTGGGCGCGGGTGGCGACGCGCGAGGCGCGAGCTGCGAGGCGCGAGGCGCGAGTAAGGAAAACACTCCAGCGGGCGGCGTGATTCCGCCGCTCGCGCCGCGCGCCTCGCAGCTCGCGCCTCTAGTCGTCTTCGACGAATACACGAGCGTCGTCGACCGGGACGTCGCGCGAGCCTGTTCGGCGGCGATCGCCAAGGGGATTCGCCGCGGCGC
>QEVI01000027.1 GCA_003576855.1 Planctomycetota bacterium
ATTCAGCGCCCCGTTCCCGGCGGACCAACTGCTCATCACGCTCGCCGATACGGTGACGAGCTCGTGGGGCGACGCGCTGGACGGCGAGTGGGTCAATCCCTTCAGCGTCTTCACCGCCAGCGCAGCGGTGAGCGAGTTCCCCTCCGGCAACGGCGCGGCGGGGGGCGCCTTCCGCTTTGTGTTCACCAACCTGCCCGGCGACGCCGAGCTGGACAACGCCGTGCAAGGCGGCGATTACCTGATCTGGGCCCGCAACTGGAACAACATGGACGCCAGCTTCACCGAAGCGGACTTCGACGGCAGCGGCTCGACCGGCATGCCCGACCTGCAGGCCTGGGCGACCAACCACGGGCGCACGTTGCAAGTACTCGTCTACGCCGACTTCGACGGCGACGGGGACGTCGATTTCGACGACGAGGACATCCTGGTCCTGCACATGAGCCAAACGCCCGCCGACCACGCCGACGGCGACGTGGACGACGACAACCAGGTCGACGGCGCCGACTACCTCATCTGGCAGCGGCAACTGGGCCTGATCGGTGAGGACGCCAGGTTCGGGGATGGGGTACTTGCCGTCGGCGTCGGGCGTCAGCGGCGCGGGGCCGCCGATTTGGAAGTCGGCGACGCCGGGCGCCATCTCGTGCGGGCAGTTGAGCATCTCGTCGTAGGTGATCTCCTGCCCGGTGTGCGCGGCCATGCGGCCCATGCTCGTAACGACGCTAGCCTCGACGCCGCGGGGCACCTCGTTGTAGGGCTGATCGTGCACGATCGCCTCGATGAGGTCCTTCCACTCGAGCTGGTAGGGGTTCTCTTCCGGCTGGGGGTAGGCCCAGGTCATGTCCTTGCGTTCTTGCCGCTGGCCCTTGAAGATCCGGACGCGGCCTGGCGCGTGGCCGGACGTGCTGACGATGGCCGAGCCCTTCGATCCGTGGACGACGCTCGACATGTCGTTGCGGCAGCCGGTCATGGTGCGGCCGTCGAAGAACAGCTTGGAGCCGTCCTCGTAGGTGTACTCGACGGCGTACACGTCGAAGTTCTGATCGACGGCGTCGCCGCGGTAGTGGCGGCCGCCGAGGGCCTGGGCCTTGACGGGCCAGGCGTTCTTCATCCAGCTCGTTTCGTCGATCTGATGGATGTAGAAGTCGCTGAACAGGCCGCCGCTGGCCCAGATGAAGCTGTGGAACCGCTCGATCTGCCAGCTCAACTCGTCCTGGCCCTGCGGCTTGCGATTAGAGAAGCAGGTGGCCACTGGGCCGTGCATGCGGTAGGCCCGCATCGTGACGATGTCGCCGATCTGGCCGTCCTGGATCCGCTTGAACAGCTCCTGGCGGCCACGGCAATGGCGGACCATCAGCCCGACGCCGCACTTGAGATTCTTCGCATCGGCCTGGTTGGCCAGTTCGAACATCTTCTTGGCGGTGGGGCCGTCGGCGACGATCGGCTTCTCCATGAAGACATGCAGTCCGCGCTCGATGGCGTATTGGAAGTGGACCCAGCGGAAGGCCAGCGGCGAGGCGAAGATGGCGATATCGCCGGGCCGCAGGGCGTCCATCGCCTTCTTGTAGGCGTCGAAGCCGACGAAGCGGCGATCCGGCGGTACGTCCATCTTGTCCGGCTGACTGCCGAACTTCTCGGATAGCGCCGCGTAGCTGCCGTCGAGCTTGTGCTGGAACAAGTCGGCCATGGCGACGAGCTTGATGGGGTACGGGGAGGCGCTAAGGGCGTCGTCCGCGGCGCCGGTGCCGCGTCCGCCGGCGCCGATGAGCGCCAGTTGCAGGACGTGGTCGGAGCCGGCCTGGGCGAAGACCCGGGGCGCGGCCAGGGCGCCCAGCGCGGAGACGGCGCCCGCCGCCTTGATGAACTGCCGACGGTCGGACATGAAGTCTTGCTGGCTCATGATTATTCCCTCGTGAGTGGAGATCAGGTTAGGGACTGGCCGCGGAGACAAGCAGCTCTTTGGACGAGCTATTCCAGTAGAAGTACATTTCTTCCGGGGGCGGCACATCCTTGGGGCGTACCAGGCGAAACCCCAGCCAGGGGGCGTCCGTAAGATACCATAAACTCTTGGGCAATTGGGGATCCTGCTGCTGCCAGGTGTTTTCCGAACCCATCCTTGCGGCCGACCGCAATCGGTCCGGGTAATCGGCCCAGCCTCCGCCGCGAATGCTGCGGGGATGCAAGGCGGTCGGACGTACGAACGGGTTCTCCGCGTCGTCGGCGAGCCGCTTGAAGTAGTCCGTCACGAACTGGTCGGCGCACCATTCGGCGACGTTGCCATGCATGTCGTGCAGGCCCCAGGCGTTGGGCTTCTTGGCGCCGATCTTTTGGTATTTTTCTTCGCTGTTGTCGCTGAACCAGGCGTAGTCTTCGAGCGCCGCGTCGCTGTCGCCGAAGGAATAGGCCGTCGCGGCGCCGGCCCGGCAGGCGTACTCCCATTCCGCCTCGGTCGGTAGGCGGTAGAAACGGCCGGTCTGCGCGCTGAGCCACTGGCAGTATTTATTGGCGGCATGTTGCGTCATGGAGATCGCCGGGTAGCCCGACTGCCCCATGCCAAAACTCATTTCGACGTACGGCGCCGTCGGCTGGCTGACCGCGTCGACGATCGCGTGGGTCTGGGGGTCGTAGTCCTTGCGGGCGCCGTTCTTGTACCGATCGACTTTGGTGACCATGAACGGTTCGTACTCATCCCACGAGACTTCGTATTTGCCGATCCAGAACGGGGCGACTCGTACGCGGACCTGCGGGCCCTCGTTCTCCAGGCGGCCCGGTTCGCTGGCGGGGCTGCCCATCAGATAATCGCCGCCCGGAAGGGCGACCATCGTGTACTTGGCGCCCGTCTGCGGGACCTTGGCCGTGTAGTCGGCCATCGCGGCCTCGCTTTCCCGCTTCGCCTGCTCGACGATCAGCGCGTGGATGCGGCGAACCAGGCTCATGTCGTCCGGCGACGGTTGGGCGGTCGGCGGCTTGGGGCGCGTCTTCAGCACCAGGCCGTCGGGCCACGAGGCTCCTGCTTCGATCCACTGGCGAAGCACCTCAGCGTCTTCCTTTTTGAGCGGGCCGCCTTGCGGTACGGGCGGCATCAGCGCCTCGTCGTCCACGGGGAGCACCGTGAGCGTGTAGAGCGTGCTTTCGTCCGGCTCGCCGGGCACGATCGACGGCGGCGTGCTGCCGGTCTCCAGGGCATTGGCCAACGTGGTGAGATCGTAGGCCCCTTCGGGTTCGTCGCCCGAATGACAGGAGACGCAGTGCATCTCCAGGATCGGCTGCACGTCTCGGACGAAATCGACGTCGGCGCGGGCCGGGGGGCCGCAGAGGCCGACGATCGCGACGCCCGAGAGGAGAATTCTCAGTACATGATTCATGCTGGCGACCGTTTTTAGAAGAACGGCGCGGCTGGCAATGAGGTTTTCTCGCGCCGCGCCGCCTCTAGGATACACGCCAAGGGGGCGGAATTCAGCAGGCGGCGTCGGTGGCGCGAGGGCGTGCCCGGCACAGCCGTGGCAGATTATGGCTCGCCGGGCGAAACCCTTGGGGGCGATCGCGGTTCAATGTACATCGGGCGGGCGGCGTCGGCCGCCGCGTACGTTCCACTTTGCCGATGTCGATCTCAATGCGCGCATCGCTGCTGCTGCCGCTAGCGTTTCTGACGCTGTTGCTGGCCTGGATCGAGGTTGGAGGCCGCGCAATCCACCAGGCGTGGACGCTGTACGAGGCGGCCTCGGAGGACTATTTCAACGAGCCCGGCCGGAGCGTCGCCCGGAATGCTGGAGGCGACGTCGATGCGGCGCGCGCGAGGTTTACGAGGCTTTATCTTAGCGGCCCCGGGGCGGTGATAGCCGAAAGCGGCGCCTCGCCGCGGCGCCCTTGATCGGGGTTTGAACAAGGGAAAGGGCTCACGCCGCAAGCCAGTACTCTGTTTCAACAGGATCATCGCCCTGCGATGTTAGGACAGCGGCTTCGAGGGCGAGGCGGCGGCGCCGGTGTAGCTGGGGGCGTCGCTGGCCGGGAAGGATTCCATGGCGGCTTCGTCGACCAGGTCTACTTCCCGCAGCGAGCGGGCTTCGATCGAGCCGCGGTCGATGAACGGGTCGAGGTCCGAGTACTGGCCGCTGGGCGTGGAGAACGACTCGTGCGCAAGCTCAGGCGCCACGTCGGCAGCGGATATTTGGCTGGAGAGGAGCCCGGACTGGGCGAGCCGATCGCTGATCGGGCAGCGTCCGACGCCGCCGCGGTAGACGAGGTAGCCCCCTGCCGCCAGCGCGGCCAGCGCTCGCAGCGACAAGCGCGAGAGCCCGTAGGCGGCCAGGGCGGCGCCGGCGGTCATGGAAAGCCATCGTTGCGTCGGCTCCAGGGCGCCGGCGGCGCGATTGCCCTGGCTGCCGGAGAAGCCGGCGCCTTGGTAATACGACTCAAATGCGGTGGTCATAGCGGTCCCCTTGTTTTGCGGGAATGCGGAGGGCTTGGAAGGAAGTGGAAGGAATTAGCGGCCGATGCTTGCTACTACTCCGACTTGAGGAAGACGGCGCCTAAGGGGGGCAACGTCAAGTTGAGCGAGTGCATGCGGCCATGGCTGGGGACAGGGGCGGCTTCGACGCCGCCCATGTTGCCGTGGCCGCTGCCGCCGTGTTCGCTGGCGTCGCTATTGAGGATTTCTCGCCAGTAGCCGCCCCGCGGGGCGCCGATGCGGTAGTTGTACCGGGGCACCGGCGTGAAGTTACACACGACGGCGATCATCTGGCGA
The DNA here is from genome assembly GCA_003576855.1 of Planctomycetota bacterium. GTDB lineage: Bacteria > Planctomycetota > Planctomycetia > Pirellulales > Lacipirellulaceae > Lacipirellula. The sequence goes on from QEVI01000027.1 coordinate 4,742, forward strand.
TGGTCCTTCGATTTGCGGAGAAAGCTGATCACGCTCCGCTCGGCGTCGTGCGTGTCGATCCACTCGAAGCCGTGCGGGTCGCAGTCCATTTCGTGCAAGGCCGGCTCGTGGCGGTAGGCCTCGTTGAGCCGGGTCAGCCAGCGACTGGCGGCCCGGCGCTGCGGATCGTCGAGCGCATGCCAGGGGAGCTCGGCGTCGTGGCGCCACTCGTCGTCTGTAGCAAGTTCTGCGCCCATGAAAAGAAGCTTCTTGCCGGGGGCGCCGTACATGTACCCCAGCAGGAGCCGCAGGTTGGCCAGCCGTTGCCAGTAGTCGCCGGGCATTTTCGCCAAAAGCGAGCCTTTGCCGTGGACGACCTCGTCGTGCGACAGCGGCAAGACGAAGTTCTCGTGAAAGGCGTAGATCATCCGGAAGGTGATCTCGCCGTGGCGGTATTTGCGGTAGACGGGGTCCTGGCTGATGTACTGGAGCGTGTCGTGCATCCAGCCCATATCCCATTTCAGGCCAAAACCGAGACCGCCGATGGAGGTCGGCCGCGAAACCTGGGGCCAGGCGGTGGATTCCTCGGCGATGGTCTGCACGTCGGGATGCCGCTCGTAAACGGCTTCGTTGAGTTGTCGCAGGAACTGGATGGCGTCGAGGTTTTCGCGGCCGCCGAACTTATTAGGAATCCACTCGCCGCTCTGGCGGGAGTAGTCGAGGTACAGCATGGAAGCGACGGCGTCGACGCGCAAGCCGTCGGCGTGGTACTCCTCGAGCCAGTGCATGGCGCTGGAGATGAGGAAGCTGCGGACCTCGCTGCGGCCGTAGTTGAAGGTGTAGCTGTCCCAATCGGGTTGCACGCGTTGCCGCGGGTCGGCGTGTTCGTAGAGGTGGGTGCCATCGAAGTAGGAGAGCCCGTGCTCGTCGTGGGGGAAGTGGGAGGGGACCCAGTCGAGGATGACGCCGATCTCCTGCTGGTGCAGGCGGTCGATCAGGAATTTGAAGTCCTGCGGCGTGCCGAAACGGCTGCTGGGCGCGAAGTACCCTGTGGTCTGATAACCCCAGGAGCCGAAAAAGGGGTGTTCCATCACCGGCAGGAACTCGACATGGGTAAAGCCGAGCTGCTTGACGTGGTCGGCCAGGTCGAAGGCGATTTCCCGGTAGGAGAGGGACCGATTGCCGTCATTGGCGTTTCGGCGCCAGGAGCCGAGGTGGACTTCGTAGATCGACATCGGCGCGTCGAGCCGATTGCGGTCGCCGCGCTGGGCCATCCACCGCTGATCCTGCCATTGGTAGTCCAGTTCCCAGACAATGCTCGCCTGGGCGGGGGGCGCCTCGTGCCGTACGCCCAGCGGGTCGGCCTTGTCGACGCGGTGGCCGCCGTAGCGCGACTCGATGTGGTACTTGTATCGAGCGCCGGGTTCGATTCCGGGAACGTAGCCTTCCCAAATGCCGGAGGATGCCCGGGGCGCTAGCGGACTGGCGCCGGCGCGCCACTCGTTGAAGTCGCCGATGACGGAGACGCGTTCAGCGTTGGGCGCCCAGACGGCGAAGTGGACGCCCACCTCGCCCTGGCCGCGTACGACGTGGGCGCCCAGTTTTTTCCACAGGTCGTAGTGCCGGCCTTCGTTGAACAGGTGGACGTCGTCGTTGGTGATGGGGCTGGCGTGGCGGGCGACGGCGCCATCGGCGGCGTGCGAGGCGAGGCGGCTCATGGCAAACTCTCGTTTCTGGCGCGGAGCCCGCTAATCTGCGAAAGGGCATCGACGACTTCGGGCATCCGCGTGAACTGTTCGAGGCTGTAGCGGGCTTTGCGGCGCCAATTGGGACGCTCGTACAGCGTGCCGGGGATGTTCTGCGGCTCGGTTTCGAGCCACAGATCCTCCAGTGTAATCAGCACGAGTTGCGCCGGACTGCACGCCAGCGCACGCAGCAGCGCCACGATCGGCGGCGCGTCGCGGCGGGCGTCCTCGGCCAGCGGCAGAAAGCCGGCGTCCCGCAGCCACTGCCGTAGCACCTCGATCGCCTGAAGCCGGTCGGCCCGCTGGGACTCGGCCTCGCGCTGGTCCATCAGGCCGAGGGAGAGCCGGTCGTCGATGTCGTCGCCCCTCCACCAGGCGGCGGCGGGCGGCATGTCGTGCGTATTGAGGGAGGCGACGCTGAGCGGCGGCGGTTCGTTGAGGGCATGTCGGCGCGACGGCTCCAGTTCGTAGGGCGCGACCCACATGCCGCCGACGCCATGCTCGTCGAGCGCTTCGCCCACCTCCGGCGGCACCGTGCCCATGTTTTCAGCCAGCAGCGTGCAATGCCAACGATGCGACTCGACCGACGCGACGGCGTAGAACTCGTCGGCGTGATAGCGCACGTAAGCTCCCTGGTCGGCCCGCATGCCCGGCGGGATGAAATAGAGGCGATGCCAGCCCATGGCGTGGTCGATGCGCAAATACCGGGCGTACCGCATATTGGCGGCCAGCACGGCGCGGAGGTGTGCATAGCCGCTGTCGCGAATTCGCTCAGGATGGAGCGGCGGCAAGCCCCAGTCCTGCCCTTTGGTGAAGAACGGATCGGGCGGGGCGCCCGTGCTGGCGCCCGCCACGAAAAGTGCTTGGTTTTGCCACACGTCGAACCCGCCGGGGTCCACGCCGACGGGCAGATCCAAGTACAGCCCGCATCCCGCACGTCCGGCTTCTTCCTTGACGTTCTGCAGTTGTTCGGCGGCGATCCATTGCACGTACAGATGATACTGGTGATCGGCGATATCGTAGTCGCCTTCTTCGAGGCGGGCGTGCATCGACGCGGGCCACGCCGTCCAGCCGGTGCTCCGCCGATCCATGGCGGCGCGGAACTTCGCATAGCTTTCCACCAGCGGGTTGTCGGCGACGAACCGCTGGAACTGCTGAAAGCGGTCGGAGGATTTCGCCTGGAACAATTGCGACGCGAGCTCGGCCAGTACGGGCCGTTTGAGCGCCATCGCCTCGCGATAATCGACAAGTTTCGCCTGTTTCAATTGCTGGATGCGTCGGCGCCGCTCGTCGCTGGCGGCCGGCGCGCACTCTGTCGCGCTGCGCTGCCATTCCGGCGTCGCCTCGACGTCGATGTACAGCTCGTTCCAGAATTGCCGGCTGACGGGGCGATAGGGGCTCGGTTCAAACGGTTCGTCGAGCGAGGAGGCCAGCAGTGGCAGCGTGCCGATTGCCGAACCGCCCAAGCCGCCGGTCCACTCGCCCAGCCGCGCCAGCGACGAGAAATCGCCGACGCCCCAGTCCGCCTCGCGGCGCAGCGCGTACAGCGGCATGAACGTGCCCCAAGCGCGGCGGGGCGGTCGACCGGCCGAAGCTACGCTTGCGCGGTTTTCAGGAAGTTGCCCTTCGCTGTAAGTGCGCCGCGGCGCCGAAATGACCAGCGCTTCGAACTGCCGGTCGCCGGCCTGCAGGCGGAGCCGGTGGTAGCCCGTCGGTATGTGCTCGTGAACGGGCAGCCGCACGACGCCATAGTCGAGACCGGCGGGATTGGCGAGTGGCGCACGCGATAGCGAATCGAGCCGAAGCGAGCCGCTGAGCCGATGGTCCTCCAGTTCCAGCCAGTACTGGAGCGTGCCGCTGGCGCCGGCGGGCAGCGTCAGTTCGATGGGGCTGAGCCGACCGTCCCACGCGACCAGGACTGGCTCGACGCCCCGCGATAGCCGCGCGCGCCACGCCTCGCGCAGGAGCTCGCCCGCGTGTTCCGGGCGGTCGATGTTCGCGCCCAGGCTGCGCAGCAGGGCCATGAGGGCTTCAGGCGTCGCCTGGCGCCGCCGGTTGTTGACGTCCAGAAAGCTGGGCTGGACGCGATGCATCCACAGCAGTTCGTCGAACTCGGGTGGAGTCTTCATCGGGCGTGGTCATCGCGTGCGGCCGCTGTCAGCCCTCCCGTCAACTCAGCAGGTGCAGGATCCCTTCCAGCGGAATCCGCGCCCAGTCGGGGCGGTTGTTCAGTTCGTACCGCAGTTCGTAGAGCGCTTTCTCCAAGAGGTAGACGTCCAGCAGCAGGCGGAGCTGCGCGATGTCTCTGGGGAGGAATTTACCGGCTTCGGCGGCGTCGAGATAGGCGCGCAAGAAGGATGCGGCGCTCCACGAGAACCAGAACCGCGCCCAGTCTTCCGGTGCGAACTGCGCGGCCTGGCCGAGCAGCACCTTCGAGTTATTCCCCAGAATAGCCGCGTTGGCCGCGTAGTGAAACGACCGGATCATGCCGGCGACGTCCTTCAGCGGCGACGTCTTGATGCGCCGTTCGCTCACCGGCCGTTCCGGTTCGCCTTCGAAGTCGATGATGACGAAGTCCTTGCCGGTGAACAGCGTTTGTCCCAGATGGTAATCGCCGTGGCAACGGATTCTTTGCGCCTCGATGCGCGAATGGAGCAGGCGACTGAACCGGTCGAGCGCCTGCGGTTCCTGGTCGAGCAGGCGCTCGGCCAGCGTGCGGGCCTCGCCGTCGAGGATGCGCCGTTGCGCCCGGACCAGATCCATGGTCTTGCGCGTTTGGCTCCGCATGGACTGGTAAAGACTCCGCTGATACAGCCGGGTAAACGGCTCAGGCGAAAAGGCGGGGTTTTCGCTGATCTGGGCGAGCGCGACGTGCAATTCGGCGGTACGGGCGCCAAGCAACTCGGCCGAATGGAGATACCCGCCGATAACGTCCTTGGCGAGCGGCGGCGGTTCGACCTGCGCAAGGTCAATCAGCGACGCCTGCGCACCGAGGGCGGATTCGCTGGCGGACGCCAAATGGGCGCTGGGGGGCGCAGTGGGCGCGGCGGGCAGCGGCCGCTCGGCGATCTCCGCCGCGGCAGGCTGCGCGGCGTGGGCCTGCGCCCGTTCGAAATACCGGCCGAGCTCGTCGAGCGTGTAGGTCCAGCCATCGCCGACGCTGTCCACGTACTGGTGGAGCACGGCGACGGTCATCTGCTGCCCGGACTGGCTGCGGTATTCCAGGGCGCCGGCGACGTCGGGGATATGGGCCAGGGAGGTGTGCTCGGTCAACTGCCGGCCGATTTCCAGGTCGGGGTTGACCCCCGGCGTGACGCGGCGGAAGAGTTTCATGATGAACTGTCCGTCGAAGCGGGCGGAGGTGTTGCTCTGTTCGCCGCCGTGGACGTGCGGCGCCGGCGTTTCATTTCCATCCAACGCCAAGCGTGAAAACGCCCGCGTGCGAACGGCGGCGAGCGAGCCGTGCCGGCCGGCCAGCGACTTCCCCTGGCTGACGGCGGCGAGAAGCTGTTCCCAGAATTCCTCGGCCCACGCCGTTTCGCACAGCACTGCCGTGCGGCCGTCGCGCGGCGATACGACGCGGATGATGCCGGCGGTCGGGTGCGCCTGCAGGATCGACTCGGCCTGATCCTCGTCCACCAGCGCGACGGGTAGCACGTACGCGTCCGGCTCGCCTTCGGTGTAGTGCACGCTGACCATCATCAGGGCCAGCGGAGCGTCGCCGTGCGTCGCCTCGATCTCGAACGCGTCGATGACGTCGATCGCCTGGATGATCCGCGCCTTGCCGGCGAACCACCGGTGTCGCCGCAGGTAGGGTTCGAGCGCTTCGCGCAGCGCCGAGCGGGAACGTCCCTGGAGGAGGCTGTCCCAGCCGCCGGCGGCGTGGACCACGGGCAATTCCGCCGGCGTGGCCCCGCCGCCGTCCGCGTCGCGGCAGCCGATGCAGAACCAGTAGAACCCGTGGGGCGCGAAAGCGAGCGGATACGGCTCGTCGTCGATGACTGGAAACCGAGACTGACCGAACAGCTCCACGGGATGGCGGCCGGCGAACCGGGCGAGGTCCAGTTCGGCGTGTTGGGAGAATCGCGAAAGGTTCGCCGCCGCCAACAAGGTTTCGTCGTCAGTCTGGCGCAGAAACGCAAACACCTTCGGGTTGTCGGTCGCGACGGGCTCAAAGCCGCCGTTTCCGAACGCGGCGTACTGCTTGCGCAAGTCGAGGATTCGCCTTGTCCACCATAAGAGGGAGTGGGGGCTCGATTGCTCGACTTCGACATTTCGCAGTTCGTAATGGTATTCCGGGTCGATGATCACCGGCAGATACAGCCGCTGAGGATGGCCGGTGGAAAAGCCCGCGTTGCGGTTAGCGCTCCACTGCATGGGAGTTCGCACGCCGTTGCGGTCGCCGAGGTAGTAGTTGTCGCCCATGCCGATCTCGTCGCCGTAGTAGAGGATGGGCGTGCCGGGGAGCGACAGCAACAGGGCGTTCATGAGCTCGATTTTCCGGCGATCGTTTTTCATCAGCGGGGCCAGGCGCCGGCGGATGCCGAGGTTGATGCGGGCCTGCGTATCGACGGCGTAGGTGCGATACATGTAGTCGCGCTCTTCGTCGGTGACCATTTCGAGCGTCAGCTCGTCGTGATTCCGCAGGAAGATGGCCCACTGGCATGAAGGCGGCAGGATAGGCGTCTGGTCGAGGATGTCGATGATCGGGAACTTGTCTTCGCGCTCGACGGCCATGAACAGCCGCGGCATCAGCGGGAAGTGGAAGTTCATGTGGCATTCGTCGCCGTCGCCAAAGTACGCGGCGGCGTCCTCCGGCCACTGGTTGGCCTCGGCCAGCAGCATGCGGTCTTCGAACTTCTCGTCGATGTGATGGCGCAGTTGCTTGATGAACGCGTGCGTTTCCGGAAGGTTCTCGCAATTGGTTCCCTCGCGTTCGAACAGGTAGGGGATGGCGTCCAGCCGCAGGCCGTCGACGCCCATCGCCAGCCAGAATTCGAGCGTGTCGATCATCGCTTCGCGGACTGCCGGATTGTCGAAATTGAGGTCGGGCTGATGGTGATAAAACCGGTGCCAAAAATACGCGCCGGCGACCGGGTCCCAGGTCCAGTTCGAGGCTTCGAAATCCTGGAAGATGATGCGGGCTTCGCGGTATTTGTCCGGCGTGTCGCTCCACACGTACCAGTCGCGCATCGGCGAGCCCGGCGCTGCGCGGCGCGATTGCTGGAACCAGGCGTGCTGATCGGAGGTGTGATTCATTACCAGCTCAGTGATGACCCGCAAGTCGCGGCGATGCGCTTCGTCGAGCAGTTCTCGCAGGTCATCGAGCGTGCCGTATTGAGGATTCACGTCGCGATAGTCGGCGATGTCGTAGCCGTCGTCGCGAAGCGGGGACGGGAAGAACGGCAAGACCCAGATGGCCGTGACGCCGAGGTCTTGGATGTAGTCCAGCTTTTGGATCAATCCGCGAAGGTCGCCGACTCCGTCGCCGTTGGAATCGGAGAACGCGCGAATATGAAGCTGGTAGATGATGGCGTCCTTGAACCATGGGGCCGCCGCTTTCGCCTGTGAAACGGTTGGCGCGACCGCGATGGACCTGAGCGCCGCGGTCGTGCCCGCCGAGGAGGAGATCACCGTTGCCATGCGAAGCTCCTTGCAGCTACAAGCGTGTTGCCTGGCGACGAATCGCTAGCGAAGATTCGGGGGCCGAGTTCGGCGGCCGGGAGTGTCCGCCGAAGCGGCGCGTCGGCGGGCCTGGAGGCGAGTACGCCTCCGGCTAATACGCTTGGCGTTGACACGATGTTCGAAGTCATTAACCGCGTGAACGGCTAGAGGTAGTATTCGAAGTCCCGCTCCGATCGCGCCCGCCGCCGTAGACGGAACAAATGGGCCGGCGCCACCTGCGGATTAAGCTCCACGTAGTTGCGATTCCCGTGCCACAAGTAGCGGGCGTCGGAGAGCAGGTCGTGCATCTGGTACGGGCGGTTCGACGGCAAGTCGAGGCGTTCGACGGCGAAGTCGACCCAGCCGCTCTGCACGTGCCAGGGATCGAGATTCACCACGACCAGCAGCACGTCGGAACGATCGGGCGACGCGCGGCTGTAGCAGATGAGCTGCTCGTTGTCGACGGGATGAAATTCCAGCGCTGCGGCGTGCGCGATCGACGGCGTCGTGCGGCGGATCTGGTTGACTCGCGCGATGAAGTGCCGCAGGCTGTCGGGCCGCTCCACGTCGTGAACGTGGATTTCGTATTTCTCGGAGTTCAAATACTCCTCGCTGCCGGGCTCCCGCGGGGCCGACCAGCCGTGTTCAAACGGCGGCCCGTAGATGCCGTAATTGCCCGATAGCGTCGCGGCGAGCACCAGTCGCGCCATGAAGGCCGGCCGCCCTCCCGCTTGGAGCGATTCGGGCAGGATGTCGGGCGTGTTCGGCCACAGGTTCGGCCGGAAGTACTCCCGCAGCTCGCTGCGGGTAAGCTCGGTGAGGTAGGTGGTCAGTTCGTGCTTCGTGTCGCGCCACGCGAAGTAGGTGTAGGACTGCGTGAAACCGATCTTGGCCAGTCGCTCCATGATCCGCGGCCGGGTGAACGCTTCGGCCAGGAAGATGGTTTCTGGGTGGTCCCGGTGAATTTCGGCGATGACCCACTGCCAAAACGAGAAGGGCTTGGTATGGGGATTGTCGACGCGGAAGATCCGCACTCCCTGGTCGATCCAGTGCAGGAATACGGCTTTCAGTTCGTGCCAGAGCGACTCCCAAGCCTCGCACTCGAAGTCGAACGGATAGATGTCCTGATATTTCTTGGGCGGGTTCTCGGCGTACTGGATCGTCCCGTCGGGACGTTTGCGAAACCACTCCGGATGCTCGCGGACCCAGGGATGATCCGGCGACGCTTGGAACGCGACGTCCATTGCCAACTCGATGCCGTGCCGCTGGGCGGCGGCCACGAGGTCGCGGAAATCCTCGAGCGTGCCGAGTTGCGGGTGAATGGCAGTGTGGCCCCCTTCCGGGCCGCCGATTCCCCAAGGACTCCCCGGGTCGTCCGGCCCGGCTTCGACGGCGTTGTTCCTTCCCTTGCGATACGAACGGCCGATCGGGTGGATCGGCGGCAGATACAGCACGTCGAACCCCATCGACGCGACGTACGGCAACCGCGCGACCACGTCTTTGAGCGTGCCGTGCCGCCGCTCGGGCGCGGCCGAACGGGGAAACATCTCGTACCAGGCGCTGAAGCCCGCCTTGGGGCGGTCTGCCGTGAGGCCCAGCTCCGGGGCGTAAGTCGCCGCAAATCGCCGCGGCGCATAGCGGAACATCAGCCGGGCCAGGTCCTCGTCCTCGGCGAGCGCCAGCGCGGCTGGCCCGTTGCTGCTATCGCGCAGGCGTCGTTCAAGCTCGTCGAGCCGCTGGGCATCGAAGCCGGCGGCCGCGACGGCCGCCTCGTGAATCAGGTCGCCGCCGATGAGTAATTCCGCCGCGACTTCCTGGCCGGCGGTCACCCGCTTGCGCAAGCCCGAACGCCACGTGGCAAAGCGGTCGATCCACGCCGCGACGGTGAAGCAGTGCCGACCCAAGGCGTCTACGGAGAACTGGCCGCTCCAGCGATCGTTGACGAGCGGTTTCATGGCCACTTCGGACCAGTGGTCGCGGTCGGCCGGGCGATGCAGCACGACGGCGCCGATGGCGTCGTGCCCGTCGGCGAACACGTCCGCCTCGACGATCACCAGATCGCCGACCACGCGTTTGGCGGGAAAGCGCCCCCCGTCGACGCTCGGCGAAACGTCCTCGATGACGACTCGAACGCGGCCGTTTTGGCCGGCGACGGCATCGTGCGGGACGGAGTGGCTGGGTGGCACGGCGACGGTCCTCCATGCGGCTCGCCGTCGCAAATCACATGCCCCTCAGACACGACTATTGCCGGGGCAGGCTTCGAAAGCACGGACGGTGGCAGAAAAACGGACCGCCGTGGAGCTGCGGGCGACCGGCGCGGCGTGGCGCGACCGGAGTCGCCTTGGACGGGGCGAGGCGCCGCCGCCTCAGTCGGCGATCAACAACTCGTCGACCCGCACGAACGAATAGCCGCGCTCGGACAGCTCCTGGCAGAGCGTGCTCAGCTGAAGATGAAACGGGTCCTTGCGGCCGGACCCGAGATGGAGCAACAGGAGAAAGCCGTTGAGCCCGAGCGGGTCGCGGCGTTCGTACGCCAGGATTTCCTCCAGGATTTGCTGCGACGACTGGTAGCGCCGCTCTCCTTCGCGAATATAGTCGCGGTTCGACCCGCTGCCCGGCGTGAAGTTGACCAGCTTGACGCCCAGCTCTTCGGCCCATTTGACCTGCTCGGCGTTATACCACTCATAAGGGGGCACGAAGAGCACGGCCTGCCGCGCCGCAAGCGCGCCGATCGACTGCAGCGCCGCGACGTTGTTCTGCAGATCGGCGGCGAAGGCGGCTTGAGTGACGAGGCTCTTCGACCGGTCGCTCCAGTCGCAATACAGCAAATGCATGTCGGAGTGGGGGCCAACGTAGTGGCCTTCGTCGATCATGCGGCGGATGATCGGCCGTAGCGCCGGCTGGCGCGCAAAGCGGCCGGTAACGAAGAACCCGGCCTTGTGCCCGCGGCGCTGGAGGATATCCAAGATGGCCGACGCGCTTTCGGCGTATTCGTCGCCCGTGAAGATCAGCGCTAGCTGCCGGCGATGTACGTCGCCGCGAATGACGCCGCCGTGCGGCTCGCGAACGACTGTGGGGCGGAAGCGAATTTCCTGGCCCTCTGCCGGGAGAGCGCGCCCCCACAGGCCCGCGGCCAGCAGGTGCGCGGCCAGCGACAGCATGCCTCGCGCAAGTACGTAGCGGCGGTCCACGGGCGGCGGGGCCTTACTTCCAAACGGTCAACAGCAGCAGCAACGAGACCGTGCCGTCGATGATCGGCTCGTTGGTCGAGAAGTCGGCGAAGACGTCGTGGTAGACGATATCAGATTGAAACCGGGCGAGCTCGTCGTTGGCGAATGACGCGCCGAATTTCAGGCTGTCGTTGATGTCCTTGTACACCGGCCCATCCACGACGCCGCCCACCGGCAGGTGGTTCTTGAGCTTCCAGAACAGATGGTGCGGCCGGCTTGCGGCCCTCCCCTGCTCCGGTACGCCGATGACGAATGATACGCCCCAGGGATTGCGGCCGAAGAGCCAGTCGCGGGCCTCGGCGCCAAGCTCGCGGTAGCGCCGGTCGCCGGTCATCTGCTCGTACAGGGTCGCCTGCGTGGCCAGGGCGGTGACGTCGTTCGTCGAGCACCAAACCATCGGCGTACAGACGCGGTACGGGTTCTTCACCGCCCGCTGGCGCAGCCGCTCCAGTCCGTCCCGGTAGTACCTCGCCAGGCTGGTTTGGGCGCCAGCGTCGACATGCGACCAAAGTCGCCAGTGGGCCAGGTTGACATAGGGGAAGAACTCATAATGCCCGTGGCGGTCTTGCCCCATCCAAGGGTTGTCGGCCGCTTCGTGGGCGTAGGCGACCGCGTCGCGCAGATACGACTCGTCGCCCGTGGCGATGTACAGCTCGGTGGCGCCCCACTGGAGATCGTCGAAGTAGCTGGTCTCGCCGTAGTAGTAGGGCGCCCGGACGGGCACCGACATCGCATTGCCGGGCTTGGACTTGGCGAGTTTGTACAGCGAGCGGGCGGCGTCGAGCTCGCCGGTCAGGGCCATGGCCGCGGCGCTTCTTCCCGCCAGGTTCGCCACGCCCGTGGAGGCGTTTTGGTACTTCGGGCCTTGCGGCGCTGCCGTGGCTCGCCAGGCCGCCCGTGGCCCGCCGGGCCCGCGGCCGTAGTCGGACTGATCGTCGTGCCAGAGGGTTTCCGGCGGGAGGTGGTCGCGGTCGTCGCCGATTTGCACGTAAATCGCGTCGGGGCGCGGATGGATCTTCTTAATAAGCCTGGCGCCGTGGCGGGCTTCATCGTGGGCCTGATCACCGCAAAGCGCGAGCGCTGCCACGCAGTAAGAGGTGGTGATCATGTGCTTGAGCCGATCGCCTGCGTCGTGCCAGCCGCCGGTCAGATCGAGCGTTTCGCCAGTGTCGGCGTCGAAGGCGTCTTGCTGGTGGCACTGCTGGCCCGTTACGGGATTGTCGCCGCAGCGCTGTAAACGCATGAACTCCAGCAGTTTTGTCGGCACGTCTTGGTAGGCGTCGGCGCCGACGGCGAACGACGGCGATTTCACCTCGCCGCATTCGATTTGGTAGCGGCCTGGAGCCGTCAAACCGCTGAAATCGAGGCGGTAGTTATGCGCGAACGGGCCCCACGCCCCCTGATCCTCGCCAATGCTGGCTTTGAAGGGGCCCACCGTGAACTGGCCCGACAGGGCCGTGTCGCTCGACAAGACGGCGATCTTCGGATCGTCCGGCAGGTAGCCCACCTGATTGACGCGAATCCAGGCGTCTCCGCACGCCGCCGGCGCCAGGGCGGCAATCGCGGCGAAAAGGGCCAAGCCGGTCGTCGGGCAGGCTCGCCCAAGCGCAGCGCACGTCCGAGCCAAACGAATCACGATTGCGTGCATATGATCGGGCGGCCCCAACGGGGCCATTCAGGAACTTCTACCGCATCGGCGGCCAGGGCGTGAATCGCTGGCTCCGATGCCTGGTCACTTGTTACGTACCAGCAGCACGGGGCACTCGGCGTGGCGGACGACGTTTTCCGCGACGCTGCCGAGGAACGCCTTGGCGACCGGTCCGCGACCGTGCGTACCCATGACAATGAGGTCGACGGCGTTCTTGGACGCGTAATCCACGATTTGTCGCGACGGGCGTCCTTCGACGATGACCGTTGCGACCTCGGCTTTCGAGGGGGTCAAGCCGGCGGCAATCTCGGCCAACTTCGTTTCGGCGACCTCACGAATCTTGGCGACATAGTTCGAAGGAACGTAATGCGACGTGCCCGGCGGCAGGTCCATGCTCCGCGTGAGGTATTCCAGGGCGTCCAGGCCCAGTAGCTCTTCGGTGAGTCGCTCGGTGAACACCGCATGCAGCAGCGTCAACTTGTCGCCCTCGCCGGTCAGCCTGACGGCATGCTCCAGAGCGGCCGACGCGGTCTCGCTAAAGTCCGTGGGAACCAGCACGTGCCTCATCGGCTACTCCTTGGAAGAAGGGTTGTCGCAATCGCCGGGCGACAGGGTACCTGGAATATAGCTGCCGACGACGGATTTCGCGACTTACGGCGCGCGGGCCGGCGGGGCTAAAGCTGGTTGACCGCCGGACAGATTGGCTGCTGGTCGAACTCGGCAGGCGTGAACGTGCAGCCATCCGGCTGCGATTTGACGGGCCAATGTCCGTAGGCTGGGCAAGGGAGGCGGTCTTTTCGCGAGGCGCCCAGCCGGCGCCTCCGCCTGTTTGGTCGGCGCAGCATTCCTACGCTACCGCATGAGCAGGCCGTCGCGGGCTGCTGGCGGCTTGTTTGGCAAGTTGTTGCACGAAGTCGTACAGGGCGCCTAGCCGGTTTGGCACGGCATTCGTTTGTCACAAAGCGCCCCCGCTGGCCTCCATCGGCCGGCTTTGACTTCCGCACACATTCGCCCCTCAGAGAGGTTGCCATGGCCTATCCATCCACTGCTCAGCCGCGGCAGGACCTTGACCAGAAAACCGATCTGCCCGCCAGTGCGGCGACCAGCCAACGGAGCGACGAAACGCACCCCAGCCAGGCGTCTCGCCTGGCGGGCGGCGCCACGACCGCCACACCGAGCGAGCGGGCTGGCGGCCAGGAGACGCAGGCGGTTGAGGAACTACGCCAAACCGGCAGGGAATTCCTGTCCGAGCAAAAAGCCAAGGCCGCCAACCAGATTTCCTGTTTGAGCGACGCGATTCGCAGCGCCGCTCGGCAAATGCGGGAGGACGGTAACGTCTCGACGGCTGGCTATGCCGAGCTAGCCGCCAGCCGACTGGAAGGAGCGGCTCGCTTCCTCGGCGATCAGGATTTGCGGTCGCTGATGAGCGAGGCCGAACGGGCCGTTCGCCGCCGCCCGGAGTTGTTCCTGGGGGGGATGTTCCTGGTCGGGCTCGGCATTTCGCGGTTCCTCAAGGCCTCGCGCGGCGATGAGTCGACGTGACGCTGCGTCTGCCCCTTGATTCGTTCAATCCCCCGCTTAACTCGTGTTAAGGAGCGTTACCGTGGTTAGCACAACGGAAGAAGGACGCGCTGTTCGCGACGCCGCTTCGCCGGGCGCCTACGAGCGCCGGGTCGCCGAATACCGTCCGTTAACTGAATTGTTCCGTGAACTACGGGACGAGACGACTGATCTGGTTCGAAACGAGGTGAAGCTGGCGAAGATCGAGCTCGGGGAAAAGCTCTCCCGCGTCGGTCGCAATAGCGCTTATACGGCCGTGGGGGGCGTGGTCGCCGGGGCGTCGTTGGTGATTCTCATGTTTGCAGCGGCGGCGGGCGTATATGCGGCCTTGGTCGAGGCGGCGGACCTGGCGCACATGACCGCCGGGTGGCTCGCGCCGCTGATCGTCGGCGCCGTGGGAGCGCTCGTCGGGTACATCCTGATCCACAAAGGCGTGCATACGATCAGCAGCGAAAGCGTCGTTCCTGAACGAACCGTCGATTCGCTGCGCGAAGACAAAGAATGGATTGAAAGGAAGGTGCAGTAATGGCCGCCTCACAGGTCAACGGACAACAGACGTCGGGCGACGTGCAGCGGGAAATAAACCGCATTCGTCACGAGATGGATCACACGTTGGATGAAATCGGCAACTATTTGCATCCGAAGCACCTGCTGGATTATGTCGTGGATTCGGTTCGCTCCGGCTCGGCCGGCGCGTCGAAGCAGCGGGCTCGCGACATCGCCCGACAAGGCGCCGACGTAATTAAGGCGCACCCAGGACCCGCGGCCCTGCTGGCCGGCGCCGCATTGTGGTATTTGCTGGAGCGGGGCCAGGAAGAGAGCGGCGGCTCGCCCTATCGCACGGGGCGGCGCGGCGGCGCCACGTATGGCGCTTGGGAGGAGGGCTACGACTGGTCGGCGGCGGCCGAGGACGAGCCGACATGGACCGAGAAGGCCCGCCGTGCGCTGGACGACGTCCGCGCCGTCGTCGCCGACAAGAGCATGGCGGCCAAGGACAAGATCAAATCAGTCGCGAAACAGATGATCGGCGTTTCCGGCAAGACTCGCGAGGAGATCCACGCCCAATGGGCGAACCTGCGGGAACATTCCGGGTCCTACGTCGATGCGAGAACGGGCGAACCCTACGACGAGAGCTATGGCGACGAAGCTTGGAACCAGCTTTCGGCGTGCGCCTGCTTGAGCGACGATGAGGCAGACGACGCGTCGTGGCGTGACAGCGCTCAAGAAACTGTTGCGGCGATGTCCGAGTCGCTTAAGAACGCCGGCGCGTCGGTGAAGGAACAGTTGCGAGCGATCGGGGGGCGGCTATCGAATCTCGCCGCCAGCGGTCGATCGGCCGTCGGCGGGGCTGCCGGCCGGGCGGCCTCGCAAACCCGCCGCGGCATGGCCAGCGGTTACCGCAGCGCCGCCGGCGGACTGCAATCCGTCGCCCATAGCGCCCGGCATGGCGCTCAGGGCGTGGGGGGCGCCGTGCATCACAGCTACGACCGCGGCCGGGACATGTTTTCGCAATCGTTGCGTGACGAACCGCTGGTGGTGGGGGCCGCATTCCTGGGACTGGGTCTGCTGGCGGGCTTGATCGTCCCCGCCACACGTGCCGAGAACCGACTGATGGGCGACGCGGCGGACCGCGTCAAAGAACAAGCCCGCGAAGCCGGCGAGCAGGCGCTTGAGCGAGGCAAGCAAGCGGCCGCCTCGGCGGCCGGTTCGGCCGCGGAGGAAGCCAGTCGGCAGGGTCTCGTGTCGGCAAAGACCGAGGACAAAATCAAGCAGGCGGTGGGGCAGAGTTAGGGGGCGGTGCATTCGAGTTGGCGGCCGCAGTGTGGCGGGTCGCCGTTCTGCCCGGACCGCGTGGCGGTCCGGCTGGGGGTGGGGCTCGTATTGGAGTGCGCGAGGACTAGCTTGTTGGCTTGGGTCGCCGTTTCGCTGGGGGACCCGCGGCCGTAACGGCCAGTAGTTTGGCGTCAGCCGCCGGCGCGTATATAAGGGACCGCGCCGTGACTTCTCTTGGGCCGGTCCTGATTATGGGGGCGAACTATGCGCCGCCTTTCTCTCGTCTGCTGGGCTGTAATTGGAATGATGGTCTGCTGGTGCGACGGCGCCGGCGCGAACATCGTCCTGCGGGCGCCATATTTCCAGGGTTTAGGCGACCTGCCGGGCGGCGAGTTCTATAGCTTCGCGCACGCGGTGAGCGCCGATGGTACGACGGTCGTCGGCCATAGCTACCAGGGCTTCGGCGAAGAAGAAGCGTTTCGCTGGACCGCCGCCGGGGGCATGCAAGGTTTAGGGCACTTGGCCGGCGGCCTCGCCCGGCGTAGCGACGCGTATGGCGTTAGCGCCGACGGCTCGGTGATCGTTGGCGAAAGCACTTCGACCGGCGCCCCGACGTTGGCCGAGGCGTTTCGCTGGACGAGCACGGACGGTCTGCAGCCTTTAGGTTTTCTGCCCGGTGGAATCGGCTATAGCCGCGCGCAGGGCGTCAGCGCCAACGGAGAGACGGTCGCCGGCTGGAGCTACTCTGGCTCGGGTACGGGGCTTCTGCCTACCGAGGCGTTTCGCTGGACCAGCGCCGCAGGCATACAGGGGTTGGGCGACCTGCGGGGCGGCGTGTTCAACAGCTACGCCAGCGGCGTCAGTGGCGACGGCTCGACCGTGGTCGGCATGGGTTCGATCATCGAAGGGCGGGCCGTCCGTTGGACCGCCGCCGGCCTGCAGAGCCTGGGCGTGCTGCCCGGGGGAACGCGGAGCTTTGCCACGGCCGCCAGTTACGACGGCTCGGTGATCGTGGGCGACGGCGACTTCAGTGACCGCACGGAAGCCTTTCGCTGGACCAGTGCGGGCGGCATGCAGGGCCTGGGCGTGCCGCCGGGCGGCATCGTCAGCCGTGCCGCGGCTGTCAACGGAGATGGTTCGGTCATCGTCGGGCACACCGCGACGCTGGCAGGAGGGGACGCGATGATCTGGGACCAACGCCGAGGCATGCGGAGCATCGCCGCGATCTTGTCGGCATCTGCAGCGCTGCCCACGGGCTGGACGCTGCTCAGCGCTACTGGCGTCTCGGCCGACGGCCGAACGATCGTCGGTTACGGCGTCAACCCGGCCGGGGAGACTGAGGCGTGGATTGCCGTTATTCCTGAACCGAGCTCGTTGGCGATGGCGGCTCTGGCGCTGGCGCCGCTGCGACGGCGACGGACGGCGGCTGGCGGCTGGCGGGACCGCGGAATGACGTTTGCCAACCGGGCAACGCCCGGCGACGCTGCTCGGACCGCGTGGCGGTCCGGCTAGTGGGGAAGGGCGCGGAATGATTTGTCGGCGACGGCGTTAGACCATGGGTTCGGGCTGGGCGTCGCGCTTCCTAGTGCTTTGCGACGTTCGCAGCATGCGGAAGCCGACGTCGGAGCGGATGAAGCCGTACAGGCACAGCAGGATGAACGCCAGCACGCCGATGACCAGCGGCTTGGAGTAGTCGATCCCATAGAAGACGCCGCCGGAGCCGATCGACGGCGTGGCGGTCGGTTCCAGCGGTAGCTGGTAGCGGTCGGCGATCGTGTTGATGTGGACCATGTGGATCACCGGCACGCCTTGCTTGCTGAAGCGCGGCATGACGCCGTCGATTTCGTAGACATGCGTCGGCGGCCGGTCGTTCAGCCCCGGCTTGAACATCAGCTTGCCGATGTTCTTGCCGACCGACACCATGCCGCCGCCGACGTTGATGTACGCCTTGATCGGTTTGCCCTTGGCGTTGACTTCGTAGAGCCGCATGCGGGCGTCGATGTTCGCCACGAAGTCGGCGGCGCGGGCTTGTTCGACGGCGGCGCGCGCATCGGCGCCGGTGGCGGTGACGGGCGTGGACTTCGCTTCCAACATGTCGAGGCCGCAGCGCTCGATCGACGCGACGACCAGCTTGAGCCCGTCTTCCGAGAGGTCTTGCCCGCGGTCCTGTTCGCCGCCGATGGAGCAGGCGATCGACTTGATGTTGAAGATGTCGTTCTGGCGCAGCTTCATCTCCATATCGGGCCACATGAGAGCGGGGACGTTGGCGCCCCACTGCGATGCGCTGGCGCTGCTGATCACCAGCGGCGTGACCTTCAGCGTCTCGCAAGCCGCGTAGGTGCAGATATTGAGCGCGGGGAACGAGCCTGAAATGCCGATGGCGACGACGTCGCCCTCCTTGACTTCGGCCTCCTTGAGCATGTCGACGATGACGGCCGCGAAGTTGGGATTCGCCGAAGTTTGTTTGGCCGAGACGTCGCCCTCCTTGGACGTGACGGGAGAGGTGGGCAGGCCGATCAGACCGCTTTCGGCCGGATCCACGAGCGGGTCGATCGGCGGGCCGACGTCCTGGCGGGCCTTCTTGATGACGTCGAACGCTTCTTGGGCCAGTTCCGCCGCGGCTCGTTTTTCCTCGAGATAGTCCTGCTCGGTGCGCACCGGCCAGCGCTCGACCACGATGAGGCTCGAGAGCGAAAGCAGTGCGATAAGCACCAGCGCGGGACGCGATACCGCTCGAGGACGCCAGTAGATCTTCTTCATAGCGGGCCAGGTTCAATTAGCGAGGGCAAGTGAGCGGTGGGGCAATTGTGTTTGTAGGGCGCGGCCCGCAAGCGGGCCGGCTAAATGTCGTATCCGAAAAGACTGCTATGACGCAGCATTAGAGCTGCTGCAGCTCTAGGCCGAATACCAACGTCAACACCAGCCGCACTACCACCGACGAGGTGATGAGGGCCGCTAGCGTCTCGATAACTCCCTGGCGGTCCATCCAGATGGCAATCAACCCCGGAATGACGTAGCCGATGACTTCAAACGCCGCCGGTGCGTCGCTGAGCCGCTGGCTGATCTGAAACAGCGGCTCGGACGTGTAAAAGGGGATCATGCCCATGACCCCGCGCACCAGGTACCCGATGATGATCATCATGACCGTACGCCGTTTGCCGTAGATGATCATGAACGTCGATAGGGCGTGCACCACCAGGTAGGTGACCAGGGCGGCAATGAGCGTGAGCGTCACATCCACGGGCCGATTGAGGTGCAGCGCGATGTATCCCGGCACGACCATACCGCCGGCCGCCAGTCCGAACATTTCAGAAAACAACAAGCTGACGGCCAGCCCAACGCCGATCGAAGCGGTAAGGATGTCAATCATGGATAGGTAATGCGTGTGAATATGAAGTCGGGTCGCGGCTACGGCGTCAATCGATCGCCAGCAGCGCCGGTCGCCGAGTGCCGCGCGCAACTGCGTAGCCGGCTCAAGTCATTTGAAAATCCGGACATTGCTGCGATTGGCGAAGTAACGGACGACGTCCAGGCCGATGCCGCCGATGTTCGCCATGCCCATGGCGAGCGATCGGCGGCCGGTGAGTTCTACGATCCGCTCGAAAATGTCCTCCGCCGGATGGTCCTCGGCGAAGACGAGTTTTCTGGAATCGAGGCCGGCCTGCACCGCGTACTTGCCGAAAATGAACGTCCCCGTGCCGATCAACAAGTAATGGTCGGCCTGCGGCCAGGCGGGCACGACCGTGCCCAGTTGCCTGGAGCGGTCGGGGCGATCGGCGCGGCAGTTGAAGATGGCGATCCGCTTCTCGACGTCGGCGTAGCGTTCCAGCGCCAGCCGCCAGATTTGCTCGGTTGACTGCGGGTCGTTGGCGGCGAAGCCGTTGACGAAGTTGATTTCGCGGCCGAAGAAGTTCATCTCGTGAGCGGTCATAGCGCCTGGGTCGGGCGCCGCCCGCCACATCCCCTGTAGAGCCGTGGGCCGATCGACGCCGACTCCGGCGCACACCTTCAGGGCCAGCGCCACGTTTTCGGCATGCTCGACGTAGGAAAAGCCCGCCAGGTCCAGCGGCGTAATCGCGGCCACCTCGGCTTCGCTGATGGCGATCAGTTCGCAGCGGCGGTCGCGGCAGGCTTGCTCGAAGACGTCGAGATACTTGCGTTCGGCCGTGTACAGTTTCTGGCCGTAGGGGACCATGCCGGCCAAGGCCAGCGCGACGTCGCGTCCCGTGGGGCCCATGACGTCCAGATGGTCTTCGCGGGCGTTGGTGATGACGGCGTGGGTGGCCCGCACGAGCTTGTCTTCGCAAAGGTACTGCAGGGCGGGGATGAGCGCCATGCATTCCAGGACCAGGGCCTGCGACTGGGCCTCGACGGCCGCGCTGACGATGCGGATCTGCTCGATGACGTTCGCCTTGGCCGGGCGAAACACCGGGTATTCCGACGCGTCCGGCATGATCATCCGCGGCAGCGTGCCGGTGGTCTTGCAGCAGGTGCGGACGCCGGCCTGTCGCATGCCGGCGGCGATCAGCCGGGCGACGCTCGACTTGCCGCGCGTCCCGTTGACGTGGATGCGTATCGGAATCTGCCTCAAGCGGCGACGATGCGCGGCAAGTTCGGCGACGCCGCTGCCGATGAGCAGCCCCGTCGTGGCGGCGAGAGTGGCGAATGCGCTCATGGGCGACGTGCTGAGGGCCGTGGGGCGGCCCAAGGGGCGTTGGCGAGGATCGCGGCGGCCATGCTGGCAGCCCCGCCCGCTACCGGGGTAGGACCTGCGGACATCCGGCGAGCCGGGGCTGCCGCTCGGCGGCAAGCGCGGCGTCGAACGGGCGTTGGCATATGCGGAGATGGCCGCTTGCCGCTGTGTCCAGTTACAACCTGTCTTACCGACATTCCCCGCCATGCCGGAGGCGCATAGATTATAGAAACCGTTAATTTTGCCAAGGGCAAACTCCGCAGCGCAGCGGGCGGAGGATGCATTCACTTGGCGGGCGCCCAGCATGGGGCCAGGCGGTCGGCGTCGGGGGGTTCTTTTGCGACTGGAAGCTTACCCGGCGCCAAGGAGCCCCCAGTCGCAAAAAGTATCCCGACCCCTGGGGCCACTGACTCCTTAGAGCGTGTCTTCAAATTGCGTGATAACATAAAAAACGCTACGACTCCGCCGTTTTGGTTTCCTGGTCAAGGAAGACGGAGCCGTAGCGATGAAG
>QEVI01000351.1 GCA_003576855.1 Planctomycetota bacterium
GGAAATCCCGCCCGGCGACGATGCCGATGCATCCGTCGCCCCGCAGGCCGCCCCGGCCGGCGCCGGCGGCGTCTCCTCGTCGGTCGTCCCAGAGCTTATTACCGCCTCGGGACGAGTCGCCATCGACTCGCCGAGCCTCACCGGCGAAGTCAATCAACTCAACATCAAGATCGAGCAAACGGCCGACGCGGCGCCCGGCAGCGCCCCGGGGGCAGCCGCACCGACCGCGTCGCCGCCTCCGGCCGGCGGGTTCGGCGGCCTGGCGCCCCACGACGGCCGGCAGCGCCGCTACGATATCTCCGGCATCGAGCTGCACGCGGACGTCGCTATGCGGAATCGGCGGCCGGCGGTCCAGGGGCTGCGCGTCGAGGGCGGCGTCGTCTTCGAGGAATCGCCGCCCACGCCCGGCGCTCCGCCGCCGGTTCGCATCGTCGCCGAACAGGTAAAGGTGACCGCCGCCGACACGCCCCATGCCCAAATTGAAATCGCCGGCGGCGGCGGTCTCAACGGCTCGCCCCAGCAACTGGCCGAAGTCGCCGCCCACGGCGCCGTGCTGCGGGCCCCGCTGCTGGTGATCAACCGCGGCGCCAGCCAGGCCTGGATCAATTCGCCGGGCGAGGTGCAGCTCATGGTCGATCGCGACCTGGCCGGCAATCCCTTGCCGCAGCCGACGCCGCTCGACGTCGCCTGGAAGGAGTCGATGAAGCTCGACGGGCGGCGGATCACGTTCCTCGGCGACGTGGTCGTGCAGAATTCGTCGGGCTGGCTGCGGACGCGGCGGCTCGTGCTCCAGACGACCCATCCGATCAGCTTCGATGGCGCCGGCGGCTCGCAGCGGCCGCAACTCGAACAAATCGAGTGCTGGGAGGGCGCCGTCGCCGAGTTCCAGCAGCAGGACATCAGCGGCGTCATTTCGCACCAACACGTCGAAGTGCAGTCGCTCGCGGTCAACCAGGTCACCGGCGCCATCAGCGGCGAGGGCGTCGGCCTGATCGACTCGGTGCACCTGGCCCAGGGCGCGGGACAGCTACTGGCCCTGCCGCAGGGCGGAGGCCCTCAGCCGCCGGAGCTCGTGCAATCGAGCCAAGAACTTCGTCACCTGCACATCGACTTCGTCCGCGGCGTCAGCGGCAATCTGCACGCGAAATCCGTCAAAGTACACGGCGACGTGCGGACCGTGTACGGCCCGGTGAGCGACTGGACGGACCGGCTGAGCATGACGCCCGACGGCGACCCCGGCCCCGACGAAGTGTGGATCACCTGCGATACGCTCGGCGTCACCGAAAGCCCGCTGCCGCGGCTCAACAACCAGCCGACGCGCCAGGTCGAATTGCTGGCCGAGGGCAAGGTGACCATCGAAGGGCAAGTGCCCAAGCAAGGCGCCTTCACCGCCTACGGCCAGCGGGCCAAATACGACCAGGCCAAGGGGAATTTCATCTTGGAAGGCGACGGCTCGGTTCCAGCCACCATCGAACAACAACCGTACCCGGGGGCGCCCCGCTCGCCGCAGTCAGCCCAGCGAATGCTGTTCAACCATCGAACCGGCCATATCAAGATCGAACGACTGCAGCAGGGGCAATTCAACCATATCCAGCCGTAATGGCGCCGGGGGCCGACTCTCGCCAAAGGGCGTCGTATCGTAAGGCGACCGCGGCCGGCCCGCCGTCGCCACGGATCGCACCGCTACACGATCCGCAGCCGCTCGCGCTCCAGCCGTTCCGCCAGAAACCGGATCGCCGGCTCGGCCATGCGCTCGAAGTACTCCCACGAGTGCCCACCGCCGGTCGTTTCCAGGTCCGCGTCATACGGCACGCCGAGCGAATACAGCTTCATCCGCAGGCGATCGGCCGCGTCGAACCACGGGTAATCGGCCGGGTCGCAGCAGAACCATTGATTCCGCGGCCAGTTGAGCGGATGGATGTGGAGCGTCGCCGTGTCCTGGCGAGCTTGTTCCGGGTCGCGGTAGAGCGCGCCGAGCGTGGGATCGCCCTGCTCCATGGCCACGTGGCAATCAATGGCCGGTGCGATGGCCGCGACGGTGGGAAACAAGCTCGGATGCTTGAACGATAACCGCAACGCCCCCTGCCCCCCCATGCCGACGCCCAGCAGGGCGATCCGCGGCGATGCGACCTGCCAATGCCTGGCGAGCCACGGCAGCAGTCCCTCGATTAGATACCGCTGGGCGGAGCGTTCCGCGTCGAACGGCGGCCAGACGCGGTCGGTCCACCAGCTTCGCCCGGTCACCGGGGTGATCGCCCTCAGGCCATACTGCTCGAAAAGCTGGCCGAAAACGGCGTGTTCCTCCAGCGGCGTCGCCAGCTCGTCGTGCAGATAAACCACCGTGTAACCGTGCGGCGACGGCTGCTGGGGCGCGAAGGCCAAACAGCAGTGCCCGTCGACGTCGATTCTCGACCACGCGTCCACGCTCGTGCTTGCCCTTGCTTCAGGAGTGCCGCGGCCGAAGGGGTTGCCGCTTGCGCCCAATCCTACCCGGTCGCCGCCCTGCGGTCGCCACCCTACAATGGCGGCCGTCAAGCCCCGCCCGCCATGAAGCCGTGCTCTGCCATTCTGCATGTCATCAGCCGCCTGGACGGCTACGGCGGCGCGCGGATGCTGCGGCGGCTGGCGGCCATCCAGGCGGCCGAGGGTTGTCCGACGACCGTCGCCGCCATGCGCGCCGAGCGTTCGATCGAGCACGAGCTTGGCTCGTCCGGCGCGGCCGTCGTTCGGCTGGAACGCCGCTGGACGATCGACCCCGCCGCTGTCTGGCGGCTGAGTCGCCTAATCCGCAAGCATCGCCCGCCGGTGGTTCACGCGTGGGACGTCGCCGCGGCCGCGCATGTGGCCCTCGCCGCCGGTCGTCGCGGTCCGTGGCTGTTGGCGACGCTCGCCGCCCCCGACGTGGGACCGCCGTGGCCCGCCTTTCTGCTGGGCCGGTTGAAGCAACGCATCCACGCATTTGCGGCCACCGACGGCCGCGCGGCCGCCGCGCTCGCCGAAATCGGCGTGCCCGGCCAGAGCATCACGTTGATTCCGCCTGCCGCGCCGCCGGCGCCTCCGTCTCCCGTTTCGCGAGCGGACCTGCTGGCCCACTTCCGATTGCCGGCCGACGCGCGGCTCATCGCCGTCGCCGGGCCGCTCCAGCGGCGCAAGGAGTTCGACCAAGCGATTTGGAGCTTTGAATTGCTGCGTGTGCTGCACGAGAACGCCGTCTTGCTGGTGCTCGGCGATGGTCCGGATTACGAGCGGCTGGAGCGATTTGCGGACCTGGTGTGCGATCCGGGCGCCGTGCGGCTATTGGGTTACCGCCCCGATATTGGCGGAATACTGCCCCATATCGACGTCTTTTGGCAGGTCAGTCCGACTGTTTCCACGCCGCTGGCGATGCTGGAAGTCGCCGCCGCGGGCGTGCCGGTCGTGGCGAGCGATTTTCCCGCCCACCGCGCCATGGTTTCGCACGGCCGTACCGGATTCCTCGTGCCGCCTTGGGATCGGGCGGAAGTCGTCCGCGCGACCGATGCTCTGCTTGGCGACCCGGAATTGACCCGCCGCGTAGGCGACCTCGCGCGGACCAGCGCCTTGCAGCATTGGCCGCTGCCAAGCGCGCTCGATTCCTACCGGCGACTGTACGAGCAGGCCTGTGGAAAGTTGCGCAGTCAATGAGCCGTCGTTGGCGTCCAATGCAGCCTCGGGCGCTGCCCGCGGGTCGCTTTTCGCCGTAACGCGATTCGTCCTGATGGAAAGCATCCCCCGGCCGTAGGCCGGGGCTGCATTG
>QEVI01000352.1 GCA_003576855.1 Planctomycetota bacterium
AGCGACGGTCCCGCCGCAACGAGCGCCTCCAGCACGTCGCCCTGCGTCAGCAGGTCCGGCAATACAATCACCTCGCGGCTCGGATCGGCCGGATAGATCGCCAACAGCGGGATGCTCCGGCTATTGAGCTCGGCCAGGGCGTTTTCGATCAGCTTGTTCTTGTCGGTCCAGTCGGCCAGCAGCGTCACCACGTCGTTCCGCTCGACTAGCTCGCGGACCTCCTGGCGTTCGATAGCGAACTTGCGATTGAGCTGGCAGGTGAGGCACCAGTCGGCCGTGAACTCAACGAGCACCGTCTTTCCCTGGGCCCGCGCCAGCGCCAGCGACTGCGGCGAGTAGGGCTGCCATGGCAACGGCGAATCGCTCGGCGTGAGCAGTTTGAACGCCCCGACGCCGACGACGGCGGCCACCGAAACGCCGAGCGCCCACGCCTTGGCCCGCGCGGCGAAGCTCTCGTAGGGGGGAACGCGGGCAATCGCCCAGCAGGCGAACCAGATGCCCACCAGCAGCGTCAGCGTCGCGATGAAGTATTCCTCGTCGATCGTGGAAAACAGGTAGACGACCGTTCCCAAGAGGGCGAAGCCCAGGACGTTCTTCAACGTCTCCATCCACGCGCCCGGTTTCGGAAGCCAGGCAATGAGCGACGGAAAGGCGCCGATCAGCAGATACGGCGCGGCCATGCCAATGCCGACCGCCGCAAACACGACATACGTGACCACCGGCGGCTGGCTAATCGTGTAGCCAAACACTGGGCCGAGAAACGGGCCGCTGCAAGGCACGGCCAACAACGTCGTGATGGCCCCCATGCAGAAGGCGCCGAACATCCCCTCCTGGGCGGCCAGCGCGCTGGCCTTGCCGCTGGCGGCAAAACCCGGAATCGGCAACTCCCAAATGCCCAGGAAGCTCAGGGCCATGGCGAAGACCAGCGCGGTCATCGAGATTTTGAACCACGTGTACGTGTAGATTTGGCCCCAGCCGAGGTTCTCTGCGCGGATGCCCAGTTGAACGGCCGCCGCCAGCGTCGCCAGCACCATGAAGACGGCCATGAGTCCGGCCGAGTAAGAGATATTCAGCGCCAGCACATGCCCCCGGCTTTGCCCGCCCTGCTTGGCGAACGAGAAGAGCTTCAAGCCGATGACCGGCAGCACGCACGGCATCAGGTTGAGGATCAGGCCTCCCAAGAGGCCCGAGGCGGCGACGGCCCACAGCGATCGGCCAGGCGGAGCGGAGGCCTCGCCGGCCGCTGCCGCCGCGGGACTGGCCGGAATGGCGACGCCATCGCCTGCCTGGGCCGCGAAGCTAAGCTCCACCGGCACGCAGGTGTGCGGGTCGCAAGCTTGTCCTTCGAGCTTTCCCTGGATTCGCAAGGCCTGCGGGTCCGTCCCCTCGGCCAGCTCGATCGGTGCATACCAAGTAACCCGCCCCTGGTGCTCGCGAAGCTCCAGCCCCTCCCAGGCGAGCGTGTCGATGTGGGTGGCCGGCGGCTCGATCGGCCGAAATTCGCCCTGCAGCCTGACCGGCTGATTCGCGTCGAGGCTGATCGCCGTGGGCTGAGGGCCGCTGCCGTCGGCCAGCTTGCCCTGATCGACGGCGTACAGGTGATAGCCGTCGGCGATGTCGGCCGTGACGAACAGCATCGCCGGACGGTCCGCGGTAGCGGTGGTGAATTCCGCCTTGACGGTGACTTTGGAATCTTCGCCCGGCCGGCGGCCCAACAGCCCGCCGCCGAGCTTGCCGAATTCCGGAAGCTGGCCGGCGGCCGACGATGCCACGGCCGCCAGCGCCAGGGTCGCGGAAATCAGCCGTGTGGCGAAAGGGGCCTGTGCCATGGTTGCCGTATATCCCATGCTGGTAAGGGTTTGTCGCCGTACTGCCTGAATTGCCCGGGCGTGTCGGCCTATCTTACTTGCCGCCCGAAAAGCGGGTCAACTGCGGTCTGATCGCCGTACGGCTTCACTACGGATTCAATCCGCAAACGGGTCGTCTGGCCCGAGGACAGACTACCCGGCCGCTGGCGAACGGCCCTTCATCCGGCGGGCAATTGATTTGCGAGGCATTGAAGGCGAGTGGCGAGTCGCCGGAGTCGTTCAAACGCCAACTGGCGATTCACAGGCACGGAAGCCGGCAGGCTGTTCAGAAACAGCCAATCGACCCAGTTTACCGCGGCGATCACCACGCCCGTGGAGTCGAACAGCCGCACGGCTTGCTGCTCGGCGAGGCTCAGCGGCCGCACGGCGGCGTACGCGGCCAAGCCGACCCGCCACGCCGCGGCATCGTCCGCCGCCAGGCTGCCCATCAGCCGGGCCACGTCCCCGGCCGGCGAGTCGATGGACGCGGCGCCGAAGTCGACCACGCCGGTCACTTCGTCGCCAGTGAACAGGACATGGTCGTGCCAGATATCGCCGAGGCGCCACTGCACGGGCAGCGGCATGCGCCCGTGCGCCGCCAGTTCAACGCGCAGCCGTGGGACGACGCGATGCACCAGTTGCAGGACCTCACGCGCCAGCGAGGTTTCGTCGCCAGGGGGGCATCGATCCACGCGGCGCACGAGATCCGTCAGACCGCCGCCCGCGAGCTCCGCCAGACGGGTGGAGCGGCGCTGGAGAGCGGGCGACGGCTGCGGGGCGACCACGCGAGCCGCCCCGCCAGGTTGAAACGCGGCCGCGGCCAGGTGAAAACGGGCGAGCATGCTGAGCGCTGCACGGAGCTTCGCCTCGCGGGGGTTGGTCCAATAGTCTGCCGCGCCGGGCAGCCACTGACCGAGGCTCCACCACGAGCCGTCGTCAAAAACCGACATGGCGCCGTCGCTGCGGACCACCGGCCGGGGCGCCGGCAGGCCGCACTCGGCCAGATGAAGCTGCAGGGCGTCGATAGCGGCGAGCCGATCGGCCGCGGGGCCGCCGGCGGGCCACCGCCGCAGCGCAAACGCTTCGCCCTGCCAGCGGACGCGCCACAGCCGCGCGCCGCTGAATCCGCCGGCCGCCAGCGGCTCGGCGGCGGCAGCCGGGACGTCGGGAAGCCAGCGACTCAGGATGCGTTGAGGATCGTCCACGGCTGCCGTGCGCCCCTTCGAACGAGATCTACTTGGTTGTCCGCGGCGGCGAGTATGCTTACGCTATCGTACTCACCTCGAGCAGGTATTCGGGCCGCCGACATGAAACTCATCGTTGCCATTATCCAGCCCCCGAAGCTGAAGGCCGTCCAGGAGGCGTTGCGGCGGATCGGCGTGACCCGCTTGACGATCGGCGACGCGATGGGTTTTGCCCGCCAGCGGGGGCATCAGGAAACCTACCGCGGCGCCGAGTATAAGACGAACTTGCTCCGCAAAGTCGCCCTGGAAATCGCCGTCAACGACGACTTCGTCGAGCGGACGATCGAGTGCCTGCAACAGGTCGCCCGCACGGGACCGGAAGGAACGATCGGCGACGGCAAGGTCTTCGTCGTGCCGATGGAACAGGCGATCCAAATCAGCGACGGCAGTCGCGGGCCCGGGGCAATTTAGGCGGCCGTGCACACGCGGGCCTTGCGCGATAAGTAAATCCGCGCTGCCGTCTTGCCGGCCCGTCTGGCGACTCCAGCACATGCGAGCGGTCTTGCTTACCAACGACTTGATCGCGACCGCGGTCGCCGAGGGCGCGGCGGAGCGCTGCGGCGCCGCGCTCGCAGTGGCGCCCGACGCCGCTGCCGCCGCTACGGCCGTGGAAGCGGGCGACGTCGGCTTGGTTCTCGTCGACGTCCGCGCGCCGCAACTGGACGTTGCGGAGC
>QEVI01000353.1 GCA_003576855.1 Planctomycetota bacterium
GGGAGATTACGTTCTCGAGATCCGCTTCGGCGGCAGCGGTGCGTCGCGCCCTTCGCATGGCCGTTATTGTCGCTGCCCGCCAGCCTGTTCAATGCGACTGTTGACGGCCTATAACGTAGCCTCCACGTCAAAGTATCCTACGCGCCCCGCAGCGATATCCTCGTCTGCCTCGCGCACCATCTCTCGCAGACGTTCGAGCGACTGTTCCCGCCGCTCAAGAACATCGAGTGCTTCGGTAACACGGCCTCCGGACTCTCAAACTCGCCAGTGGCAACGTGTGCGTGGACGCGGGCTCAACATCGGGCGGCAATTGCATGCTCATACGGTCCTCCGCAGGCTATTTTACCTGCCGCGCGTCAGCGTTGGCAAACAATCGTTAGGCGGCCGTCGCGGCTGCCGCGGCCAGTTCAGTGAATAGCTCGTCCAGGCAGCGGGTGCTCTTCCCCCAGTCGAATAATTGCCCGGTGATGTGCGTCTTGGCCTCGACGTGCGTGCCGCCGCCGCGCCGCGTGACGGTGATCGACAGGTCCCCCTCCAGGGCATACAGGTCCGACGGCAACGACGCGACCAGGATGCAACCGTCGCTCAGTTGACGCGCCGCCCGTACGTGGCGGCCGTGGCGGGCCAGCGAACAAAGCAGCGACGCCAGCACGCTGCCCGGCGGCGCGGCGACGAACTGGCCGCGAACCTTGCCGGTCTTGACGCCCAGCTTGCCGTGGAGCGACTGGGCGAAGCGGGCGAGCGGCGCCATCGGCAGCGAGACGCCCGATAGCTTGCCGAACGCCTTGCCGCAAAGGTCGAGGAATTCCTCGCCGGTCATCGGGGTCGTCGCCTGGGCGGCGGCCCGGGCGATGCGGTCGCGGACCTCTGGGACCTGCAGGAGCGTTTCGTAGTGGAGAACGTCTGACCAATCGGACGATGCCTGGTCGGCATTCGTCGGGGAAGCGTCGGGGCTCGCCGGCGCCAGCTTGGTCCCGCAGTGCGAGCAGTACTTGCCAGTAGCTTGTTGGCCGCATTCGGAGCAGTACATACGCGGACCTCGCAGCGTTAACAACGGCGGCAGCCGGGATTGCCCAGGTAGACCTTCATCTTTATCGGCCCGCGGCGGGGAATTCCCAAAAGATGCCTGGACGTCGCTTGGCCGCGGAAAAAGCCTTGCAAAGCCGGACCTTGGCTGAAATCAGCGGTTTTACCGCAGTAATGCGGCGCCAGCGGCCTGCGGTTGGCGGCGGCCGCCGGCGCTAATATGATTGTGAAGGATTTCACGAAGTCGCCTGTCTCGCTCGGGCGGCTCGGGTCCGCTCCGGCGGCTTCCGCTCCGGCGGCTCGGGTCCGCTCCGGCGGCTCGTTGAGCCGCGGCTTCGCGGGGGTTCTTGCTGGGGGGCACAACGTGCCTGCGGCGGGCGGTTTGTTTACGTTTCCGAAGTCTCTATTTCTGCGACGCTCCACATGGCCAAGCAAGGTCCACGCAAGAAGGTCCCGAAGGAACTGGCGGTCATCAACGCCGACAACTGCACCGGCTGCGAATCCTGCCTCGAGGTCTGCCCGGTTGACTGCATCTCGTTGAAGCGGATTGACCGCGGCGTGGTGAAAGGGACGCAGTCGTGGTGCGAGATCGACCTGGAACGCTGCGTGGGCTGCGAGGTGTGCGTCCACATTCCGGGAAAGAAGACCAATCCGTACGATTTGAAGGTCTGCCCGTGGGACGCCATCGAAATGGTGCCCACGGAGCTGGTCGCCACGGTGGTCGCCCAGATCGGCGGTCCGCCGGACTACATTCAGGAGAACTGGGACCGGCTCGTCGGCACGGCGCAGCATTTGGCCGAACTACGGGCCGGGGCGTAATCCCTAGGACCTCATCAGCGCCCGCGTACAAGTTGGCGCTATAATGCCGTAGCAGCGGCTGGAACTCGTTAAGGCCAATCCCATGACGCATATCATGTTGAGCGACGAGCAAAGTCGGGTGTTATTCGGCGCCACGCTGCCGATCGTGATTCTAGACTCGCGAGGCACAAAGGTCGCCGAAATCGCCTCGTTGCCTGATCAAGCGACCGATGTACGTGACATGACTGACGAGGAGTGGACAGCGGAATGCTTGCGCCGAGCTCAGCAAGCTAAACAAACGATTGAAGAAGGCGGAACGTTTCCGACGACGCAAGAAGTGCTTGCCAAGCTTCGCGCCATTAAGCCGGAATGACTCGATACACAGTCACGTGGTGGCCTAGGGCCGAGAACGAACTACTCGAGCTCTGGCTCAGTTCGAACGACCGTCCGACGCTTACGCACGCCGCAGACGCGAGATCAATCGCTTGCTTGGGACGCTTCATCTGTGGGCAAGCCGGTTCATGAGGGCGTACGAGAATACCTTGCTTCTCCGCTTATTGTGCGCTTCGCCGTCTTTGAGGACGATCGAACAGTGCTCGTGCTGTCCGTTCGCGTGCTGAACTAGCTCGCCGCCTCGCGGGCGATCGCCGCCTCGATTTGCTGGAGGTACTCGATGCTCCGCCGGCCGATTTCCGCGGGGCTGGGCTCGTACTTGAACACCTCCAGCGACAGCCATCCGGTGTAGTTGACGTCGTCCAGCGCCGTCATGATCGGGCCGTACTGGACGTCCCCCATGCCCGGCCCCAGCAGGTTCGGGTCGTTCACGTGGAAGTGGACGAGCCAATCGCGGCTCTTCTGAATGATCACGTGGATGTCGGGCGACTCGCTGGCCATCGCCTTCACGTCGAGATGCAGCTTGCAGTGGGGCGAGGCGACCATCTCCGCGAGGTGAATCGCCGAATTGGCCGTCAGCAAAAAACTGCCGTCGGCCGGCCCCAGCGGCTCCAAGGCGATCGTGACGCCCTGTTCGGCGCACGCCGGCATGACCGCCCGCAGCACCTCCGCGGCGAAGTGCTCGGCCTGTTCGTAGCCGACGCCCGGCAGCAAATTGCGCTGTTGCGGCGAACCGAAAACCATGATCTTGCCGCCCAACTGCGCGCACAGGCGCACCAGCTCTGCCAGATACTCCGCCGTTGCCCTGCGCACCGCCCCGTTGGGATGCGTCAGGTGATAGCCGCTGGTTTTGGCCAAAAGCCAGTGGAGGCCCACTATTTCCAGACCGGCGGCTTCAGCCTGGCGGCGGACGTCCAGGCGCCGCTGGTCGGTCACCTTGCGAACATCGAACGGCACGTCGGCCGGCAAGAGCGTAAAGGGAGCAATCTCCACGCCGGTGTAGCCGAGGGCCCGCATCGTGGCACAAGCCTGGTCAAACGGCTGATCGCCGAACATCTCGTTGCAGAAGGCGTATTTCATCGATTGCTTACCACGGCGGCAGCCGCTTCACCTGCGGCGAATCCCTCCGAACGATAGTCGTCACGCAGCAAGGAATTCTCGCAAACTGCGCGCCCGTTTGGTACCTTAGAGCGACGTTCATCTCGCATTTTTTGTCGCATGACGCAAACCACGACCGCTCGCATGACGCCGCTCCAACTCGGAACGATCCATCAGGGCGACTGCCTGGAGTTGATGAGCCAGATCGACGACGGCTCGATCGACCTGGCCTTCGCCGACCCGCCGTTCAACATCGGTTACCGGTACGATAAGTACCACGACCGCCAGGAGGACGCCCAGTATCTCGACTGGTGCCGGCGTTGGATCGGCCAACTGCATCGCATCCTCAAGCCCAGCGGCACGTTCTGGCTGGCCATCGGGGACGAATACGCGGCGGAGCTGAAGGTGGCCGCTACGCGCGAGCTGGCGGTGGAGCGGCCGTTC
>QEVI01000354.1 GCA_003576855.1 Planctomycetota bacterium
CGGCGATCGGCGAGCAGGTCAACGAGCTGACCTCGCCGCTCTACGGCGCCGACGCCCACATCGACAAGCCGTTCGACTTCACGGTGCTCGAGAGCACGCTGCAGCGCCTGGTCGGCTAGCAGGGGCCACCGCCGCCCATCGATCAGGCCGGCTACTAGAGCGTCGAATGCTGGGGCGGCGCCACGTACGATTCGTGCATCCGGTATCTCAACGAGGATCCCTGGGAGCGGCTCCGCCAGTTCCGCAAGCTGCTGCCCAACAGCCGCCTGCAAATGCTGCTGCGCGGGCAGAACCTGCTGGGCTATCGGCACTACGAGGACACGGTCGTCGATCGCTTCGTCGCCAAGAGCGCCGAGAACGGCATGGACGTGTTCCGCGTGTTCGATGCGCTGAACGACCCGCGGAATCTCAAACAGGCGCTCGAAGCCGTGCGGCGGACCGGCAAACACGCACAGGGCACGATCTGCTACACGACTTCGCCGCTCCACACGGTCGAGAAGTTCGTCGAAATGGCGGCCCGCCTGAAGGACTGGGGCTGCGATTCGATTTGCATCAAAGACATGGCGGCGCTGCTGCGCCCGCAACCGGCGTACGACCTGGTCCGGGGCATCAAAGAGAAGTGCGGCGACGACACGCGGGTTCACGTCCATGTGCACTCGACGACCGGCGTGACGATGGTCAGCCTGATGTGGGCCATCGAAGCCGGGGCCGACGTGGTGGACGGCTCGATTTCGTCGCTCAGTCTCGGCCCGGGCCACAACCCGACCGAAGCCATTGTCGAAATGCTCGAAGGGACCGGCTTTACGACCCGGCTCGACAAGTCGCGGCTGCTGAAGATCAAAGAGCACTTTGCGAAGGTTCGGCCCCGCTACGCGGAATTTGAATCGAAGTTCCTCGGCGTCGAGACCGAGATATTCGACAGCCAGATTCCCGGCGGCATGATTTCGAACATGGAGAGCCAGCTCAAGCAGCAGGGCGCCGGCGACCGGTTGAAGGAAGTGCTCGCCGAAGTCCCGCGAGTTCGCAAGGACGCCGGCTATCCGCCGCTGGTGACGCCCTCGAGCCAGATCGTCGGCACGCAGGCGGTGTTCAATGTGCTCATGGGCCGGTACAAGGCGATGACCGGCGAATTCGCCGATCTGATGCTCGGCTACTATGGCGAAACGATCGGTCCGCGCGATCCTGGGGTGATCGAACTGGCCAAGGCGCATGCGAAAAAAGACCTGATTTCGATTCGGCCGGCCGATTTGCTCAAGCCGGAGTGGGAAGGACTGCGGACGCAGGCGCTGGCGCTGGAAGGTTGCGACGCCTCGGACGAAGACGTGCTGACTTATGCCATGTTCCCGCAGGTAGCGCCGAAGTTCCTCGCCGCGCGGGCCGAGGGGCCGAAAAACGTGAGTAAGAAGCCGGCGCCCAGCGGCGCAGCGCCGGCGGCGAAGGGGGGCAACGGCGCGGCGGCCGGCAAGACGCCGATTGCCGGCCCGGTGAATTACAAGGTGACCATCGGCAGCAAGTCGCATCAAGTCATCGTCGAGCCGGCGTAGAGCGTGCCGCCCCGGGGCGCTGCCCAGGGGCCGCATGGCGATGGGAAGTTGATACCGAGGGAATCTCAACCCCGGCGAAGCCGGGGCTGTATACGACGAACACGACGCCACGCGGCACGTAAACTGCCGCAACCACGAGCCCCGTCAAGGGCGAGAGATACTATGTCCAAACTTAAATCAATGCAGGAACTGATCGGCGAGCTCCGCGCGAAGCAGGAGCACGTCAAACAAGGCGGCGGCGCGGACAAGCTCGCCAAGCAGCGCGAGCAAGGAAAAATGACCGCGCGGGAGCGCGTCGACGCCCTGATCGACCCAGGAAGCATGGACGAATTCGGCCTCTTCGCCGAGCACCGGCAAACGCAGCTCGGCATGGCGGGTAAGCAGTGCGCCGCCGACGGCGTCGTCACGGGCGCCGCGACAGTCGACGGCCGGCTCATCCACTTCGCCAGCCAGGACTTCACAGTGCTCGGCGGGTCGGCCGGGGAGGTCCATTCGCTCAAAGTCGCCGACGCGATGGCCCGCTCGCTAAAGACCGGCAGTCCGTTTGTGTTCATTAACGATTCCGGCGGCGCCCGCGTGCAAGAGGGCATCGACTCGCTGTCCGGCTACGGCCAGGTGTTCTATCACAACGTGATGCTTTCGGGCGCTGTGCCGCAGATTTCGCTCATTTGCGGTCCGTGCGCCGGCGGCGCGGCGTACTCGCCGGCGCTCACCGATTTCGTGATCCAAACGCGCCAGGCCCAAATGTTCATCACCGGTCCGCAGGTTATCAAGCAGGTGACGGGCGAGCAGATCACCTCCGAGGCCCTGGGAGGGGCCGATGCGCACATGGTTCATTCGGGCGTGATTCACTTCGTGGCCGAAAACGACGAGGATGCGCTGGGCATCTGCCGGCGGCTGCTGAGTTTCTTGCCGTCGAACAACCTCGAAGAGCCACCGCGAGTTTCGACCGACGACAGCGTCGAGCCGAACTCCCAGCTCAACGACGTCGTCCCCACGGACCCGAAGAAGGCCTACGACGTGCGCGACGTGATCGGCGGCATCGTCGATCAGGGCGACTTCCTGGAAGTGCAGCCCGGCTATGCCCCGAACATGGTCGTTGGATTCGCCCGGATTGTTGGCCGCTCAATTGGCATCATCGCCAACCAGCCGTCGGTGCTTTCCGGCGCCATCGACATCAACGCTTCGGTAAAGGCGAGCCGGTTCATTCGCTTCTGCAATGCGTTCAACATTCCGCTGGTGACGTTTGTCGACGTGCCGGGGTACCTTCCCGGCGTGCAGCAGGAGTACGGCGGCATCATTCGCCACGGGGCGAAGCTGCTATTCGCGTACTCGGCGGCGACCGTGCCGAAGATTCAAGTGATTTTGCGGAAGTCGTACGGCGGGGCCCACGTGGCGATGAGCTCGCGCGACCTGGGGGCCGACTACGTCGTCGCCTGGCCGACGGCCGAGGTCGCCGTCATGGGCGCCGAGGGCGCGGTCGAGATCGTCTTCCGCAAGGAGATGCAGGAGGCTCAAGACAAGGCGGCCAAACGGGCGGAGCTGATTGACTTGTATCGCTCGACGTTCGCCTCGCCGTACGTGGCGGCCGGGCGGCGACTGGTTGACGACATCATCGAACCGGCCGATACTCGCCGGCGGCTTGCCCAGGCGCTGGAGTACCTGCGGGCCAAGCGCGACTATCGCCCGCCAAAGAAGCACGGGTTGATCCCGCTGTAACGGAGCAGAAGCGAAACGGGGCGTTCGATGGCCTGGAGGCGGCAATCGGCGTCGGAGGCGCCTCCAACAATGTAAAACTGAGGCTTCCCCACACGGGATGCACAACACAGGACGCACGACGTTGAACGCTAACGAACAAGCATCGCTCGCCAGCGCCGTCGAAGGGTTGCGGGCCGAGGTCGCGCGGCTGGGAGAACGCGTGGCCGCCTTGGAGGCGCGGATGTGCAGCCGAGCGATGTTATGGTGCGCCATCGCGATTTGCTCGATCAGCATCCGCGCAATGGGATCGGAGGGGTTGCCGGCCTCTTGGAGCAGTCGCTGGAGATAAACGTCGTAAGCCTGTGGAGGGATCTCCTCGCCAAGGACGGTCGTCGAGGTGGCGGCAAGATAGGCGGCGCGATCATCCACACGGATGACCAGCCAGTTGAAACCGCCTGAGGCCAGCATGGCGTTCATGAGGAAACGCGCCATGCGGCCGTTGCCGTCGA
>QEVI01000355.1 GCA_003576855.1 Planctomycetota bacterium
CGTTCAACACGGTGTATTCGAAGGACATTCTCGGCCGCCGGCTGGAAACGCCCGTCGCCGATTGGCCCACCAAGCGCGCATGGGTGGACTATGCGTTCAACGAGTTCGCCGCCGCTGGGTACGCTTCGTCGAGCGCCTACACGATGGTACGCCGCCCGGAGCGAGTCAACTTCAGCTATCGCGACAATCTGTGGCGCGGGAGCGACCTGTTAGCGACCGGCATCGCCAGCTTCGGCCATATTTCGGGCGTCCACTATCAGAACCATCCCGAATGGGAAGATTATTGCGGATCGCTCGAGGCGGGCCGGCTGCCGCTCAATCGCGCGATGCGGATTACTCCGCATCAGGCGCTCATCCGCGAGCTGATCCTGCAGCTTAAAAAAGGATACATCGAGCGCGCGTACTTTCAGGATAAGTTCGGCGTCGATGTACTCGACCGCTGGCGGACGACGTGGGAGGAGTACATTGCCGAGGGGTACGCCCGAACTGCCGATGGCCGCATCGAACTGACCCGTGCCGGCTTGCTGCGGGTGGATAGCCTGTTGCCGGCGTTTTTCGAACCGCTGTATCGCGACGTCCGCTACACGTAGACGGCGTTGCGCCGCCGCGGCCTCGGCGTCCGGCGAACATGCGTTGTGCGGTCCGGCACGCCATGCCATGGAATTCAATCGCCAGAGTCGCCGGCACGGCGGGGTGTTTTGGCGGCTGTTCTTTGCGCTGGTGTCGTTGAGCGCGATTGCGATCGCGGTGCTGACCTGGCTGTTTTCCAACGCTTACGAGGATCTGCTGTGGCGGCATGTGCGCGATACGCTTCGCGCGACGGCCGCTGCCAGCGGCGAGCTTCTTGCCGAGCAGTGGCCTGGCCAGCCGTCGCCGATTCTGCAGGCCAACGTCGCCGCGGCCGCCGACCGGGCGAGCGTGCGACTGACGCTGATCAGCAGCGACGGCCGCGTGCTGGCCGACTCGGGGCAGGAAAGCGTAGGCCCAGTCCGTCAAATGGAAAACCACGGCAATCGTCCGGAAATCGTCGCCGCGCTGCGCTCCGGCGAGGGAAGCGCCCGCCGGCCGAGCCCCACGCTGGCGGAGCGTCTTCTGTACGTGGCCGTTCGCGTCGGCGACGAACAGCGGCCGCTGGGCGTGGTTCGCGCGGCGGCGCCCTTAGCCCCGATTGAAGCGGAGATCATCGGCGTCCGCCGTTGGCTCTACGCGATCTCGGCGTTGTTGGCCGTCGCCAGCGCGGCGATTGCGTACTGGATTGCGCGGCGGGTAGCCGACCCCGTGCGAGAGCTTTCCGAGGCCGCGCGAGCGCTTGTCGGCGGCGAGTATGGTCGCCGGCTGGCTATTGCCGTCCCCTCCCACGCCGACGCCGACGAAGTCGCGGCCGCGGCCGTCGCCCTCCACGACATCGGCAAACGACTGGCGCGGAGCGAACGGCAGCTTCGCAACACCAGCCAGACGCAAGCCACGATACTTGATTGCATGACTGAAAGCGTGATCGCCGTGGATTCGAGCGAGCACATCCTGTTCGCCAACGCCGCTGCCGGTCGATCGCTCGGCTTTGATCCGGCGCGGGTGAACGGCCGCACGTTGCTCGAAGCGATCCGCAGCCACGAGCTGCGGGATCTATTGCGACAAGCCATCGCTGGGCGAAAGCCGGCGCGGGGCGAGCTGACCTCGCGCGTCAAGCCGCCGGGGGTGTTCGACGTGCTCGCCACGCCGCTGGCCGGCGACCCGCCCGCCGGCGTGGTGTTGGTGCTTCGAGACATCAGCGAGCTGAAGCGTTTGGAGCGGATGCGCCAGCAATTCATCGCGAACGTCTCGCATGAACTGAAGACGCCGCTCAGCTCGATCCGCGCGTATGCCGAAACGCTCCGCAACGGAGCGGCGAGCGACCCGGTTCACGGCCCCCGGTTCCTGGAGCGGATCGACGAGCAAGCCGGCCGACTCGAGGAACTGATCCTGGACATGCTCAACCTGGCCCGCATTGAAGCGGGCCAGACGCCGCTGAAGCTTGTCGATGTTCCGCTGGCCGGTTT
This sequence comes from Planctomycetota bacterium, assembly GCA_003576855.1. Taxonomy (GTDB): domain Bacteria; phylum Planctomycetota; class Planctomycetia; order Pirellulales; family Lacipirellulaceae; genus Lacipirellula. Next base: position 2,037 of record QEVI01000355.1, read on the forward strand.
TGTGAAACGCTGCATTGCGGATTTCGAGACTCAGGCCGCGGCCAAGCAGATATCCATCAGCGTCGCGGTCGAGGATGCGCTCGCCGTACATGCCGATGAAAAAGCCCTCCGGCAGGTCCTGGGCAACCTTGTCGATAACGCCGTCAAATACACGCCGGCCGGCGGTCGCGTCGCCATCCGCGCATGCCGGGATGGAGAGCGGGTGCTCTTGGAGGTTGAGGATACCGGGCCTGGTATTCCACCAGCCCATCATGCCAGGCTTTTTGAGCGGTTTTACCGCGTAGACAACGCACGGTCCCGGCAGCTTGGGGGTACTGGGCTGGGGTTGGCGATCGTAAAGCATCTGACGCAAGCCATGGGCGGCAGCGTCGCCCTGGAAAGCCAGGTCGGCGTGGGCAGCGTTTTTATGATTTGCCTGCCTGCCGGAAAACTTCCGCCGAGCGGATAGCCGCGTCTTCATGTTTCCTTAACGATTCGCCGGTACACTGCTAGCGTACCTCGGGGCGCCCGTGGTTTTTCCAAGCTGTCCGCCGCCCATCGCGCATGATCGCTCGACGCTTTCGCCACCTTAGCCTCCTGGGCCTCGCGACAGGCATGCCCCTGGCGCTGGGGTGCGGGAGAACGGAAGTCGTGGCAGTTGACGGCTCCAGCACGGTGTACCTCATGTCGGCCGCCGTGGCCGAGACGTTTTGCGGAGCAAATCCAAATGTCCATGTCGTCGTAAGTCAGTCGGGCACCGGCGGCGGTTTCAAGAAGCTGGCGGCTGGCGAGATCGACGTCTGCGGCGCCTCGCGAGAGATCACCGAGGCCGAGGCCGACGCTTGCCGGGCGGCCGGCATCGAACTCGTCCCGCTGCAAATCGCCTTCGACGGCCTGGCTGTCGTCGCCAACCCGCAAAACGACTGGTGCGACGTCATCACGGTTGATCAACTGAAGACGATCTGGCGAGCCGCAAGCGCCGGCGTCGTCGAGAAGTGGAGCGACGTCAACCCCCAATGGCCCGACGAGCCGCTGAAGCTGTACGGCCCCGGCGACGACTCGGGCACGTTCGACTATTTCACGAAGGTCATTAACGGCCAAGAAAAGAGCGGACGGCGCGATTACTCCGCTAGCGAAAACGACAACGCGCTGGTGACTGGCGTCGCGGGGGACAAGGGCGCCCTCGGCTATTTCGGGCTCGGCTACTACACCGAGAACAAGGAAAAGCTCAAACTGCTCGCCGTCGATGCCGGCGATGGTCCGATGATTCCCACGCCCGAGACGGTTCGCGACGGCAGCTACCATCCGCTATCGCGGCCGTTGTACATCTACGTGCGCAAGTCGTCGCTGGCCAGGCCGGGCGTGCGGGCGTTCGTTAACTACTACGTGAACGAGGCTGATAAGCTCGCCCCGGCTGTGGGGTACGTTCCGGTGACGGACGAAATCACGCAAAGGTCACGCGAACAGCTCTGGGAGGCCGTACCGGCTCGCGCTGCGGCGAGGAACTAACCTTCCACGGCGCGGTCGGCCGCGACCGGTTCAACGAGCGGCGCCAGGTCACGAGCGCAGCACTGCGAATGTCGGCAACAGCAACAGCACGAACCGAGAAGCTCAGCGTCGGCGGCGGGCGGCGTCGCTGGACCGAATCGATCATGCACGCGATCCTGTGGACGTGCGCGCTCGCGTCGGTTTTCATCACCGTCAGCATCGTGCTGGTTCTCG
>QEVI01000356.1 GCA_003576855.1 Planctomycetota bacterium
CGCCATCAGGCGTCGGCCCAGGCGTACGTCCTGCTGGGCGACATGCCGCGTGCACAGGCGGAACTGGAACAGGCGGTCGAGCTGGACCCGAAGAACGTCGCGCTGCGATCGCAATTGGCCCGGGTGTTGATGGCCACGGACGTGTCGGCCGCCCGCGTTCAGCTTGAAGAAATGCGCAAGCTGGACCCGGATAACGCCGAAGCCCGCCGCCACCTGGCCACGATTCTGGCCTCGAGCGGGTCGGCCGACGACTGGGCCGAAGCTGAAAAGCTGCTGCAGCAGTCGATGCCCGAGTCGGCCGCGGGCGACGACCGCTTGCGGGCCTTGCTGCTCAGTCGCCGCGGCGGATCGTGGGACGATCGGCAGCGCAACTTGCAGCAAGCGCAGTCCATCCTGGAAGCGCTGGTCAAGAAGCCCGACTACCAGGCAATGGACATCGACTACATGTTGCTGGCGGGCGTCTACCAGCAGCAGTCGGTGCTGAAGCACGATCTGGCCGGGCCGGGCGCCGGGGGGGGCGGCGCATCGGCAGCGTCGCCACAGGTTGGGCAAGCCAGCCCGGAGGCGTTGATGGAGCTAAGCCGGATCACGTTGCGAAAGATCTTGGACAAGGCCAGCCCGACGGCGAGCAACCTGCGGACGTACGTTGAATTCCTGATTCGCGGGCTCGATACGCCGGTGATGGCGAGCGCCCCGCTGACGCAGCGCGAGGAGTGGTCGCGGGACGCCGCCAACCGACTCGACGAATTGGAGTTACGGTTGTCGCAATCCGGCCAGGGCGACTCGCTGGAGGTCGTGGCCTTGCGCGTGGCCCTGCTGAAGGCGCGGCAAGAGGATTCGGCCGCCGCCGACCTGCTGGAGAAGTTCCTGGCGCAGCGGTTGTCGACGCTGAAGGACGGACTGGACGACGACGCCAAGACAAGGCTTTATCTGCAGGTGGGAAATCTGTATTCATCCCTGGAGCGGCATGCCGAAGCCCAAGCGTGCTACGAGAAGCTGCGGCAGCGAGCGCCGCAGGCCTATGCGCCGCTCGCGCTCTCGCTAGCGGCGGGCGGCAAGTTCGTCGAAGCGGTGGACCTGTGCCTGGAGGCGGCAGCGTCGGATCCGTCGCCCGCCGTGGCGACGACGCTCGCCCAGCTTCTGTCAAATCCGCTCTACCGCCAGGAGAAGCTGCAGCAAGCCGATGAGGTGATTCAGGCGCGGCTCAACGACCACGCCGAGGATACTCAGTTGCTGCTGGCGGTCGCCGTGCTGTACGTCACGCGCGACGACATCGACCAGGCGATAAGCGTGTTTCGCCGCGTCTTGGAGATTGATCCGGAGAACCTGCTGGCGCTCAACAACCTGGCCACGCTGCTGGGCGAACGAGAAGCCGACCGGCGCGACGCCGTCTCCTACATCGATCGCGCAATCGCCGTGGCCGGTCGCTCGGCGCCGCTGCTCGATACGCGCGGCACGATCTTCGTTTACTTGGGCGACGCCAACCGCGCCATCGCCGACCTTGAAGAAGCCGTGGCCAGCGGCGCCGCCGACCCGCGTTACTATTTTCACCTAGCGGCCGCCTACCAGCGCGCCGGTCGATTGGCCGACGCCCAGATCATGCACCAAGCGGCTCGGCGGCGCGGCCTCGACGGAGCTTTGCTCACCGCCAGCGACAAACAACTGCTGGCTGATCTTGAACGGGCGCTCGGTTCTCAAAGCGGACAGCGCGTGAACGTTTCGCAGCGGGAGGGAACATGATCGGCGACAAATCGATGGCCAAGGACAACCGGCGAAGCGTGCCCTGGACATGGGGCGCCGGGCTGCTGCTGGTCGTGTCCGCGGGCGCCGCCTACGGCCACTACACGCACCGCTGGGGACCGCCGCGGGATCTCACCGCGGCTGCGTCGCACCTGAAAACGTTGCCCAAGACCATCGGCGATTGGCAATTGCAGGAAGAATCGGAGATCGGGCCCGGCGTTATCCAGATGTTGCAATGCGCAGGGTATGTCAACCGCGCCTATGTCAACGTGAAGTCGGGCGAGTCGGTCAGCATGGCCTTGATCGTCGGGCCGCCCGGGCCGATCGCGGTTCATACGCCGGAGATTTGCTATTCCAGCCGCAATTACACGCTCATCGGCGGCCGTGAAGTGGGTCGCGTCGCCGACCAGGCCAAGCAGTCGCACACCTATTGGAAGACGACGTTTGAATCCAAGAGCGTCTTCGCCGAGCGCCTGCGGGTCTGTTACGCCTGGAGCGACGGCGTCCGGTGGAACGCGTCCACGTCTCCGCGGTTCGAATACGCCGCGTCGCCGCTGTTGTTCAAGATGCAGATCGCGGGGTTGGCCGGCGCCAAGGACGAGGCCATCGACAAGACGCCGCCCGCCATGTTTCTCAAAGCACTCCTCGATTCCGGCTGGCAACTGTCGCCTGGCGATGGAAATCGCCCGGCTGCTTGATATTCGCCCTGGTTCTGTCCGCCATCGCCTTACGAAAGAAAGCATCTTATGGATCGAGACATGAACTCGGCGGTCGCCTGGCTGGAGCCGGCGGCGCGCGAGGCACAGAGCGCGGCGCTTCGCGTACCCAAATACTTCGACCGCAAACGCCTGGCCGTGCGGGTCCTGGGCCTGGCGCTATTGATCGTGGCAGCGCCGGTGATTGCAATCCTGTGCGTCCTGATTCGCCTCAGTTCCCGCGGATCGGCGATTTTTCGCCAAGTGCGGATCGGCAAGGACGGCAAGCCCTACCAGATTTACAAACTGCGGACCATGCGCGCCGACGCCGAATCGCTCACCGGGCCGGTGTGGTGCTCCTCGAACGACTCGCGCGTTACGCCGCTGGGTCGGGCGCTGCGCTATCTCCACCTCGACGAACTTCCCCAATTGTGGAACGTGGTCCGCGGCGAGATGGATCTCATTGGCCCGCGGCCTGAACGTCCCGAAATCATCGCGGCGGAAAAGCTGGCTGATCGCGTGGGGGATTATGCGAGCCGCCTCCGCGTGCTGCCCGGCGTGACGGGATTGGCTCAGATCAATCTCCCGGCTGACCAGACGATCGATTGCGTGCAGCGCAAAGTCGCTTTGGATATGGAATACATCAATACGGCTAGTCTGGGACTGGACTTGAGGATTCTGGCGTGCACCGCATTCCGTATGCTCGGCGTGCGGCATGGAATCGCCGTACGGTTCTTTGGTCTGTCTCGTCCGGCGCCAACGACTGCCAAGCCCGCGGCGGCGACCTTCTGCAGCGGCGTCGGCCCGCCCGCGGCGGAGGACGAGCCCCCGATGAACCATCGCGAGGCTAAACGGCTCGCCGCCTACCTCTATCGCACGCCGACGCCCGCCGTCGACTTGGCCATCGAGTCCGAAAACGGCGTCGCCGCGGCGATTGCCCGCAAGCATCCACGTTAGGCATTTTGACTGGCGCCCGTGGATGTGCAATCGCCGCGCGGGCGGCATGGCCCTGCCCGGCGCCTTCCCCCCGGCTCGAGGGTTCGACGGCGGCTACGCTATGGGCGCTTCGCCCCGCCGTCGCCGCGCCATCGTCCGTTCGCCGCCCATGATTAACGCGTTCACGGTTGACGTCGAGGATTATTTCCAGGTTTCGGGCTTTGAAGACGCCATTTCGCGCCAGCAGTGGCCCGACTACGCCGGCCGCGTGGTCGACAACACGTTGCGATTGCTGGACGTTTGTTCGCAACGGGGCGTCCGCGGGACCTTCTTCGTGCTGGGCTGGGTGGCCCAGCGGTATCCCG
>QEVI01000357.1 GCA_003576855.1 Planctomycetota bacterium
TTGATCTGCCGGCGTTGAACTTCGCCCATCTGCTTGAGGGCGCGGGTCCGGAATTCGCGTTCCGCTTCGCTGGCCAGGCTGGGCACGCCAAGCCCTTTCCAGATGGCCTGGGGGATCGTGGCCAGGTTCTCCAGCCCGCTGCCCCGCGGCTTGTCGTCGACCATCACGTGGAACTGGCTGGCGAAGATCAGGACGCCGATGCCGGCCAACATGCCGTTGATCACGGCCGGCGAGACCGCTCGAAACCATTGGCCCAAGCGCAGCGCGCCGGCGGCGATTTGCAGCGCGCCGGCCGCGAGCACCGCCAGGCCGAGCATTTCCAGGCCCAGCCGCTGGATGAGCTCGTAGACGATTACCGTTAATCCCGCGGCCGGGCCGCTGACCTGCAGCGGGCACCCGGCGAGCGAACCGGCGATCAGTCCGCCGACGATGCCGGTGATCAGCCCCGCGGCGATCGGAGCGCCCGAGGCTAACGCGACGCCCATGCACAGCGGCAGGGCGACGAAGAAGACGACGATCGACGCCAGCAGGTCGTGCTTCCAATGCGGGCCGCCGGCTTCGGTATCGGGTGAGGCGTTCATGGTATCTAGCTGTGCGGTGGTGATGCGGTAGTCGATTGGCTGATGCTTGACATGCCGGCGCGGCTAAATAGCCTGCAGCTCGCGCCCGTCGTGAACTTGGACGGCGCCCGTGCGATCGCCGAGCATGGTGAACTGGTTCTGCGCAGCGTCGTAGGCGAAGACCTGACCGGTCTCGAACTTATAGACCCAGCCGTGCAGCTTGACGGTTCCGCGGGCCAGAGCGGCGGCGACCGACGGGTGTGTGCGAAGGTTTTCCAACTGCACGAGGACGTTTTCCTCGACCGTGGCCGTCAGGCGGGCCTTCGGTTCGCGGATATGGCTGTAGTTCTCCTTGATGATGCGGGCCGTGGACTCGGCATGACTGAGCCAGGCGCGAACCGCGGGCAGTTCCTGCACGGCGTCGGGATCGAGCAGCGCGCCCATGGCGCCGCAGTGCGAGTGGCCGCAGAGCACGATGTCTTCGACCTTCAATACGCTGACGGCGTATTCGATGGTGGCGGCTTCGCCGCATCCGGCGACGCCATAGGGGGGGACGATGTTCCCGGCGTTGCGCATGATGAACAGCTCGCCCGGCTGCGTCTGCGTCAGCAGATTCGGATTGATGCGGGAATCGGAGCAGGTGATGAACAACGCCAGCGGCTTCTGCCCGTCAACCAATCGCTGGAACATCCGCTGTTGCGAGGCGAAGATGTCTTGCTGAAACTTGTGAATGCCTTCGACCAGTCGTTGCATGGGAATATCCTGTCGTCTATACGGTTATACGGTGGACTGGCGGCCGCGCATGACGGCCGCGGGAAAGTACTCGGCCGCCGACGCCCCCCTACAGGGGAGAGACCATTATGGCCGGGGTAAGGTTTGATCCGCAGCGGCTGTCGACCCCAAGGCGCGACGCCGAGCGGCTAGGAGGGCGCTGCGTTCGCTCTGGCGCAAGTGGTTGAGCAGCGCGCACGCGAAAAAGCGCAGATGGGCGCCTAACAGCGCAGCGGCAGGACGAGACCGGCCGAAAGATGCAATTTGGACAACAAGGGCCGCTTCCAGCGATTGATGGCCGACCCGGCCGTCGGCGTTCTTGCCGTGAACTTGTCTCCCAGGCGGGTCGAGGCGCGACGCAGCCGCGCGCCGTGACCGGGTTCGCTATGGGAAGACGCCAGTTCTTGGAGCGTTTCAAACTCGGACTGAACCGTAGGCGTGCTGGGTACGGCGCCATATGATACCAAAGCCGCCGCGAGCAGCGACGCCCGTACGGCGCGGACATTCACCGCCACCAGCACGCCGGCGAGCTGCTTCAGCACGGGCTTTACGGACGAAAACGGCATTGGATCGGCGAGGCGTCGTTCAGTCGAGTCGAACGCAGCAATAGCGGCACGCGCTCTATGTCACGTTTTACTTTTAAACGGGGCTGAAAGACAAGTCAAAAAAATGTCGCGGAACGAGACTCGGCGGCTACGGCGGACCGCCCGGCAGCCCGCGCCGGCGAACTGGAGCAGAACGGGCGGCCACGGCGGAATGGCTGGACACTGCCGCGCCGCACCGGGGCCGGCCGCCTTCCGCGATAAACAGCGGCAAAGCTGACAAATAAGCCCATGAACTGCCCATCGCTTGGCCGCCCGTTGCGCTGGTTGATCGCGGCGACGCTGTCACTTGCGCCGCTGGGCGGCGCCCGGGGCGAGCGCCCCAACATTGTGTGATTTACGCCGACGACCTGGGCTACGGGGACGTTTCCTGCAACGGCGGCGCGGTTCCTACGCCCCAGATCGATCGGCTGGCACGCGAAGGTCTATCGTTTACCGACGCCCACAGCCCAGCGGCCACGTGCACGCCGTCGCGATTCGCACTGCTGACGGGCCGCAATGCGTTTCGGCAGCCAGGCACGGGGATCTTGCCCGGCGATGCCGAGTTGATCATCGCGCCAGGCACGGTGACGCTGCCGAGCCTGTTGAAGACCGCCGGCTACGCGACGGGCGTCGTCGGCAAGTGGCATCTGGGGCTCGGCGATAAGCTGATCGACTGGAACGGCCAGATACGGCCCGGGCCGAACGAGATTGGATTTGATTACCACTTCATTCTGCCCGCCATGGGCGACCGGGTTCCCTGCGTGTACGTCGAGCAGGGCCGCGTGGTCGGCGGCGCCGAGGACGACCCGATTGCAGTGAGCTACGCCGAGCGAATTGACGGCAGTCCGTCGGGCAAAGAACGTCCCGATCAGCTTAAGCAGCGCTGGTCTCACGGCCACAATCAGTCGATCATCAACGGCATCTCGCGGATCGGCTGGATGACCGGCGGGCGGCGGGCGCGGTGGACCGATGAAGACATGGCCGACGTGCTGACCCGCCAAGCGTGCGACTTCATCACGCGGCATGCCGAGTCGCCGTTTTTCCTGTACTTCGCCACGCACGACATTCATGTGCCGCGGGTTCCTCACGCCAGGTTCGCCGGCCAGTCGGGTTACGGCTTGCGCGGGGATGCGATCTTGCAGCTCGACTGGTGCGTGGGAGAGGTGCTCGACGCCCTGGAGCGGCTCGGCGTGGGCGAGAACACGCTCGTGATTCTGGCTGCCGACAACGGCCCGGTGCTCGACGACGGTTATCAAGACGGCGCCAACGAACAACTCCGCGATCACGATCCCAACGGCCGCTATCGCGCGGGGAAGTCCTCGTTGTTCGAGGGGGGTACGCGCACGCCGATGCTGGTGCGGTGGCCGCAGCGGGCGCCGGCAGGCCGGCGGAGCGATGCGCTCGTGGGGCAGGTGGATCTGGCGGCGTCGTTGGCGGCCCTCGTGGGGGCGCCGATTCCCAGCGGCGCTTGCTGAGCGAGTCCACACCCAGCACGTCATAGCCAAGGGCTGAGAAGCGAAGCGCCGTCGGCCAGCCGAGGTACCCGTCTGCGCCAAGGATGAGAGCGCGCATTCCTCGCCTTCGACGAACGGCTATGCGCGGACTGTAACAGATGCTTGCCTGCCGAACAACGCGGGTACATGTGCCGCGTCCTGTGCGCAGACATGTCGATCCGGCATCTGTCACTCCTCGGTAACCGTTACGTCAACGTTTCCGTAATGCGTTGCTCGTTCGGACCTGTGATAGGATGCTGCGAGCAATGCGGCCAGCGGATCTCGCCTTCCGGATCGCCCTGCTT
>QEVI01000358.1 GCA_003576855.1 Planctomycetota bacterium
GTCCACGGGGTTCAACGTGTTTTCGCTCGGCGTGATCGGCTCGGAGCTGGGTTACCAGACGGACTTTCCCTTCGCCCAGCACGCCTCGGCGTTCAACCTGGGTTTGAGCCTCACGGGCGGGCCCATCGGCAACGGCGGGGCGCTGATTTACCCGTTCTGGACCGAAGCTGGCCCGCCGGAGGGGACGGAGATCGAGTGGGCCATACCGCTCGATGCGGTCATCCAGTTTCCGCACGCCCTGGGCGGTCCGGCCCCCGCCTTTCCGAACCCCTCGTTCGACTTCGTCGTGTACACCAGCGAGGGGTTGAGCGACGTGACGAACGTCATCAGCTACACGCTGGCCGATCCGGCTGACGCCCCAGGAGATTTCGACCACGATCAGGATGTCGACGGCGCCGACTTCTTGGTCTGGCAACAAGGATTCCCCAGCACGCACAATGCGGGCGACCTGGCCGATTGGAAGGCCAACTTCGGCGTCGCGCCGGCCATTGCCGCCGTGCCCGAACCCGCGGCGGTCGCCTTGGCGGCCTGGGCGGCGTGCCTGGTCGGCGGCCGGCGTCGGCGGGCGCGGGATTGAACGATTGAGGCGGCGGTGCGGGCCACGTTGGCGCCAGCGCGCTGGCGTCGCTCGCGCACCTGCCAGCGAGGCATGCCTTTGTGCGAAAGCTGCCGCGCTTCGCTCGGATGGAAGATGAACATGTTGCGTGCTGACCGACGATCGGAGGCGGAAACGCCGAAGTCCCTGCTCGCTGCAGCGGCCTTTGCCCTCGCGCTGGCTTTCGGCGCCGCTGGCAACGCGCAGGCGCTGGAGATCGTCGTGCCGGCGTACTTCTATCCCGGCCAGAACAGCCCCTGGGCACGCATGACCGCCGCGGCCGACGACGTGCCGATCACGGCGATCATGAACCCCGGCAACGGCCCGGGGGGCTCAAAGGACAACAACTACGTCAGCGCTGTGAACGCCTTTCGGGCGGCCGGCGGTCGGGTCATCGGCTACGTCTATTCCAGCTACGGCAGCCGGCCGCTGGCCCAAGTGACCGCCGATATCGACCGGTACGCCCAGTGGTACGCGATCGACGGCATCTTCGTGGACGAGATGGCCAACACGGGCCCCGCCGAGCGGCTCAACTATTACCGCTCGATCTACAATCACGTCAAAGGTCTCAATCCCCGCTGGGAGGTGATGGGCAACCCCGGCACGCACACCATCGAGCAGTATCTCACCTGGCCCACGGCCGACCGGCTGATGGTGTTCGAGAACGTCGGCGCGGCCTATCCCGGCTACGTCCCCTCGCCGTGGAACGCCGATTACGATAGCGATCGGTTCGTCCACCTGGTTCACACCGAGCCGTCGGCGGCCAACATGGCGGCGGCGCTCGAACTGGCCGTCCAGCGCAGCGCCGGAGGCATTTACGTCACGGACGATGTGATGAACAATCCATGGAATACGCTGCCCACGTATTGGGAGGCGGAAGTCGCCGCGGCGGCCGGCATCAACGCCGAGTACCAGGCGGCCGACTTCAACCAGGACGGCGCGGTCGACGCCGCGGACCTCGAGCGGTGGAGCGCCAACGCACCGCTGATGACCAGCGGCGCATTTCATCGCCACGGCGACGCTAACGGCGATGGCGCCGTCGACGGCGGCGATTTACTAATTTGGCAACAGCAATTCGCGCCGGCCCCGGCGACTGCGTCGTCCGCTGTCGCGGGCGTCCCTGAGCCGGCGGCATGCTGGCTGGCGCTGGCCGCCGCGGCAAGCTGCCGGCGCTGGCGGGCCGAGCGATCGCGCCGGCGCTGGCGGCGGCGCAAGCGCGGGTTCGCCAGTCAGTGAGTATTACGCTACCTTTAGCCCTCTGGCCGAGGAGATTTTTCGATGAACCGCAATGAAAACCAACCCGCGGCTTCGCGCCGCGATTTCTTGCGCATGGCCGGTCAGGCCGGCGCAGCCGCGACGGCGCTGGGAACGATGGCGATTCCCCGTTCGGTCCACGCCGCGGGCGGCGAGACGCTCCGCGTCGGGCTGGTGGGCTGCGGCGGTCGCGGCGCCGGGTCGGTCGTCGACGCCCTTTCCGCCGACAAGCAGGCTCAACTGGTCGCCATCGGCGACACGTTCGCCGATCACGCCCAGCGGGCCCTCGAGCAGCTTAAGGCGGAGAAGTCCATCGCCGACCGCGTGCTGGTGCCCGAGGACGCGGTGTTCGTCGGCTTCGACGCCTACAAACAGGTAATCGACAACGTCGATGTGGTGCTGCTGGCGACGCCGCCCCATTTCCGGCCGGCCCACCTGCGGTACGCCGTCGAAAAGGGGAAGCATTCGTTCGTCGAGAAGCCGATCGCCGTCGATGTGCCGGGCGTTCAGCACGTCATGGAAACCTGTCGTATGGCAGAGGAGAAGAAGCTGGCCGTCGTCTCCGGTCTCTGCTGGCGCTACGACTTGGGCGTCCGCGAAACGATGCGCCAAATTCTCGAAGAAAAGGCGATCGGCGACATCGTGGCCATTGAGTCGAGCTACAACGCCAACGGCCTGTGGCACCGCGGCGACGACCCCGCCTGGAGCCGCATGGAGTACCAGATTCGCAATTGGCTGTACTTCACGTGGCTGTCGGGCGATCACATCCTGGAGCAGGCCGTCCACAGCCTCGACAAGACGGCGTGGCTCTTGGGCGACCTGCAGCCGCTGAAGGCGTTTGCGCTGGGCGGCCGACAGCAGCGCGTCGATCCGAAGTACGGCAACGTCTACGATCACTTCGCCGTGTTTTACCAGTACCCCGACGGCAAGCATGTGTACTTCACGTGCCGGCAGCAGGACAACTGCAGCGTGCGCGTCGACGAACGAGTGCTGGGGACCGAAGGACAGGCTGAAATCCTCAAGCACGAGCTGACCGACCGCGCGGGCAAGCGGAAGTGGCGTTACCGCGGCGACAAGCCCAGTATGTACCAGCAGGAACACGACGAGCTGTTCGCCAGCATCCGCCGGGGCGAGCCGATCAACAACGGCCACTACATGTGCAACAGCACGATGATCGCCATCCTCGGTCGCACCGCGGCGTACACCGGCCAGACGGTGACCTGGGACGATCTCGTCAAGAGCACCGAAACGCTCGGTCCGAGCGAGTATGCGTGGGGCGAGGCGCCGCAGTTGAACGTGGCGATTCCGGGCAAGAATTCGCGGCAAGTGGGCTAAGGGGCCGGCCGCCGCGAATGCAGAAGAACCGTCTCGCAATTGCGCAGATAGCCGGCGCGGCGCGTGGCGGCTATTGGGCTAAGTAATGAAACGGCAAGGGATTACGATTATCGGCGCCCCTGCAATCCCGCGGGCGGGTTAGTACATAACAAGCTTGTGCGGATACGCCGCCGGGGCATTGCCGTGAAACTTGATCCAAATCTCTGATTTCCACTATTTTTTCGTTGATTCGGCCGGGGCGGCAGTTACAATCGGGCCCAGGGCGACCTTGCGCAACGCTGAGCGTTCGCCTGCGCGGCATCATTGCGATTTCAAACGACAACGATTTCAGAAGACAGCGATTTTAGTCATCGATCCAGTCATCCAGCGCTGAGGAGTAAGATCTAATGATTCGGACAACGCGAAGCCTCTTCTCGGCTAGCGCCGCTGCGCTAGTTTTGGCCGCCGTGGCATGTCTCTCTTC
>QEVI01000359.1 GCA_003576855.1 Planctomycetota bacterium
CCGGCGCGACCGATGCCTTCCTCATCAAGTACAACGCCGCCGGCGTCGAGCAATGGACCAGGCAATTCGGCACGGCCAGCGCCGACGAAGCCTGGGAAGTATCCGCCGACGCGCAAGGGAACGTCTATGTCGCAGGCGCCACCGAAAGCGCCCTGGGCGGCCTCCACGCCGGCTCGGCCGACGCCTTTGTTCGCAAGTACGATACCGGCGGTAACCTGCAGTGGACAAAGCAGTTAGGGACGCCGGCGGAGGATCGCGCCACCGGCGTCGCCGTCGACGGCCTGGGTAACGTCTTCCTCTCTGGCTTCACCGTGGGCAGCCTGGGCGGACCGAATGCCGGCGCCGCCGATGCATTCATTAGCAGGCTCGATACGGCGGGCAACCTGGTGTGGACGAGGCAACTCGGAACGGCCGCTAATGACGTAAGTTGGGCCATCTCGGCCGACGGCGCCGGACAGGCATACACGGTCGGTTACACCGGGGGCAATCTAAATGGAAACACCGCCGGGTTCATCGACGCATTTCTCACCAAGTATGATTCCGCCGGCGATATCGTCTGGGTTGAGCAATTCGGCACCGACTCGCTCGATCAGGCCTTGGGCGTCGCCGCTGACGCCGCGGGCAACGCCTACGTCACAGGCCTCACCTTAGGCGACCTACAAGGGTCGAGGTTCGGCGCCGACGACGCCTTTCTCCGCAAGTACAGCAACCCGGTTGGCAATAGTGCCGACTACGACGACGACGCGGATGTCGATGGCAACGACTTGCTGATCTGGCAGCGGGGCTTGGGGGCCAGCGGCAGCGGCTTGCTCGCCGACGGCAACGGCGACGGGCAGGTGGACGCCGCCGACTACCAGCTCTGGCGAGACCAGTTCGGCACAAGCGGCGCAACCGGCGTCGCACTGGCTGTTCCAGAGCCCCAGGCGGTGCTACTGGCCATGGCGGGCATCGTCGCACTCGCCCTGCGGCGACGGTAAAAGAATTGATTCCGCCCCGTCGCCCCCTGGCATTTGCGCTAGACGCCCCGGCCGGCGGAGGGCCCCGTAGCCGCGGCTCAACGAGCCGCTGGAGCGGCGCAAAAACTGCCTCGCGCACCGCCCCGGCCGCTCGTTGAGCGGCGGCTACAAGTCGGGTAGCACCGACTGTCGGCCGAATCGGCTTGGCTTGCTAGACGGGCCATCCACGGCCGATTGTCGGTGCCACCCAGCGGCGGAGGGCCCCCGTAGCCGCGGCTCAATGAGCCGCCGGAGCGGCGCAAAAAACCGCCTCGCGCACCGCCCCGGCCGCTCGTTGAGCGGCGGCTACAGGCCGCGCCGGAGGCGAACGCCGTGGCGGCTGGCGATTGAAACGCATTGCCTCGCGCGGCTGCGCCGCACCGACATTCGGCCGTGGTGCGCTGGCGCCAAGGGCGGACCCCGTTCGGCCGAAAGTCGGTGCCACCCAGTGGAATCTGGTCGGACGAAAGCTATTGCCTCCCAGCGCAAAAACCAAGGGGCCCGCCGAAGCGGACCCCTTGGCGCGTCACTCAAGTTACCAGGCAAGCCTGCAGCACTACGCCGAACGACGGCGCCGATGGGCGCCGTAGGCGGCGACAGCCGAGGCGAGCGTACCCCACACGACGATGGTCGACGGTTCAGGAACGCCAGCTTGGAATCCGATCGTGGTGTCAGTCACCAGGTCAAACACATCGTCGCCCAGCGTCACGGGCGAGACGCGGTAGGCGCCCGAATCACCGACGATGGCGTGAGTCGTCCCGTAGGGGCTTGTCAGCGCCTCGTCGATAATCTCCAGTCCGGCGCCACCAGATAGCAGCGACAGGCCGAGATCGGTTTGGACCGCCGTAGCCGGCGACGACGGGATCGATGCGAACGACGTCGGGGCGTCCACGGCGGTAATAAAGTCGTCGCTGCCGGGGGCGATGCCGATCTCGGCGATTTCGCTCGCTGCGGCGATGACTGCGTCGGCCGCGGCGATGCCAGCTCCAAAGCTCAGCGAAGAGGCGCTCTCGTAGATCTTGATCGAGCCCGTGAACGAGATGTCGTCGTTCGTCGCGCTGCCGACGCCGGCCAGATCGCCGATCGCCGTGATGGTAAAGGTGCCTTTGCCGAGCAGGTTGTAGCCCGGTCCGCCAGCGCTTGCATCGTCCAGATCCTCGTTGAGGAAGAAGCCGTCTGACGTGGTGATTTCGTTGAACTGCAAATACAGCGTAACGCTATCGCCCACCTCGAACGCCGCGGCGACGTTGCCAGCGCCCTTGGTGATCACTTCGGCGTTGGTGTCGTTGAGCGTATTGAGAATAGGCGCAGACAGCGTCCCTTTGCGGACGAAGCTGGCCAGAATCGAAGCCTCCGCCGTGGAGACCAGGGCGAAGGCGGCCGTGATGGCCAGTAGCAATGCAGATTTTCTCATGGATCCAATCCTTAAGCTTTCAAGATGATGAATTAAGTGCTTCCGCCATGAAAAGAAACGACGCTAGTCGAGCGGCGGCGCGACCGGCGACTGCGCAACGGGCTGCGACTAATGCGGCACGCTCGAAGCGCAGGCGCACGCGCCGGCCGTCACGTCGCTTGAGGCGGCTTAAGCAGATCCACGGCCGGCGGCGCTGGCAGCCTGAGCGACGTATCGCCGCGCAGCCAACCCGCCATGGCGGTATCCGGAGCGATCCATAGCGACGCCCCGGCCAGAGGAGAATTGTTCGCCCCGCCCCCCAGCGTCGGCGAAGTGCTCGTCGAAGTCGAATGAGCGCCGTCCGGCAACAGGCCGAACTGGTTCTGCGGCAGGCTCTCTTCAGCAGGGGGCCGCGGAACGTCTCGCGTATCCCGCGGCGCCTGGGCCCCGGCGGGCGCCCGCTGCGCAGAGGCCGATACGTCAATCACCACGTCTTGGTCGAATGGCGTCATGATGCTCGCGCGGGCCTGCACTTCGGTCACCGCCCAGGCGACTACGGCCAAGGCGATGAGTTTCGCAGACATCGGCGGAGTTCGTAACACGAGCATCGCACGGCTGCTATTAGAGGAGCATAGGTCGCGCCTGGCCGGATTATGCCGATTTGAATCCCCAGTTGCAAGCAATTTTTTGAAAAAGTGGGGCAAAAGCCTTGGGGGCCCGTGCGCCGGGGAGGCGCCGCCGCCTCGCCGAAGTCGCCGCCTAATGCGCAAGTCCTTGTCGGATAATGGCATATCGCCGCTCGCGTTTAGCGGTGATCGTCGCGGCGACTCGTTTGTGCTGGGGGCGACCCGTCGCGTCGAGACGTCGCACCGGGGCGAGCAATCGCCGAAAGCCACAACTCGGATCGCGATATTCAGTTTGCCGCGCGGCTCTGCGCTGTAGTTATGTCGGAGGATTCCGCGGCGGCGAGGCAATCGCGCCAGCGCCACAGTCGCTCGGCAGCGCGTCGGCTCGACGATGCTGCACTTGCTCGGCTGCTCGACGCGCGAAAGCGCCCTAGCAAGTGGGCGTCGGGAGGCGTCGATGCCAGCGGCGCGCAGCGCTCACCGGGGTGAACACCCTAAGAGCGTGTCTTCAAATGAACTTTGCATTGGCCAAGCGTCGTGACATAAGGCTGATCATGGCGGCGTAGATCATGGCTTCGCTGGTTTCGGGG
>QEVI01000028.1 GCA_003576855.1 Planctomycetota bacterium
AGCCGATCTCACGCGGGAGCAACTCGCCGAGGCCGGCGGCACACCCCTATCGCAGCTCCTCGACGGCGCCACCCGCGAGAAGGCTTCGCCGGTGATGATCCGCGGCGCCGCCAAGCTCATCGGCGAGATGGTCAAAAAGGGCGAGGCCCACGCCGTCATCGGCCTGGGGGGCACGCAGGGCACCAGCAGCTCCACCGGCGTCATGCAGCAGCTTCCCTACGGCCTGCCGAAGCTGATGGTCTCGACCTGCGCCGCGGGCGACACCAGCGCGTTCGTCGGCATCAAGGACATCATGATGATGTTCTCGGTGAGCGACATCCTCGGCCTCAACCCGTTCATGCGGATGGTGCTGGCCAACGCCGCCGCCGCTGCGGCCGGCATGGCCCAGGTTGAACGCGGCGCGATCGCCGGCACGCGGCCGCTCATTGGCATGACCAACCTCGGCGTGCTCACTAAGGGCGCCGAGATCGCCGTCGACTACCTGGAAAGCAAGGACTACGAAGTGATCCTGTTCCACGCCGTCGGGGCCGGCGGCCGCGCGATGGAGCAGATGATGCGCGAAGGCCTCATCCGCGGCGTGTTCGATTACGCCCTCGGCGAGATCAGCGACGAGCTGCATCATGCCCTGCGGGCCGGCGGACCGGAGCGCCTTACGACCGCCGGTAAGCTCGGCCTGCCGCAGGTGATTTGCCCCGGCGGCACGGAGCACATCGGCCTGTTCCTCAGCGAGGAGCACGTCCTGCCCGAGAAGTACAAGGACCACATCAACACGTTCCACAGCCCGATCATCGCCGCGCCGCGGCTGAAGGCCGAGGAACTGGTCGAAGTCGCCAAGGAGATCGGCAAGCGGCTGCAGCACACCCGTGGCAACGCCGTGTTCATGATCCCCCTGCGGGGCACCAGCCGCTACGGCGTCGAAGGGGGCCCGTTGCGCGACCCCGCGGGCGACAAGGCGTTCTTCGACGCGCTGAAGCAGCACCTGCCCAAGACGATCGAGATCGTCGAAAAGGACCTCGGCGCCGAAGACCCCGAGTTCGTCAAGGCTTGCTGTGATCGACTCATCGCAATGATGGAAGCGGCGTCCTGACTCACCGGGCCGATTCGTGTACTAGCCGTGGTAGCTTGAGAATCGCCAGCGGTTTCGCATGCGGATTCTATTGGAAGGTCACGCCATGCTTGGCAAAAAAGCCGGTTTCGCAATTGCCATGATGTGTATGGGGTCCCTGCAAAGCCTGCAGGCCGTCGCCCAGGAGTTCGATCGCACGATCTTGCCGGTGCAATTGCCTGATCCGCCCGCTACTACGGAACTCGACGTTCGGAATGCAACGCCGCCGGCGCGTGTGGCGGTGACGGCCCCGGCCGGGGCGCCGAACGTCGTCATCATTCTGATCGACGACCTCGGCTTTGGCGCCGCCACGCCATTCGGCGGACCCATTGAGACGCCCACGTTGGAGCGACTTGCTCGAAACGGTCTCCGCTTCAACAACTTCCATACCACCGCGCTCTGTTCGCCGACCCGCGCCGCGCTGAAGTGCGGGCGCAATCACCATACCGCGAACATGGGCTTCATCACGGAAATGGCGACCGCGTTTCCCGGCGACACCGGTGAAATCCCTAATTCCGTAGCGTCGATCGCCGAGATCTTGCGGCTCAACGGGTACAGCACCGCCGCCTTCGGCAAATGGCACTCCAGCAGTTGCAGGCGAAGTTCCTGGATGAAGCGAAAAAGCACCGCGTGCTGCCGCTCGACGACCGTACGTTGGAACGCGGGCTTGCCGAGGCCGTCGACCGGCCCGACCTCTTGGCGGGGCGCACGTCGCTGACGCTCGCCGAGGGCATGACCGGCATGTTGGAGAACACGTTCCTCAACGTGAAGAACAAGTCGAAGACGATTACCGCGGAGATCGAGTCCGGCGACTCGGCCGCCCACGGCGTCATCTTGGCGCAGGGCGGTCGTTTCGGAGGCTGGGCGCTGTACGTCAAGGACGGCGCGCCGGCTTATGATTACAATTTCCTCGGCTTGCAACGAAGTTCGATCGTCGCGAACGAGAAGCTGCCCGCAGGGAAGTCGACCGTGCGGTTCGAGTTTCGCTACGACGGCGATGGACTTGGCAAGGGCGGTCAAGCCGCTCTGTACGTCAACGATCAGCAAGTTGCAGAAGGCCGGATCGAGCGCACGCAGCCGTTCATCTTCTCAGCCGATGAGACGGCCGACGTGGGCGTCGATCTCGGCACGCCGGTCGTCGAGACGATCGGCGCCGAAGCGAAGTCCCGGTTCAACGGCCGCATTCCGCGAGTGACCATCGAAGTTCTCGACTGACGCACCGGCGCTTTATGCCAGGTCGCCGTCTCTCGCCGCCGCGAGCGCGAAAAGCCCTCGAGCGGGTTCTGCTAGCACGGCTCACAGCGCGGGGCTGAGGCGACTGTAGCGGCCAGCGAAGCGTTCCTTGAAATGCGAGAGTGGACCGCCGATGAACTGAATCTAAAGGGAATTACTAGGGATTTGGCGGCGCCGTGAGTTGCGCCCTTGCCCGACATGCCCGCAGGGAAGCGAGCGGGAGTCCGGTACTACGTCGCGTGGTCGTGCTTGCCGCGTTGATCGGCGTGTATGACGCATTTCCTCGGCGAGCAACCGCCCAGACCTTCGGCGTAGAGACCCACAACACGCTGATGCCGGCAGCCGGCGCCATGGGCGGCGCCAGCATCGGCAGCCGCAGGACCTTACGTCCGCCATCAACCAGTGGGTCGCTCAGTTCGGATCGCAATACACGTTGGGCAGGTATCGTTGGCGCGCCGGCTACGCCTGGGCGGAAAACCCGATCGATCAAACGCCCGACTTGGCGGTCGGCGGCGTACCGCTCGGCGACCTGCCGACCGTACGATACACGCAGGGCTTGCTTGCCATTACGGGCGAGCACCGCATCTCGGGCGGCGTCGGCGTGGCCGACGTGTTGCCCGGCGTGGACCTCGACGCCATGGCCGGCGGCATGTTCCGCGACAGCGAACAATTGGGGCTGTTTACCGAGACGTCGGTCGCCAGCTATTGGCTCGGCTTGGGCCTGACTTGGCGATTCGACCATCGTCAGGCCGAATCCCCCTGACGGCCTCGCGCACCGGCGACGGGCCGATCGATGATCAGCGGCGGCGATGCCCCGGCCGGAATGGCCAGGCTACTTGACTTCGTTGCCGTCGGTTTCGCGCTGGATGACGCCGAACAGGTGCCCGCCGTGATCCTTGCCGGTCCAGAATCCCGCGTAGTGGTCGCGGTAAATCATCACCCGCGCCGTGTACGTGCCTAGTCCGGGAAACGCAATCTCGTCCACGCAGATGATCGGCGTATCGCCGGCCCAGCGGACCGGCAACGTCAGCGGCAGCGACACGTCATGTTCGGCGTAACGAATTCGGGCCTGGATGAGCCACTGGCCGTCGCCCAGGTGCTTGACGTCGCCGAGCTCGTAGCGCTCCGCGGTTAACTTCTCGCTGTCGCCGCCCGTGACGGTGAAGCGGCCCGTGAGCACCGCATGGCTCAACGCCTGTTCCAGGTCGGCGATCAGCCTGGCGTCCGGCGCGGCGTCCTCGGCGGCTCGCGCCCGTTGCGACGCCGCCGCCCCCGCAAGGCAGGCCGGCAATGCGACGCCAGACAGCAACACGCGACGGTCAATCATGGCAACGGCTCCTTGATTGATGGACGTACGGTCCCTGTGAACCGAAGTCCAATCTACCAAGCGGCCGCGCCGACTGCGACCGAGCGACGGGAGAAGACCGCTGTGAGCGGCGCGCAATGCCGCCGCGAGTCCACCCGGCCCGCGGCATGCGGACCCTATCGCGTGGGATAGTAACTGCCGACGTTCATGAACCGCCCGCTATTGCCAGTGGTGGGAACGCCGCCGCTTGGCGCCCCGGCGACTCCCGCCGCGCCGGCGCGCCGCAGTTGTAGCTGCAAGCGGCGGTTCTCGGCCGCGCTCAGCCGCTGCTGGTCGAGCTGCGGCTTCACATACATGAAATAGTTCGAGATCGCGGCGTCGCTCTCACGCACGTCCAGGGCCAGGTAAGGGCTCACGGTCGGCGCTTGATACACCTGGCTGAAGGGCTTGGCCGTCCGCGGCGTTGTCGCGGCCGGCGCCGCGACGGCCCGAGCTCGCGCGGGTCCAGCGTACACAGCGTGTTTGCCCCCGCCAAAGTAGCGGCTCGCCGGGTTGTTCAGGCCGTTTGTTTGCCCGTAGGAAGGCCCGGGCAGGGCGGCGCTGGCCGGAGTCGCGTATCCTCGGGCGCCTTGGCCGAAAGCCGCTCCGCCGCTCAGGGCGAACGCCGCCAATGTCAAGCCGATCGCGCCAGAAATCCCCAACCGCATGACAAGACTCCTTGCCGAAGAGTTCCGTTGGCCCCGCGCGCGTGGCCGCCGCCCAGGGGCGGTGTGCCCGCGCTGTCTGCCTAATCGGCAAAACGCCCCTGGCCGCTCGCCCCAAAATGGTAGAATGGCGACCAATGCTAGCAGCCAGGGGCCGGAAGCCGGAGGCAGGAGTCGCGCGATGCCTTCCGCCTTCCGCCTTCCGCCTTCCGCCTTCTGCCTTCTGCCTCTCCGACCTCCATCCTTCCGGAATCGCCCCTTATGATCACCGTCGGCATGAACTACCACGTTATCGAAGGCAAGCAGCAGGACTTTGAATCGAAGTTCGCCGCGGTGATCGACGCCCTCAACGCCGCCCCCGGGCATGCCCAGTCGACCCTCTGGAAGGACGTCGCCGACGGGGCTTCCTACCTCATCACCAGCCAGTGGTCCGACGAGGAGGCCTTCAAGACGTTCATCCAAAGCCAGGCCTTCCGCGACGTCACCAACTGGGGCAAGGAGCAGATCCTCTCCGGCCGCCCGCAGCACAAGATCTACAAGAGCTAGCACGCTCGCCACGCGGCAGCCCGCATTCCCCATTTAGTCGCGGCGTTCACGCCGCGCCGCCGCGCGCATCGGTCAATCGCTCCCGCGCCGCCGCCCAGCGCTCGTCAGCTTGCGGTTGGTAATCGTGCAGCTTGAAGCTGCGGCGCACCAACTCGCGAGCTTCGGCCACGTCCGCCACGTCGCCGGCGGCGATCGCCTGCATCAAGCAATTGCCGATGGCCGTCGCTTCCACCGGCCCGGCAATCACCATCCGGCCGCAGGCGTTGGCCGCCATTTGGCACAGCAGCGTGTTCTGGGTTCCGCCGCCGACGAGGTGAATCCGCTCGATGCGTTGCCCGCCGAGTCGTTCCAATAAGCCGAGCACCTCGCAATACTTCAAGGCTAAGCTTTCCAGCGCGCAGCGAATGACGGCGCCGTGGCTGGCCGGCGCGGGTTGCCCTGATTCGCGGCAGAGCGCGACGATCTCCGCCGGCATGTTCCGCGGCGCCATCAGCCGCGGATGGTCCGGGTCGATCACCGAAACCAGCGGCTCGACCTCTTCCGCCAGCAGCATCAGCTTGTGCCAATCGTAATCGTAGCCCTCGTGTCGCCACGCCCGTTGGCACTCCTGCATCAGCCATAGCCCGGAGATGTTCTTCAGTAGCCGCGTCGTGCCGGCGACGCCGGCCTCGTTGGTGAAGTTGCCGCGAAACACATCGTCGTTGATCACGGGCCGCGGCGCTTCGACTCCCATCAGCGACCAGGTGCCCGAACTGATATAACACCAGTCCGGTGCGCCGCCGCTCACCCCCCACGGGCGAGGCCGGCCTAGGGACGATCCGGCGGACGTTTCCTGTGAGGAATCGGGCGAAGCCTGTTCCATCGCACCCCCCGCCACTCCCTTCGAAGGAGGGGTATAGCACGCCGGCACGGCGAGCACGGCGCTTGCCGTGTCATGCGAGCCGGGCAAGACGACTTGCACGTTCTTCAAGCCGGTGTCGTCCGCCACGCGGGCCTGGACTGGGCCGAGTTTCGTCCCCGGCGCGACGATGTCGCCGAAGATCTCCTGCGGAAGGCCAAACCGCTCGATCAAGGGTCGCGACCAGCCCCCCGTGTGCGGGTTGAGTAGTTGCGTCGTCGAGGCGATCGTCCGCTCATTCGCTGCCACGCCCGACAGCATCCAATGGAATAAATCGGGCATCAGCAGCAGCCGCGCCGCGCGATCCAGGGGGGGCGAACCGATGTGCTGGACGGCCAGAAGCTGAAACAGCGTATTCAGTTCGAGGAACTGCACGCCGGTTTCGGCGAAGATCTCGCCGCGCGGCACATCGGCGAAAGCCCGCTCAAAGACGCCGCGGGTACGATCGTCGCGGTACGCCACCGGCGGCGCCAAGAGTTCGCCGTGGCGATCGACCAGCCCGAAATCCACGCCCCACGCATCGACGCCCACGCTGGCGATCTCCTCGCCGAACTGCCGGGCGGCGAGTCGAAGTCCCGCCAGGACTTCCGACCAGAGGTGAAAGACCTGCCAATAGAGCCGGCCGTTCACATTCACGGGGGCGTTGGCAAAGCGGTGGACCTCGCCCAGTTCGAGCCGCTCACCGTCGAACAGTCCTGCCAAAACGCGGCCGCTCGAGGCGCCCAGGTCAACGGCCAGGTAAACGCGCCGATTCATGAGTATTGCGGCGAAGATAAGAAAACCGGCCGCAAGACCGTGCCCGGCCCGGCAGGACAAAAGCACCCTCGCCACGGTTGCTGCATCCTGCGCAGGCGGCGTGCGATCGTCAACTATCGGCGGCACAATGGTTTGCGTTAATCCATCTTGGCCGCGGGGCATTTCCGCCGGGAGTGTCGGCCAGCAGTACACCACCATGCCGCGTTTGGCCGATATTTAGCCTAGAGCCGTAATGTTGACTATTGTGACCACAATTAATAAGATTCAGGCCATGGCCACTTCCCCAGCCCCCCGCGTTCGGTCGATTAATACCTTCGCCAGCGAGCTGCCGCGGCTGGCGCTTTATACGGAACCTGACATGGCGCCCCCCGCAACGCTTCCGTCGCCCGCTGCCGCCGAGCTGATTCGCCAGTGGCCCGGCGGACCGCGGGCGGCGGCGGAAGGCTTTCAGCAGCTCGAGCCGACGCCCGAGTTGCTCGCCGAGCTGGCCGCCGCCAGCGCCCGGCTGGAGTCGGCCCGCCCGGAAGAAATCATCGCTTGGGCCCACGAGCGGTTTTCGCCGCACCTGGCCATGGCCACCGCGTTCGGACCGGAAGGATCGGTCATCTTGTCGATCCTCGCCAAGCTCGCGCCCCAGACCTACGTATTCAATTTGGACACGGGTTATCAGTTCCTCGAAACGCTCGACTTGCGGGACCGCATCGCCCGGAAGTATGGCATCGAGGTGGACATGTTGCAGCCCGAACTGAGCGTCCCGCAGTACGAAGCCAAGCACGGCGGCCCGTTGTATAAAACCAACCCGAACCAGTGCTGCTTCGATCGCAAGGTAAAGGTGCTGCGCGCGGCCGCGCGCAACCATCATGCCTGGATGAGCGGCATCCGTCGCGACCAGAGCGCCGATCGCGCCCGCGCGGCCATCGTCGAGTGGGACAAGAAATTCAACCTGGTGAAGATCAGTCCGCTCGCAAACTGGACGAAGAAGCAGGTGTGGTCGCGGATCGTGGCCGAAGACATCCCGTACAACCCGCTGCACGACCAGGGGTATCCCAGCATCGGCTGCTGGCCATGCACCCGCGCCGTGGGCGCTGGCGAGTCCGATGACCGCGCCGGCCGCTGGAGCGGCACGGCCAAAACCGAGTGCGGCCTGCATACCGTTGAATACCAGGACGGAAGCGGCATCTAGGGGATGCTGGATGCTGGATGCTGGATGCTGGGGATTCCGAATCACACGATGGGTAAATGCTTTTTTATATCTTTCCAGCCTCCAGCCTCTAGCCTCTAGCTTCCAGCCTCTAGCTTCCAGCCTCCCATTTCACACTAATGCTTTCCGCCAAGTCTCAATACGCCGCGCTGGCCATGCTGCAGCTTGCTCAGGAGCACGTAGCGGGCGAACCGGTGCAGGTGCGGCGGATCGCCGAGCGGCACGGCATACCTGCGACGTTTCTCGTCCAGATACTCCACGAGCTGCGCCGCGCGGGCCTGGTGACCAGCACCCGCGGGGCCAGCGGCGGCTACCGGCTCAGCAAGCCTCCGGCCGAGATTACGCTGGCCGACGTCGTGGACGTTTTCGAGTCGGCCGAGGAGCCGGCGACCTGTGCGGCGGCGCAGTCGCCGTGGGGGCCGGCGCTTCTCGACGTCTGCTGCGAACTGGCGCGCATGCGACGTGACCGGCTGCAATCGCTGACGTTGATCGAACTGGCCGATCGCGCCGCCCTGGGCGCCGGACCGATGTGGTATATCTAATCGCCGCCTGGCCGCGGACGAGCGCTCGCTGCGGCGCCGCCAGCCGCTTCAGTACATCGGCTCGCTGGGATCGAGATTGTGGAACGTCGCCTCGCCGGGGACGCCGATCCGCTGCAGTTCCAGGCGGAGCAGCCGCAGCGCGGCCTGGAAGTCGTGGACGATGAACACGATCAGGTGCTCGTCCGTCTCGCCGGCGTCGCGCTCGCCGACTTGTCGCAGGTAGTTCGAATAAATGCCGGCGTGTACCGTTTCCAACGCCGTGCGAAGCGGCTCGATATACTGTTCAAAGACCGCTTGCGGCGAAAGGGGCGATTTGAACGCGATGCCGACGCGGTGCACGAGGCCTCCCCGCGGTTTGGTAGCCGCCGTCGCCGGAAGTCGTCGGCGCTTGTCGCATCCGTCCGACGTTCGGGTTTAAAAAACACGCTGGGCCATTAAACCGCAGCAAGTATCAAGTATATTGTTAGAAGGGTTAAACTGGCGTCTTTGCATCAAAAAAACCGCTTTACGGGCTCTTCGGGATTACCCATGGCCCGCCGGCGCCGTACTCTATATCCGTCGGAGTTAAACAACAAATCTGTTTGTAATCCATTATTACGGGATTAAGGGGGCAGCAACCATGAGCACTGAATCGACGGCGCCAAAGAAGAAGACCCGCCGCCTGCGTTCTGATTCCAAGAGCGGAGCCGTGCGGGCCTATTTGAAGCGCAAACCACACGCCGGGCCGACCGCCATCTCCCGCGCCCTCAAGAAACGAGGCATCGACATCTCGCCGGCGCATGTGAGCAATGTAAAGACGGCGCTCAAGAAGGCTGGCCTGATCGAAGGGGGAGACGCCCCGGCGGCGACCAACGGCCGGAAGCGCCGCGGCCGCGGCGGCAAGGCCCGCGGGGGCGACGTCGTCAGCCTCGCCAACCTGATCGAGGCCCGGCAGTTCGTCGAAAGCGTCGGCGGCGTCGAGAAGGCTAACGAGCTAATCAGCGCCCTGGCGAAGCTGCGGGACTAGACCCGCCGCGACGACCCGCCGCGGTTTGACAGTGTTGCGGCGCCGCCCAAGCCGCTGCGCTCCAACGCCGCGTGCCAGCCAGACCCACCCGACCAGCCCCGACCTAGCCAGGTCGGGGCCGACGCGGTGTTCTGCGCAGGATGCCAGGGTAATCGCCCATCTCGCCTTGCGCGTCCCTTAAGTCAAGAGCTTCTATTGCTGCCAGCATCGAACTTCCCGCGGCGTCTGCCTGACTTGCGTTAGCAGCGGTGAGGACCGACGCGGGAATCGCGATCAGGAGTTCTCAGGCGCCGCCGCATTGGGCCGCGCGGCCCGCTCGAACAGCTCTCCCAAGCGCACGGCGAATCCCGGCAGCACCTCCCCGCCGTCGAGCATCCCCTGATCATCAATCACCGTTGAGCAATTCCGCGCCGTATAGGCGTGAGCCGTCTTGGTGCGGGGGTAGATGTACCAAACGAGCCTCACCCCGGCCTGGAAGTACTCGTCGAGTTTGTTCTGCATCTCGCCCGGAGTGTTGCCTTCAGAGGTGACCTCGACGGCCAGGTCTGGCGCGACCTGCGGCGCTTTTCGATCGGTCAATGTCTCCGCCGGAAGCCGGTCCCAACTGATAAACGCTACGTCGGGAACTCTCATCCGATTTGGAAGGATGTACAACTGCCCCGCCTCGCCCGAAACAATGCCGCGAGGGTTGTTCTTCAAATAATCGCTAATCAGAGAAGCCAGCAGCGTGGCAATGACCGATTCGTACAGACCCACCGGTTTCTCCACCAAAATGCCGTCGATGAGCTCGCAGACTCGATCCTCATGATCGTCGAGCCACAAGGCGTGCTCGACCGTGGCAAGCCCGGGAGGCGGGTAGACGAGAATCCGCTCCAGCGCAACGCCGCCGAGGTAATCCTGCAAGTCAGCGAGCGACCAATTCGATGGCAGTGTGAACTGGGGCGTCGGCGAAACAAGCGCCGGCGCCGGCAGGGCCGCCGGCATGAAATCGGCAGTCGGCATACGTTCCCCTAAGGCATCGACTCGACGGATGCATTATCGCCGCTACACCCGTCTTCAGCAAACTGAAGTTACCAATTCAACGCCAGACTTAACCCATTAGCCCCGACCTAGCCAGGTCGGGGCCGAGGCGGCGTTAAGCGCGCTTGGCAAGCCGCTCAGGGCGACGTCACGTTGCGCTCGTCGAGCAGCTTGATGATCCGCTGGACGCACTCCTTGACGCTCAGCTCCGCCGTGTTGAGCACCAGGTCCGGCGTTGCGGGCGGTTCGTAGGGTGCGCTCACGCCCGGGTAATTGCCGATCTCGCCGCGCTCGGCCTTGTCGTAAAGGCCTTCCTGGTCACGCTGCCGGCAGACTTCGATCGGCGCCTCGAGGTGGACTACGAGAAACCGGTCGCGGCCAATCACCTCGGCGGCCTTTTGCCGCACCGCCTCCTCCGGGGCCAAAAACGCGGCGAGGCAGATCAGCCCGGCGTCGTTAAGGAGCTTGGCGGCTTCGGCGCCGCGGCGGAGGTTCTCGCTGCGATCGGCGATCGTGAACCCCAAATCGCGGCTGATTCCCCGTCGCAGGTTTTGACCATCGAGCACGCACGCCGCGCGGCCCATGTCGAACAGCTTTCGCTCGACCGCGTACGCCGTCGTCGTCTTCCCGGCGCCCGCCAGTCCGGTGAGCAGAATCGTCGCCGGCCGGTGGCCAAAACGACCGGCCCGTTCGGCCGCGGTCACGGCGCTCTGCTCGGCCTGCAGGCCGGCGGCGGCTTCGTCGTCCCAGTGATCGCGCGGGCCGGCGGCCGAGCGATCGAGGATCATGCCGGCGCCGACGGTCACGTTCGTCATGCGATCGATGACGATGAACGCCCCAGTCCCCTTGTTCTGCCGGTAGCCGTCGAAAGCGATCGGCTGGTTCAATCGCACATGGCAGCGGCCGATCTCGTTCAGGCCGAGCTTGTCCGCATCTTGCCGGTGGAGCGTGTTGACGTCGATGCGGTAGCGCAAGTTGCTCACCGCGCCGGCGGCCAGCTTGCTGGTTTGCTTGAACCAGTACTGCTTGCCGGCCAGCAGCGGCTCCTCGGTCATCCACACGATCGTGGCGTCGAACGCCTCGGCGACTTGCGGCACGTTGTCCGGCCGGACGAGCATGTCGCCGCGCGAGACGTCGATTTCGTCGGCGAGCGTGATCGTCACGGCTTGCGGCGAAAACGCCTCGTCCAGCTCGCCGTCGTACGTGACGATCGACTTGACGCCGCTGGTCTTCCGCGACGGCAGCGCCATCACCGTTTCGCCCTTGGTGATCTTGCCCGAGGCGATCGTGCCGCAGAAGCCGCGGAAGTCGAGATTCGGCCGGTTGACGTACTGCACGGGGAAGCGGAAGTCGATCAGGTTGCGGTCGGAGGCGATGTGCACGTTCTCCAGGTGGTGCATCAGCGTCGAGCCGTCGTACCACGGCATGTTCGCACTGCGATCGACCAGGTTGTCGCCCTTGAGCGCCGAAATGGGAATGAAGTGCTGATCGACCAATTCCAGCCGGGTGGCGAAGTCCTGATAGTCCTGCTTGATGCGGTCGAACACGTCCTGGGAATAGCCGACCAGGTCCATCTTGTTGACCGCCACCAGCACGTGCTTGATGCCCAACAGCGAGACGATGAACGAGTGCCGTTTCGTCTGCGTCATCACGCCATGGCGGGCGTCGATGAGAATGATCGCCAGGTCGCACGTGCTGGCCCCGGTGGCCATGTTGCGGGTGTACTGCTCGTGCCCCGGGCAGTCGGCGATGATGAACTTCCGCTTGGCCGTGGAGAAATACCGATAGGCGACGTCGATCGTGATCCCCTGCTCCCGCTCGGCCTTCAGACCGTCGGTGAGCAGCGCCGGATCGAACTCGCCGCCGGTGGTGCCGTGCACGGCCGAGTCCCGCTGGATCGCGGCGAGCTGATCTTCGTAGATCATCTTCGTCTCGTAGAGCAGCTTGCCGATGAGCGTGCTCTTGCCGTCGTCGACCGATCCGCAGGTCAAGAAGCGGAGCAATTCCTTATGCTCATGCTGCTTGAGGTAAGCGTCGATGTCGGTGGCGATCAATTCAGACTGATGGCTCATTTATGATGTAGGATTTCTGATTTATGATTTGGAAAGCTCGCGCGACTTGCGTGCGGTGGTTGTACTTAGTTCTTCATGTTTTGCAGCCGAGTTTTGCTTCGTTGTACGCACAGTTGCCGTGATGATGGCAACCAATTGGTTGCACTCGTCGAGCAGGTCAGCGAGCCTTGACGCCGGTACTATGCCGGCTTCAGCAAGAAGCTCAAG
The DNA here is from genome assembly GCA_003576855.1 of Planctomycetota bacterium. GTDB lineage: Bacteria > Planctomycetota > Planctomycetia > Pirellulales > Lacipirellulaceae > Lacipirellula. Next base: position 12,597 of record QEVI01000028.1, read on the forward strand.
CCAGTAGAGCGTTTCGTCGCCTTCACGCAGGCAGGTTTCTAGATTGGTAATGAAGTGCCGCCTCGAAGAGGCCCGCACGGCCTCCCGGTAATTAGCTCCAATCGATGTACCCGACCTAAGGACCTGCCGACCGAGCACGTCAGCTTCACGAGTTTTCGGCAGGGCGGCCGACAAACGAACGATTCGCAGCGCGAACTGCTGCGTCCGTGTCTTCATTTCTTCACGATTCATGAATATCCCCGCAAATCAGAAATCCTAAATCCTAAATCAGAAATACCCCTCCTTCTTCTTTTCTTCCATCGACCCGCTCTGGTCGTAGTCGATGACCCGGCCCTGCCGTTCGCTTGTCTTGGTGAGCAGCATCTCTTGAATGATTTCGGGGAGCGTCGTCGCCGTGCTTTCCACAGCGCCGGTCAGCGGGTAGCAGCCCAGCGTGCGGAAGCGGACGCGCTTCATCACGGCCCGATCGCGCTGTTCCTTCGGCATGCGGTCGTCGTCCACCAGGATCAGCGCCCCGTCCACGTCGACCACCGGCCGCTCGGCGGCGAAGTACAACGGCACGATGGGAATCTTCTCCAGGTGGATGTACTGCCACACGTCCAGTTCCGTCCAGTTCGAGAGCGGGAACACGCGGATGCTCTCGCCCTTGTGGACCTTGCCGTTGTAGAGGTTCCACAGCTCCGGCCGCTGGTTCTTGGGATCCCAGCGATGGTTCCGGTCACGGAACGAATACACCCGCTCCTTGGCCCGCGACTTCTCCTCGTCGCGACGGGCCCCGCCGAACGCGGCGTCGAATTTGTACTTCGTGAGGGCCTGCTTGAGGGCCTCGGTTTTCATGACGTCGGTGTGAACCTTGCTGCCGTGCGTGTAGGGGCTGACGCCCTGACGGACCCCTTCCTCATTGATGTACACGATCAGATCCCAGCCGAGCTCCTTGCGGATGAGCTTCTCGCGGAACGCGATCATCTCGCGGAACTTCCACGTCGTGTCGACGTGCATCAGCGGAAACGGCGGCTTGCCCGGGTAGAACGCCTTCTCCGCCAGCCGGACCATCACCGAGCTGTCCTTGCCGATCGAATACAGCATCACGGGGTTCTCGAACTCGGCGGCGACCTCGCGAATAATGTGGATGCTCTCGGCTTCAAGCTGCTTCAAATGGGTGAGATTGTACGCGGTCATCGAGTCCCTTGAGGTCGAAGGTGAGCGAGGCCCGTCGCGCCCCACGGCATAGAGCGCCTTCCCGCCGGGGCCGTCGCGTCGCACGGCTAGGCGGCGTGTGCGGGTCGATACGCCGGCTGCGCTTTAAGCCGGTCGTCCTGAAAATCGCCTGGCCAGACTCGTCAGTCTAGGCGTCCAACGGCAGCGCTACAACCGGACTTTCCGCGCCGTTATCCCGCGATATACCGGCTTTTCACGGGCAAAACCCGCTCAACTTTCCGCGTAGCGACGCCCGCGGCGCTCCGTCGCCCGACTGACAGCCGCGGGGCGCCGGTGGCCGCTACGCCAACCGATTCATCCTGCGGCGGCGTCCCGCAAGGCGCCAAATCCTTGAAACCGCGCCAGTTGAGGGGGAAAATGGATCGGGTCGCGCAGCGACTCGCGGCCCGCCCGTCCCAACGCTTCCGACCGACGGGACCGGCGCCTTTGCCGGCCGTTCGTTTCCCGCTTGAATGTTCCGCAGACTGCTGGCGCCGGCAGGCCTACGCTCGGCGCGCAAGGTGGATTGAATTGCGCATTGTTTTGGCACGCACAGTTTCCAGGGCCGGGCCGCGGCACGGCGCGCCGTTGGCCGTGATGCTCGGGATTGCCGCCGCTGCGGGGGCCGTTTCCGGGCAAACATGGCAGGAGTCGGTCGACTTCGCGAAGCTTAAGAGCCGCCTCGGCGCGGCTTTGCCGATCGGCGCCGGCGGCGTCGTCTCGCAGGTCGAGGCCGCGAACCAGTCCGGCCTGTACTTCATCGACCAGTCGATCGCCGAGTTCACCGCCGGCCTCGATCCCAGCGGCCTTGCGGTGAATCTGGTGGATGGCAGCGGCGGCGGAGGCAACGGAAACACCGCGCACGCCACGAACACCGTGGGATCGAACTTTTTCGGCAATACCATGAGCATGGCGCCCGGCGCCAACAGCGTCGTCGTCTACGAGGTCGGCAATTGGTGGTCGAACATCATCCGCTACCAGGGGAGTCAGGAGCCCCAAGCTCAGCCCTACCGGGTGCAGAACCATAGTTGGGTCGGGACGACGAACCATACGGGCAACGATCAGTCGATCCTGCGGCGGTTCGACTACTTGATCGACTCCGGCGATATGACGGCCGTCGTCGGCGCCAACAACCACCAGGTCGCGTCGCCGCAGCATCCGAACCTCATGGTGCATAGCTACAACGCCATCGTGGCCGGGCGAAGCGACGGGCGGCATTCGCGCGGCCAGACCAACGCGGTGTACGGTCCGGGGCGTTATCGGCCGGATCTGGTCGCGCCGGCGACCGTCACCAGCGCCGCAACCGCCCGCATTAGCTCCGCCGCCGCGCTGCTGCACCAGAGCGGGGCGGGAACCGACGCCGTCCGTAGCGAGACGATGAAGGCCGTCCTGCTGGCCGGCGCGACGAAGCAAGAATACGCCGCGTTCAGCGATCCCGTCACTGGCACGGCTAACCCTTGGGACCGGACGCCCACGCGGCCCTTGGACGACGCCTTAGGCGCCGGCGAACTGAACGTCTACAACAGCTACCTCATACAGCTCGGCGGGCAGCACCAGGGCGCCGCCGCGCCGCCCGTCGAACCGGCAGCCGCCTTCGGTTGGGACTATCAGGATCACAAGAACGACGGCGCCATTGGCGATGTCTATTACGACTTCCACGTCGCGCCCGGAAGCACTGCGCACGAGCTCTCGATCGTCCTGGCCTGGAACGCCAAGGTCGCCGACGCCAGCGGCCTGCCCAATATCTTCAGCCCGCAAGAGTCGCTGCAAAACCTCGATCTGGCGCTCTACGATTCCACAAACAGCTTTCTGGGATCGCTCATCGACCAGAGCATCAGCGCCGTAGACAACGTCGAGCATATCTACGTTACCAACCTCGGTCCCGGCACGTACACGCTGAAGGTGTCCGGAGCGGCCGGTTGGGATTATGGCCTGGCGTGGCGGATCAATACGCTGTTCGATCAACCGTCGGCCGACTTCAACGAGGACGGCGTCGTCGACGGAGGCGATTTCCTCGCCTGGCAGCGGGGATTCGGCCGGCTCGTCGGCGCCGCCCGCGCCGATGGCGACGCCGACGGCGACGGCGACGTTGATGTCGACGATCTGGCCGTTTACCAAACCGGCGTCGCCGCCCAGCAGGCGACCGCCGCGGCCGGCGCCGAGTTTGCCCGTGCGATTAACGCCGGCGGCGCCCCAGGCGGGTCCTTCGCCAATGGCGTGCCGGAGCCGGCGACCGCCGGCTTGGCCGCGGGCGGGATGCTGCTTTGGGCCGCGTACGCCATTCGACGCCGGCTTCGCGATCGAGCGGCAGCGTAGGGTCACCGATGGAAACAACCGGCTGCACCAACCACGGAGGACGTCGCTCGCGCTGCGACTACGCCGGCGCACGCGGGTTCACGCTCGTAGAGCTGCTCGTGGCGATTGCCGTCATTGGCGCCCTCATTGCGCTGTTGCTGCCCGCCGTGCAAGCCGCCCGCGAGTCCGCCCGACGCCTGCAGTGCCAGAACAATCTCAAGCAGTTGGCGTTGGCCTTGCTCAACTACGAACAAGCGCACAAGATGTTGCCCGCCGCCGGGGCGTTTGCACCGCCCGAAGTGGCGATGAAGTACTCCATGGCCGGGCAGTATTATCGCGTGGATTTGCGGTCAGGAACCAATCGCAGTTGGATCGTCGAGCTGCTCCCCTACATCGAGCAGCAACAGTTGCATATCCAGTTTGCACGCGATAAGCACGTCGCCGCCAATCCCACGCAGCCGCAAGCGCAGCAACCGCCGGGGCTGCTCTGCCCGAGCGACGGCGCCGCCGGCCGGTTCTTCTCTTGGCAGCAGCCAACGGGCGAAGGACCGGCGGTTCCCTTCGCCAAGGGAAACTACGCCGGATACACCGGGCCGTTCCACACGGACGAGTACTTTTCGCCCGGCGCGTTGCGGCTCTATGGCCAGGAACTGAAGCGCGTCGCCGACGGTCTTTCGCTGACGCTGGCCCTCAGCGAAGTCCGCACACGTGACCACGAGCACGACCAGCGCGGCGCTTGGGCCTTGCCGTGGTCGGCCGCCAGCCTGCTGGCCATGGACGCGCACCCTGTGTGGTACGAGGACGGCCAGCCCAACGAAGGGCTGGAGTACCCTGAGTTCATCTTCTCCGAACGAACCCGCGGGTACACGCAAGTTCCCAATGGCACGATGCACGACGTCCTCTACCATTGCCCCGACCCGGTGGCCGAGCAAATCGAACGCATGCCCTGCATCGTCAGCAGCGGCTACATGTCGGCGGCGCCCCGTTCCAATCACGCGGGCGGCGTCAGCGCGGCCCACCTCGATGGAAGCGTCCATTTCCTCTCGGACGACGTCGACGAGAGCACCATGGCGCATCTGATTTGCATCGCCGATGGGCAATCCGTCGAATTGCCGTAACGCCGCCGTTTGCGCCGCTTATCCAATACCCGATCCATGGCCGGTCGATCTCGCAGCGATCCTTGGGCGCGTCTCTGCCTGGCCGCGGCTGCGCTGGGAGTGGTCGTGACGATTGGCGGGCTCGGCTGGGCGACCCTGGCGACGCCGGCTCACGTCTGGTCTCCCGAGCAGGCCGCCGAATACCAGGCGGCCGGCGCGGCGCTGCACGCGGCGCGGAGCGAGGCGCCGCCGACGAACGCCCGCGCCGGCCATCGTCCCGTCGAGGAGCTGGCCGCCGCCCAGGCGCGGTTCACGCGCATCAGCGCCGAGCTCGACCGGGCCCGCAGCCAGCGCGATCGCTGGGGGCTGTGGACCGCCGGCACGGGATTAGCCCTGATAATTTTGGGCGGCGTCGGGTATCTTGCAGCACGCCGCCCCCGCTAGCGGGGCTCCAATTGGCGCATCAGGGGATTACGATGGGGATTCGCGTCGGTCTGGTTTGCGTTGCCGCGGTCTGTTCTGCGGCGTGGGTCGTAGCTCAAGAGTCCCTCCCTAGCGGCGGTTCGCCCGGGCCGGACAGCGGCGCGGCAGCCGGCAGCCCGGCGGCGGATCGTCAGCCTGCGGCCGGCGGCCAACCGGCTGCGGCCCAGCCCCCGACCGACGCCCGCCACTACAGCTATGCGATCGGGCTGGAATTGGGCGCCAGGTTCCGCGCCGACCAGCTTACGCTGGATTCCGACAGCCTATTGGCCGGCCTCCGCGACGGGCTGCAAGGCGCCGATCCTCGGTACGCCCCGCAGTTGTGCCAGCTTGCCATGGAGCGGCTGGCGCAGCAGCAGATGCAGTCGATGCAACAGCGCAACGAGGAATTCCTCGTCGCCAACGCCAAGGCGCAGGGCGTGCAAACCACAGCCAGCGGCCTGCAATACAAAATCATTAAGGTCGGCGCCGGGCCCAGTCCTACCGCGAACGATACCGTGCAGGTGCACTATCGCGGCCAGCTTGTCGACGGCACGGTCTTCGACGAGTCCTACGGCGGCCAGCCGGCGGAGTTGCCCCTCGGCCAGGTGATTCCCGGCTGGTCCGAAGCCCTGCAGCGAATGAAGGTGGGCGATAAGTGGCAGCTTGTCATCCCCGCGAAGCTAGCCTACGGCGAGCAAGGGGCCGCGGGCGTCATTCCGCCCAACTCCACGCTCATCTTCGAGGTGGAACTGCTCGGCATCCAAGGCAAGTAGCCCGGTCGGTCAAACTGGCGGGCTCGCGGCGCCGCGCTTCGTAGCCGGATCGCCCGCACGCTTGAGCCAGCGCAATCGCCCGCTTCGGCGCAGCGCTGTGGGACGGCGTTCAATTCGCCCCTTATCCCTTCGGTCGCAGCGTGTGGGCCGCGTTCTAGTTTCAGGCACGAAATCTGCCTTGAAAGCGGCCGTTAAACTCGGACCAGATTATCGGATCGGAATATCCGCATCATTCCCAGCTTGCGCCGTCGGCGTGGTACGCCACGGTCGCAGTGTTCGCAACTCAACGCGAGGCTGCGGGTTTTGCGGCCGGATTTGCATGGCGCGTGACGCAGCGAAGACATGCGCGAAGGCTTTTTGTGCAATTACGTCTTCTTTTCGTCCAAACGGTTGCGGGTACGGCATCCCGCAGTAGAATCGTCTTGAGTCTCTTAGGCTTCCTATTTTTTTCCATCGTTTATGTCTGGGCAGCCGGAGAAGTAACCCCTGTTTCACCAGTTTATGAGTTTGGAGGGCGCCCCCATGTGTCGATGTGTCGCGTGCCTGCTGCCAGCCTTAGCGCTGTTGACAGCCGGCGTTAGTGAACAAGCCGCCGCCGGCCTGTTCAAGAGAGGCGGCTGCGGCTGCGAAACAAGCTGCGGCTGCGCAACAAGCTGCGGCCCTGCTTCGAGTTGCGGCTGTGACGCAGGCGCCGCCTGCGATGCGTGCGGCGCCGCCGCGGCCTGCGCCCCCGCCATGGAAACGCGGACCGTCATGGTGCCCACTTACGTGACGGAGATGAAGAACATCACCTGCACGGAGTACCGCACGGAACAGCGCCAACGGACCGTGACCGTCATGAAGCGCGTCCCAGTGACCGAACAGAAGACCGCCACCTACACGGTCATGGTTCCGCAGACGCAGACCCGGACGGTCAACTACACCGTCCACAAGCCGGTGTACGAAACCAAGACCGCCGAATACACGGTGATGGTTCCTTACACCGAGCAGATCCAGGTTCCCTACACCGTCAGCGTGCCGCAGTACGACCAGCGCGAAGTCCAGTACACGGTGATGGTTCCGTACACCGAGCAGGTCCAGCAGAACTACACCGTCAGCGTCCCGACCTATGAGACCCGCACCGTGAGCTACCAGGTGCAAGTGCCCTACACCGAGCAGGTGCAGAAGCAATACACCGTCATGGTCCCGCACACCGAGCAGCGGCAAATGACGCGGACCGTCACCCGCCGCGTGCCGGAGACCGTCATGAAGACCGTGCAGGTCAACACCGGTCACTGGGAAACGCAGACGGTCGAAGTGCCCTGCGGCGGCGCTGGCGGCGGCTGCCAGAGCGGCTGCGGCTGCAACGCCTGCGGCGGCGGCGGTTGCGACGCCTGCGGTTGTGCACCGCAGACCCGCACCGTCTGCAAGCGCGTGTGGGTTCCCGGTTGCGAAACCCGCCAGGTGCCCTGCACCGTCTATCGCTGCGTCCAGGAGCAGGTCCCCTATACCTGCAACGTGACGGTTTGCAAGCCGGAGACCCGCACCTGCACCGTCAACGTGCAGAAGTGCCGCACCGAGACCCGCACCCGCGAGGTCCAGGTCTGCAAGATGGTTCAGGAAACCCGCACCCGCACCTGCAACGTGACGAAGTGCCGGCCCGAAACCCGCACCCGCCAGTACCAGGTCTGCCGCATGGTCGCCGAAACGCAGCAGAAGGAAGTGCAGTACACCGTCTGCGTGCCGGAACAACGGCAGCGGACCTACACGGTGTGCAAGTACGTCTGCCAGCCCGAGCAAGTGACGCAGAACTACACCGTCTGCGTGCCGGTGAGCGTGCAGAAGCAGATTCCCGTGCAGGTCTGCAAGATGACGCCCAAGGAAGTGCAAGTGCCGGTCGCCAGCGGCGGCTGTGCGCCGGCTTGCGGCTGCGACGCCGCTCCGGCCTGCGGTTGCGGCGGCTAACGTCCCTGCTAGCAGATAGCTTACTCAGCAATCCCGAAGGCCGGTTCCGCGAGGAGCCGGCCTTCTTTTTTGGTTTGGATGACTTGCCGAGCGATCCCCGCCTTCGAGCCGGGTAACTCCGCCCTCCGCACTCCGCCGCCCTGCCTTGCGGCTATCCGCCGGGCACGCTATATCATCGCTCCGCTCTGCGGCCCCCGGTTCGCACACTGGAGCCGCGCGGCGGCGCCGGCCAGGTTACGCTTTGCGCTACCGCATGAAACATCCGCTGCTGATTGCGCACCTGATTCTCGCCGCCGGTCCGCTGCTGGCGCTGGCCCAGGCGCCGCTGGGGCCCGCCGTGCTGCCGCCGCCGCTCTTGCACGACCCGTCGGGCGCCGCCGCCGACCTGGCGCCCTCGATTCTGCCGCCGCCGGTCCTGCTTCCCGGCGCTGCGCCCGCCGCGGACGAGGCCGAAGAGGTCGTCGCCGAAGTCGCCGCGGAACCGATTGCTCCGACGCCCTCTTGGCATCAACTAGCGTACTGGTTTGGTCCCTATCCGTGGGACGCCGGCGTCGAACTGGGCATCAACGGCAGCAACGGCAACAACGATGTCTTCAGCATGCGCGCCGGCGGCCACCTGAAACGCACCACAAAGCGGTGGAAGTTCGATTCCAGCCTCGCGTACAACAAGAACCACACCAACGGCCTGGAAACTCAGAACAACGGCAAGCACGACCTGCGGATCGACCGCATCCTGGCGGAATCGCCCTGGACGCTATTCGTGCTGGAGAACCTCATTTACGACGAATTCCAAACGTACGACGTGCAGCTTTCGCTCAATACGGGCGTCGGCTACCAGTGGCTGAAGAACGAACAGACCGACCTTATCACCCGCGTCGGCGCCGGCGCCACGCGCGAGTTCGGCGGCGTCGACGACGACTGGCAGCCTCAAGCCCTCTTCGGCCTCGATTTCACGCGCCAGCTATCGAAGATGCAACGGCTGGCCGCCAAGCTCGACTATTTCCCTGAATGGGAAGATTTCAACCAGTACCGCGTGGTCAGTGATTTGAGCTACCAGATCGACCTCGACCGCCCGAAGAACGTCAGCCTCAAGTTCTCGCTCATCGATCGCTACGACAGCACGCCCGACGGCGCCGAACCAAACAGCTTGGATTACGCCGTACTGTTGCTGTGGAAACTGTGAGGGGAGAGCGTGGCGCCGTGGGAATAGGGGACCGTGGGACTGTGGGACTATGGGACCGTAGTTACATTGGGTAACATGGCCGCATCGGCGCGGCGCTGGGTCCCCGCCGCTGGCCTTGCTGGTTTCCCGCGCACCCATCGCCCTGCATCATGCCCGACGCCGGTCTTTTCGAGTTGCAGCAGACGCTGGCCCGGGAGATGCCCATCTGCACGGCGATGGGCATTCGGCCGGTGCAGTGGATCGATCGCCGGCTTTCGATGTCCATGCCGCTGGAGCCGAATAAGAACCATCAGTATTCGGCGTTCGCCGGCAGTTTGAATGCCCTCTGTACGATCGTCGGCTGGGGGACGGTGTTCTTACTGCTCCGCGACGAGGGCCGCGGCGGCAACATCGTGATTCGTCGCAGCTCGATTCGCTACCTTAGGCCCGTCCGCGAGGCGACGATCATCGCCCGCGGGCTGACGCTCGATCCCGAAGGCACGCACTTCTTTTACGAACTGCTCCGCAGCAAGGGCGTATCGAAAATCGACGTGGCGGCGGCCATCGACGATGCCCAGGGGACGCTGGTGTCATTCCAGGGGTCCTACGTCGTCCAGTAGTCGCAGCGTGGCATTGTCCCGCCGCAGTCTGGGCCGCCCGCGGACCCATGTAGCCGCCCCAAGACAAGTTTTGGTCAGTTTCCATGCGGTAGGCGTCTCCGACGCCGATTTCGCCCCTACAAAGAGGCTTCCTGCCAAATTGGCGCCGCAGGTCGCTCAAGTCAAGACTTGGTTGCCATATTGGCGTCTGCCAATTTGTGCGAACCATTTTAGGCGATCATTCGTAAAGCCTTTGGGCAAAGACGCTTGCTGAGTTGACAGCCACGCTTATAGGCAATGGTACGACCCTTGCTACCTGCGCTTAGGTGAACTAAATGCTCGCCTCTGCAAGCCGCGGCAAAGCTGGGCGATGTCCATTTTCATTAAAGAGGTTGTCCCTTGAGACGTGTTCTTCGTACAGGAGGCAAAACCATGGCTAATGCATTAACTACCAACCGTTTGCGCGATTTTCTGCCAGGCAACTGGACCGATTTCGACGCGCTGATGGAGCAGTTCTTCGGGCCGCAGGGCGTTCGCGGCATCCAGGCCTACTACGTACCGGCCAGCGTCTGGGAGGACGAAAGCTCGTATCACGTCGAACTTGACGTGCCGGGCGTAACGCGGGACGCCGTCGAACTGACCTACGAGAAGGGTACCCTCCGCATTACCACCGAGCGGCGGGCCCCCGAGGATCGTCGAGCGGGTTTGGTCGACGAACGGCGGTACGGCAAGGTGACTCGCAGCGTCACGTTGCCGGAATCCATCGACCCCGACTCGATCACCGCGGAGCTGGCCCATGGCGTGCTTCACGTGACGGTGGCCAAGAAGCCCGAAGCGCAGCCCAAGCGGATCGAAGTCAAGTGATTTCGCCGCTGCGGTAGGTCCGGTGGCCGGCTTGGCCCCGTCGGTCCCGCCACAACTTGACGTCAGCTTCGAGGGTCGCAGCGACGCCTGCTGCGACCCTCATTCCTTTCTTGGGCTTTCTATCCTGCGATGCGACCGCGGCCGCCGCCCCGTGCGACGGCGGTCTGGCGTGAACCGGGGCGTTTCAGTTTTTGCGGAGGGCCTGCCGAGCAAGGTGAACAACACGTACCGACTGCGGAGGTGTCAGATGAACGGGAACACCTGTCGTTCTTGCGGTGGAACGGGAAAGTGCGCAACTTGCAGCGGCGCGGGTGTCTTCAAGCCGCAGCAACGCCCTACCGGCGGGCCGGCCGATTCGGCGAGCTTGTGCGCCGATTGCTTTGGTTCCGGCAAATGTCCCCACTGCCGCGGCGTCCGCACCGGCAGTGGATCGGACGAGTGACGCGCCCCGCCCGCAGCCGCGGAAGGCCGAAGGGGCCCAACGTTCCGGCGCCGTCGCCCCCCGGCCGGAGGTAAGTTCCGCAGGCGAGCGCTTTCTCGCTGCACGCTTGGGGCTACACTGTAGTGCTCACCCCCGAGCGCTCACCGATGATCCAGATCATCGACAACTACGATTCGTTCACGTACAACCTCGTCCAGCGGCTGGGCGAGATCGACCCGCGGTTGGAAATCCAGGTCGATCGCAACGACGAGATTACGGTTGAGGAAATCCTGGCCCGCCGGCCGGATCGCCTGATCATTTCGCCCGGACCATGCACGCCCAACGAGGCGGGCATTTCGGTGGAATGCGTCACCCGGCTGGCCGGCAAGATGCCCATCCTGGGCGTTTGCCTCGGGCATCAATCCATCGGACAGGCCCTCGGCGCCACGATCGTCCGCGCCGAGCGGCTCATGCACGGCAAGACCGACATGATCCGCCACAACGGCGAGGGCCTGTTCGCGGGCCTCGACAACCCGTTTCAGGCGACCCGCTATCATAGCCTGGTGATCAAGCCCGACACGCTGCCCGACGAGTTGGAAGTAACCGCCTGGAGCGATAATCCTCACGGCGGCCGCGAAATCATGGCCGTCGCTCACAAGCGATGGCCGCTCT
>QEVI01000360.1 GCA_003576855.1 Planctomycetota bacterium
AGATTTCAAAACCCCGCCCACGGCTCCGCTCGACGGCGCTGACCAACGACTGGTGATCGTGTCCCCGGTTCATCCACTCCAGCGAGCGGTCGTGCATCGTCTGCATGCCGTATTCGACGGACAAATACGAGCGGCTGGCAAACTCCTCAAGCAGGTCCAGCGTCTCGCTGGGGACGCAGTCGCTGCGCGTGCCAATCGCCAGCCCCACGACTTGGGGGTGCGACAAGGCTTCTTCATACAAGGGCCGCAGCCGCTCGACAGGGGCGTAGGTATTGGTCGCCGGCTGGAAATACGCCAGGTAGTGGCGGCAGTTTTCGTACCGCTTCTGCATGCGAGCGATGCTCTGGTCGATCTGGCCCCGAATGCCCGCCCGCGGCAGCCGGCGGCTGGGGCTGAAGCTGCGGTTGTCGCAGAACGTACAGCCCCCTTTCGCCACGGTCCCATCGACGTTGGGGCAGGTGAAACCCGCATCGACGCTCACCTTCTGCACGCGAGAGCCGAACCGCTGCTTAAGGAAATGGCTGTAGCAGTAGTACCGCAGGCCGGCGGATCGCCAGTCGGCCGGGGCGACGATCGACGTAAGCGGTTTGGTTGACGGCACTTCCGCTACTGCGTAATCTAGTTGTGGGCCATCGGAAGGGCGCACCCTCGAGCCTCCTGGAGGCACGGCGTTCGTGCGGCCGTCCCATCGTGGAGTAGTCGGTTTCGTCCCTCGCATCATCTTTGGGGCTTACGACGCGTACCGCAAGGGTGCAACGACATGTACGGTGAACTGATACCGCTGGGCGGGGGCGACCCCATTCCTTTGCTCAAAAAGCAGCTCCTCGTCGGCCGCCGCGAGAGCTGCGATATCGTTCTGCGCTTCGCCAACGTCTCGGCTCACCATTGCCAACTGTTCGTCAACGGCGGCTATTGGTACATCCGCGACCTGAAAAGCCGTAACGGCGTGAAGGTCAACGGAATAAAAGTCCAAGAGAAACGGCTGGACCCCGGCGATCAGCTCGCCGTGGCAAAGCATAAGTACGAGATCACGTATTCGCCGGCCGATCTGGGCGCCGTCGGCCCGCCCCCGCCCGACGACCTGCCGACCGAAATCATGACCGAGTCGCTCCTCTCGCGGGCCGGGCTGGTGAACCCGCCGCGGCAACAGGCCGCCGCCCGCGACCGGCGCAGCGATTCGCTGGGACGCAGGTACGATGTGCTGGACGACGGGCCCGGGCAGATCGAGCTGCCGGACAAGCCGGTCTAGACGAACCTGGGGATGGGACCATGGGACTATGGGACCGTAGGACCGTGGGACAAATGGTTCGCGACGCAGACGGCGCGTCTTCTATTCCGACCGTTCCCTGCCGCGATGCGGCCTTGGGCGCCATGATCTCGCCGTCCCATGGTCCCACGGTCGTCTGATGGCCAAGAAGAAACGCCAGGTTCGAGCCGACTTCCGCAAGAATCGCAACGTGCGTGCGCGGGAAAAAAACTGGTCGCGCGCGGCCGATCCCGAAGCCGAGAGCCTCGACGACGTGCGCGCGGTCGAACACGTGCGAGCCAAGGGCGAGTTGTCTCGCAAACGGACCGTGGCCGGCGCCGAAGTCGTCGAAGCCGACGCCGGCGTGCTGGTGTTGCCGGCCATCGATCCGGCGGTATGCCGACCAGGCCGAGTGCTGCGGGTGCAGGGGCTCGTCAGTGCGGTGCGGCTCGACGACGGCGATGTGCGGCTGTGTGCGACGCGCCGCTTGCTAAAAACCCTGGCGACCGACCAGCGCCATGTCGTCGCCGCCGGCGACCGCGTTTGGGTGCGGCCCGAGGGGACCGACGAAGGAATCATCGAGCGAGTTGAACCGCGGCACGGCGTCCTGAACCGGGCCAGTCGCGGGCGGCAGCACGTCCTGGCGGCGAACGTTGATCAGCTCATGGTCGTCGTCAGCGCCGCCGAGCCGAAGCTGAAGCCGCACCTGGTCGATCGTTACCTGGTCACGGCCGAGAAGAACCACATCGAGCCGATCATTTGCATTAACAAAATCGACCTCGTCGATGTCGCGGAGTTGCAGCCGCTGATCGGCGTTTACAGCCAGATCGGCTACCGCGTGCTCATGCTCTCGGCCGAGCGCGGCTGGGGCGTGCAGCAGCTTCGCCGGATGCTCGGCGACCGCCAATCCGCATTCACCGGGCAAAGCGGCGTGGGCAAGTCGAGCCTGCTCAACGCGGTGGAGCCGGGGCTCGATTTGCGCGTGCGACCCGTAAGCGAGGAAACCGAAAAGGGCCGCCACACGACGACCACGGCCGAGCTGATCCCGCTGGCCGGGGGCGGCTACGTGTTCGACACGCCGGGGATTCGTCAGTTCGCCTTGTGGGACGTGATTTCACAGGAGGTGGCGGGATACTTCCGCGATCTGCGGCCCTACGTGAGCAAGTGCCGCTACCCCGACTGCAGCCATACGCACGAGGAGCCCTGCGCGGTAAAAGACGCAGTCGCCGACGGCTATATCGACGTCCGCCGGTACGAAAGCTACCTGGCGATGCTTGAGGAAGACCCGTACGTCTGAGCCGCCGCCGCACCGACCGCCACGCCCAGCGCCCGCCTTCCCCCGCAGCGCCACCGCAAGCCTCAGAATCGGCCGCAGCCCAGCGCCTACCGCGGCGTGAAATCGGCGTCGGGCTCCAGTGCGGCGGCGAAGGCCGCGAGCAGGTCGGCGGCGCGGTCGATGTCCTCCAGCGAGATCATCTCCACGGCGCTGTGCATGTAACGGTTGGGAATGCTCACCAGCCCGGTGGCGACGCCGGCGCGGGCCATCTGAATGGCGTTGGCATCGGTGCCGGTGCCCCGGCCGATGGCATTCCACTGGACGGGGACGTCGGCGGAGGCGGCCGCCGCGCGGAGCCGCTCGACCACCACCGGATTCATGTTCGGCCCGCGGTGAAGGACTGGCCCGCCGCCGAGCTTGATATCGCCCTCTTGGTTCTTTTCGATCGTCGGACAATCGGTCGAAAACGTCACATCCACGGCCACGCCCACGTGCGGGTCGATGCCGTAGGCGCTCGTGTGGGCGCCCCGCAAGCCGATTTCCTCTTGCACCGTCGACACGGCGTAGATCGCCGCACGGAGCTTCTTCCGCTTTGCCCGGCGGGCCGCTTCCATGGCGACCCACAGGCCGGTCTTGTTGTCCATGCCAGGCGAGTTGGCGAGGTTGTTTCGCATTTCCTGGTAACCGAGCGCCAGCGTCACCGGGTCGCCGATGCGCACCGCTTCGGCCGCCTCGTCGCGGCTGGTCGCGCCGATGTCCAGCCACATGTCCTTGAGCTTCACGACCTGCTTCCGCTCTTCCTCGTCGAGCAGATGGATCGGCTTGCGGGCGATCACCGCCGGTACGGGTCCGCGCGCCGTGTGGATAGTCATCCGCTGGCCGATGAGTTGCTGCGGGTCCCAGCCGCCGATGGTGTTCGTATAGATGAACCCGTTCTCGTTGATGTAGGTCACCAGCAGGCCGATCTGGTCGCAATGGCCGGCGAACATCACCCGCAGCTTCGCGTTGACGCAGGCGACGACGTTGCCGTGCGAATCAGTGCGAATCTCGTCGGCGAAGCCGCCGGCGTACTCGCGGACAATTCGCTGTACGGGCTCTTCGTAACCGGAAGGGCTAGGCGTTTCTAGAACCTGCTGAAAGAACTTCTTCGCGGCGTCGTCCATGGTTGGTTTGCCTTTCTAGGGTGAATCGGACGCGGATGAACGCGGGTTTGACTGGGTTGCGCGGCTCGGTTTTGCTGCCATCCCGCCTTCTATTCCGCGGGATGCGTCTCCTGCTCTCCTATTCCGATCCGCGTTGATCCGCTGAATCCGTGCCTATCCACGTCTATTTCGTCATTGCTGGTCTTACAACTCAGGAAACATTTGGTCCGGCGCGGGCCACTCGCCCAGTTCCAGCACGTTGCCGTCGGGGTCGCGAAAGAAGACCTGCCGGTACCCGTAGTCGGGCAATACTCGTTCCACGTACGCCACGTTGTGGGCCTTGAGCCGCTCGACGGCGCCGTCGTAGTCGCTCACTTGCAGGGCCAGGTGGCTGGTGCGGGTGTTGATCGGCAAGGTCAGCCGCGGTTCGAAGTCGTCGTCGTGAATGAGATGGATCATCACCCCGCCGCTGCGATGGAGCAGCCAACTGCCGCGAAACGAAAACGACGGCCGCGGCGTCTCGACGAAGCCAAGCACTGCGCGGTAAAACGCCGCGCCGCGCACAGGGTCCGCCGTAGGGAGGGCGACGTGGTTCAGCGGGCCGATTTGGACGGGAGACGGAGTCACGGCGATGCGTAGTGGGGTCGCGCTAAGCCGCGAGCGGCCACCAGTGCAAGCATGCGGCGGCGGCTCGCGTTGACCGATTCTAACGATTTTCTGCACTACCGCTAACCGTCCAGTCGATACGGCGTAGGTGTACGCCGCACTCTTGGCCGGCGTCGCGTTCGGGGGGACTGTCGGAGAACAAACATGCTCGCCCGACTGTACGCGCTGGCCGTCTTGGCGGCCCTCGGTGCTAGCGGCGTTGGTTGTCGCACTGTTCAATGCGGCGACGGTTGCGGCCGCTGCGGCTCGCTGGCCTTCCAATAGTACGACTTCTCGTCGAGCGCATGCGGCGGCGGATGCGCCGATCCGGCCGACTGCGCGACCCCGTGCGGCGCGGGCTTTCGCGACGCCTGCTGCGGCGGCGACTCCTGTGGCGTTCCCGGACTGAAGGGCTGGCTTTGCCGCCATGGGTTTGGATGCACGGGCTGCGGAGAGGCCTACTGGAGCGAATGGCACAACGATCCGCCGTGCGTCTATGAACCCTGCGATCGCTGCGGACAGCATACCGGCTGCCGCTGCGACGCCTACCGCGCCCCATATCGCACCGGCCATCATGCATCGACGGCGGCCCCGTCCACGCGGGACGCCCTAGAACTCGCCGAAGGGCGGCAGACGGCGGCGGAGGTGCTGCGGTAGTCTCCCTGCCTACCGCAAAGTGTTATACCGCAAACAGTCGCTTTGCGTTGGCCGTGGTCAGCGCCGCTAGTTGATCGAGCGACACGCCGCGGACTTGGGCCAAACATTCCGCCGTGTGACGGACTAGCGCCGGCTCGTTGGGCCGTCGACTTCGCACCGGTTCAGGCGCGAGGTACGGGGCGTCGGTTTCAATCAGCAGCCGGTCGTCGGGGATCGTCGCGGCGCAAGCACGCAGCGTTTGCGATTTCTTGTACGTGACCATGCCGGCGAAGCTGATGTGGAGCCCTAGCGCGACTAGCTCGGCGGCCAACTCGCCGTCGCC
>QEVI01000361.1 GCA_003576855.1 Planctomycetota bacterium
TCGGAGACCGTCATCTACGAAATGCACGTCCGGGGCTTCACGCGCGATCCCTCCAGCGGCGCCGAACACCCCGGCACGTACCAGGCCGTCATCGAGAAAATTCCGTATCTCCAGTCGCTCGGCGTCACGGCCGTCGAGTTGATGCCGATCCATGAATTCCCGCTCAACGACATTCTCGGCAACCGGCTCGCCCGGCCCAACTACTGGGGTTACGACTCGCTGGCGTTCTTCTCCCCGCACCAGGGCTACATGACGGGAAACGAACCGGGCGACCAAGTCCGCCAGTTCAAGGAGATGGTTCGAGCGCTGCACGCCGCGGGCATCGAAGTCATCCTAGACGTCGTGTTCAACCACACCGCCGAGGGCAATCACCTGGGCCCGACGATCTCGTTCAAGGGGCTCGAGAACCGCGTCTATTACATGCTCAACGGCGACGGCACGTACAAGAACTACTCCGGCTGCGGCAACACGGTCAACGGCAATCACCCGATCGTCCGCGAGATGATTTTTCACTGCCTGCGGCATTGGGTGTACAACTATCACATCGACGGCTTCCGGTTCGATCTGGCGTCGATCCTGAGCCGCAACCGCCTGGGCGAGCTGGTTCCCAATCCGCCGACGGTCGAAATGATCGCCGAGGATCCGATGCTCGCCGACACGAAGATCATCGCCGAGGCCTGGGACGCGGCCGGCGCCTTCCAGGTCGGTTCGTTCCACCACCTCCGCTGGGCCGAGTGGAACGGACACTACCGCGACGACGTTCGGCGGTTCTGGCGCGGCGACGCGGGCCTGATCGGCCCGATGGCCACCCGCATCGCCGGGTCCAGCGACCTCTACCAGCCCAGCGGACGGCATCCGTACCACAGCATCAACTTCATCACCTCGCACGACGGGTATACGCTCAACGACCTGGTGAGCTACGAGCAGAAGCACAACCAAGCCAACGGCGAGGATAACCGCGACGGCGAGAACAATAACAACAGCGCCAACTACGGCGTCGAAGGCCCTACGCGCCGCAAGCACATCGTCGAGCTCCGCCGGCGGCAGGCCAAGAACTTCATGGCCTCGCTCCTACTGAGCCAAGGGACCCCGATGATCGTCGCCGGCGACGAAGTGCTCCGCACCCAACGCGGCAACAACAACGCCTATTGCCAGGACAATCCCACGAGTTGGTTCGATTGGACCCTTCTGGAAAAAAACGCGGAAATGCTCCGCTTTACGCAGGCGCTTATCGCCTTCCGCAAGGCCCAGCCGAACGTCCGCCGGTCGAGCTTCCTGACCGGGCAGGGCCCCGACGGAGGGTTGCCGGACGTAAGCTGGTTCGGCCCTGACGGGCAAGCCGTCAATTGGAACTCGCCGCTGCGGAGCCTGACGTGCGTCTTGGGCACGGCCGGATTGAAAGACCCCGCCGCTCGATACGTGCTGATGATGCTCCACGCCGGCGGCGACTCCCAGGAGTTCGTTATTCCGCAGGCGATTCGGCGCCTGCCGTGGCGGCTGTTCGTGGATACCGCCGCCGAGTCGCCGGGCGACGTCTATCCCGAATCCCTCGGTCCGCCGTTGCCGGCTGGCGGCAGGGTCAAGCTTATTCACCACTCGTTGCGGTGCTACGTGGCGTAGGGAGGCTGGAGGGCGGAGGCTGGAGACGAGAGGCGGGAGGCGGTAGGCTAGTGGAGTTGAACATCGAAGCGGCATCGCTTAACGTTCGTTCAGAATTAACTAACGTTCACCAGCCCCGACCTAGCTAGGTCGGGGTTAACTGCGTCCGCTACTTCCCGTGCCCTCGGCAAACGTTTCGATCATCGGCATTGGCGACGACGGCCTCGACGGGCTGACCGACTCGGTCCGCCGCCTAATTGAGGACGCGCGGCTGCTGGTCGGCAATGAACGGGTCCTCGCGCTCGTTCCCGCCAGCGGCGCCGAGCGACTCGTCCTCGGCGCCGACGTCGAAGCCGCCGCCCAGCGCATCGCCGACCAGCGCGGCCAGGTGGCGGTGCTCGTATCCGGCGACCCGCTGTTCTATGGCCTCGCCCGATTCCTCTGCCAGCGCGTCGGCCAGGATCGCTGCGAGATCATTCCGCACGTCAGCAGCATGCAGCTCGCTTTTGCGCGCGTGAAAGAAAGCTGGGACGACGCCTCGCTGATCAACCTCGCCAACCATCCCCTCGAAGCCGTCGTCGAGCGGATTCGCACGGCCGAAAAGGCCGGCCTGTTTACCACCGAAGAGCACGGGCCGGACCAGATCGCCGCCGCCCTGCTGAAGCGCCGCATCGACTACTTCACGGCCTACGTGTGCGAGAACCTGGGCGCCCGCAACGAGCGGGTCACGCGCGGCACGCTGGCCGAAATCGCCGGCCAGCAGTTCGACCTGCTCAACGTGATGATCCTCCTGCGGTCGGCCGACGTCCCGGACCGACCGCGCGATCCCTCCGTGCGGAGCCTGTTCGGCAATCCGGACGAAACGTTCATCCAATCGAAGCCGAAGCAAGGCCTGCTCACCACGGCGGAAGTCCGGGCCGTGGCGCTGGCTCAAATGGCCCTCGGCCCGCACAGCGTCGTGTGGGACGTGGGCGCCGGCAGCGGTTCGGTGAGCGTCGAGGCGGCGCAGCTTGTCCCGGCGGGCCAGGTTTACGCCATCGAGCAAGACATCGAAGACGCGGAGTTGATTCGCGAGAACGCAGATCGCTTCGGCGTCCGCAACGTCACGCCCGTGACCGGCAGGGCGCCCGAAGTGTGGGCCGACCTGCCGGACCCTGACGCCGTGTTCATGGAAGGGAGCGGCCGCGAGATTGTCCGCCTGGCCGAACTGGCCTTTGCGCGGCTCAAGCCCGCGGGCCGGCTGGTGGCCAGCATCGCCAGCATCGAGGCCCTGCACGAAGTTCGCACGGCCTTGGCCGCGCTCACCTCGGAGGTGAATGTCTGGATGCTGAACGTCTCCCGCGGCGCCGATCAGCTCCAGCGGCTGCGGTTTGAGGCCCTCGACCCGCGCTTCCTCGTCGCCGCCGCCAAGTAGCCGCGGCTCAACGAGCCGCCGGAGCGGCGAGAGATACAACGTCGCCCACAGCCGCTCCGGCGGCTTGTTAAGCCGCGGCTTTACACGCGGGTTGCCGCACCGCTTCAAGATTCATGCAGCGGCGGCGAACTGCTTAGGAGGCGTGAAGATTGGAGGACATTGCATGGGCGCCGCCATTGCTGTTCGTCAAAACCGATACATCAGCGCCTTCACGGCCGCCGAGGCCACGTCGCCGCAGCGCGCTTCGTCGCTCGAGCAGCTTGGTCAGCGCGATTCGTGGATCTTTCGCCGCCTGGTCGCCGCCGGCGTCTTTGTGCGTGCCGGCGCGACGGAGTTCTGGCTAGATGAGCGGGCCGCCGCCGAGTTTATGGAGCGGCGTCGGCGGTTCGCCCTGGAGACTGTCGGGGCGCTGCTGCTGATCTTCGCCCTGGTAATGTACTGGATGAATCGTTAGACCTCCGCCCCCATCAGCCGCGGCTCAACGAGCCGCCGGAGCGGTGAGAAAACCAAC